>DASSRW010000069.1:0-21676 GCA_035701545.1 Pseudolabrys sp.
CGAAGGCGCCGATGCGGTAATGCTGTCGGCGGAATCGGCGGCCGGACACTATCCGGTGGAAGCGGTGGCGACCATGAACCGCATCGCAGAAGAGGTCGAACACGACCCGAACTATCGCGCCATCATCACCGCGCAGCGCGCAGAGCCGGAAGCGACCGGTGCCGATGCGATCGCGGACGCGGCGCGCCAGATCGCGGAAACGCTCGATCTGTCGGCGATCATCTGCTGGACCTCGTCGGGGTCGACCGCGCTACGCGTTGCGCGCGAGCGGCCGAAATCGCCGATCGTCGCGCTGTCGCCGAACGACACCACCGGACGCAGGCTATCGCTGGTGTGGGGCGTCCATTGCGTCGTCACCGAGGACGCGCACGACCAGGACGACATGGTCGAGCGCGCCTGCCGCATCGCGTTCAAGGAAGGCTTCGCCAAGGCCGGCCAGCGCGCGATCATCGTCGCCGGCGTCCCGCTCGGCACGCCCGGCGCGACCAACATGCTGCGCATTACGTTTGTCGGAAGCGAAGCAGTCAGCGATTGAGCCGGACGGCCGCTTCATATGTGCCTCAATCAGCGCAGCGCAGAGGCCATTAGCCACACTCCCCAAACGATCAAAGCGGCTCCGGCCGCACGCGAAACGATGCGCCCCGCCGGAATGACCTTCTCGAGCAGAACAAAAATCGCCAGCCCGGCAATCCAGACGATATTCATCACGCCGCCGACGAACAGCGCGGCCATGAGCGCCCAGCAGCAGCCGACGCAATAAGTGCCGTGACGGAAGCCGAGCGCAAGCGAGCCCGCGGCATCGCGCCGGAAACCGCCGTGGTGCTGAATGAAGCTGAGCGGCGCCCGGCAGTGCTTCAGGCAGACGTCCTTCACCGGCGACCATTGAAACAGGCCGGCGGCGATCAGCACCAGCCCGCCCAGCACACCGCTTGTCGTCGCCATCATCGGTGTCAGCAAGGCTGCGCGGTCCAGCGCCCATTGGCCGCCAGTGGCCACGAGCGAAAACAGGCTCCATGCGAGCAGGTAACCGCCGGCAAAAAAGCCGGTGGCGGCGAACGGTTTGCCTTGCAGCGCAGCCTGACGGCCGACGCGGGCATAGATCAGGATCATGGGCGCGGCGGACGGCGTCATCATCCCGACCATCATCACCGTCCACATTGCGAACGTGGTGGTAAACTCGACAGCCGTCCACGGCTTGAATGCAGGGGCCAGCACCCCGCCCATGTTCATGCCCGACGAGTCGCCCATGGGCATGTTGCTCATGGGCATGTCGCCCATGCTCATTCCGCCTGCGGCCATGCTGTTGGCCAGCAGCACGATATAGACCCAGGCCAAAGCGGTTAGCACCGCCAGCGCGGCGGCGACGATCGCGCGGTCGCGCCGCAATACGCTTTCGAGCGCTGTCGCGGTCATGGGGCCTTGTTTATGGCGTCAATGGACGACGCCGCTTTGCGACAAGTGCAGATGCGCGAACTGGCCATAACTGTCGCTCAGATCCATCCGCACGGGACCGCCGGAAGCCTTGCTCCAGCCGCGGCCGCTTTCCGAGGTCTCGTACTCAAAGCCGTGCGGCAGGTTGATCCGCACGCGGTGCTCCTTTCCGGTGACCGGGTTGACGATGGGCTCGCCCCGTCCCTCCGTGATACCGGGAACCACCACCCGCGCGCGGCGTGCGTCGACATCGACGTCGAATTCGATCGGCGCAAAAATCGGGTCGTGAATTTTTTCGAGCACGGTGGAGAACACCTGAAAGATGGTTGCGCCCGGCTCGGTATCCTGGCCGGTGATGATGCGCAGCAAGGACTCGCGCTGTTCAGGCTTCGCCCGCTCGTCGATCACGACAACCGCCTCGCCATGCCCCATGTGAATGGCCTTCGGCCAGCGGGCGATGAGCACGAAGCTCAGTCCATCGAGGCGGGTCTTTCCATGATAGCCCTCGTCGATATGAAAACTGGCAACGGCCTTGCAATCTCCATAGGTCGGAAGTGCATTAAATTGGCAAGGGCATCCATATGCGCAGTTGCAGTTGATGAATTCACGCCCTTTGAAGGCCCATTTGACGTCAGGCATGTTTTCCTCCCAGTCGACGCGGGCTTGCGGTCGTCGACGTTATTTTACCAATAAAAAAGCGCCCGCGAAACGCGTAAACGCCGCACCTGAACCCCGCAACGCGACAGCTCCGCTCAGCGCGCGCTTCGCTTGCCTGGATGCCCCAGGCGGCCTATCCCGCGGCGTGCCGTTCGCGCCACCGCGACGGAGATGCGCCGAATTCCCTTTTGAATGCGCGACTGAACGCCTCTTCCGAGTCGTAGCCGACGGCGTGTGCGACCTGGGCGATCGTCTTGTGGGTCTCCTGGAGGTCGAGCTTTGCGGTCTGCAATCGCCACACCGTGAGATAGCGGATCGGCGGTAAGCCGACGAGTGAGGTGAACCGCTCGACGAAGGCGCTGCGCGACAAGGCGATCTCGCTTGCGAGTGAGTTCGTGGTCCAGGGGGCATTCATTTTCTGGTGGATCAATGCAAGCGCGCGGCCGACATACGGATCTTTCAGTCCTTTGAGCCAGCCGAGCCCCTCATCCGCTGTCGATGAATATTGCCGCACCGCTTCGGTGAACAACGATTCCGACAGGCGTGACATGACGCTCGAGGAGGCGAGCCTGCCTTCGGCAAGCTCGCCCGCCGCAAATCGCACCGAAGCCTCGATCCATTCGCGCGCGGTGGCACCGCGAACGTCTATTTTCAAAGTTTTTGGCAAAGTGGAGATCAGCGGATTGTGTTTCTCCTCGTTCGCGAGAAAGCCGCAAAAGATGCGCGACGTTGCGCCGCCACCGCCGTAACGGATGCGATAGAGACCGCCATCTGCGGACTTCTGAATGAGCGGCCCAGCGCTCACCGGCGCCAGTCCCTCCTCATTGGCCAATATGTGCGGATCGTTGCGCGGAAAAAGCACGATTTCGCCAGATCGCACTGCCATCATCGGACTGTCGTCGACGCCGACGAGCACTTCGCCCTCGATGACGACATGATAGGCAATCATTTGCGCCGGATTTTTCATAAATGGCGCGCAATCCGCGGGCGTAATCCTGACGCTGATACACCACGGCGCGGTGAAATGTCCGGAAAGAAAGACACCGCCGGCCAAGCGCACTGAGCGCAGCACTTCCGACAGTGGGTCCATCGCAGCAAAAGCCTCAAGTTTTGGACGAATGATCAGATCATACGGCTGCCTGGTCATTCGCACCAGCAGCGCGCCGACATAAACCCTCGCCACCTCCGGCGCCATGCGGTGCCGCAGACATTGAAGGAGACCAAAGATGACTGCAATGACCGCCACCAAGACCGGCAAGCGCGTGCCCGTGCCGATGAACGGTGTCGACACGCCCACGCTGCTCGCGACCATCGGCGCCGTGGGTGGCCAGCCTGAACTCGCCAAGTTCAAATTCCGCGCCAGCAATCGCTGGCTCTCCGGCACGCACAGCCAAAGCACGATGTATGGCTACTTTGGCGCCGGCGCCGAGCACAAGCACATCGTCCCGTACAAGGGCTCCGGCGACCATCCGGCGGTGCTCTGCGGTGCCGACGCTGGTCCAAGCCCGGTCGAATGGGTGCTGCATGCACTCGCCACGTGCTTGACGGCCGGCGTCGCCAATGTCGCGGCTGCGCGCGGTATCAAGCTCAGGAAAGTCGAATCCACGGTCGAAGGCGACATCGACCTGCGCGGCATTCTCGGTCTATCGAGCGAAGTCCGTAACGGCTACGAAGCTATCAAGGTCTCCTTCGAGATCGACGGCGAGGCGGACGCCGATCAGCTCAAGCAGCTTGTCATGCAGTCGAAGAAGCGCTCCGCCGTGTTCGACATCATCACCAATGGCGTTCCGGTCTCGATCGGCGTGAAGACGCCGGCCGTAGCCTGACGCGCGGGGCTGCCGCCTACCCCACGGCGGCCCCGTTCCTCTTTCCAAGGTCACGTACCATGCAACGCACGGACGTCATTATTGTCGGCGGCGGCCAGGCCGGTCTCGTCATGAGCCGGAGCCTGACGGTGCTCGGCGTCGACCATGTCGTGCTTGAGCGCGGCAGGATTGGCGAACGCTGGCACTCGGAACGTTGGCATTCACTCAATCTGCTCACCACCGCGGCAATGAGCGCGCTCCCGGGCATGCCGCATGCAGGCGATCCACGGGCGTTCATGCCGGCGCGCCGGTTTGCTTCCTATTTGACGGCATACGCGCGCGAGATGGATGTCCCTGTCATAGCCGGCGCCGACGTGATTGCGGTCGAGTGGGTCGCAGAGGCCTATCGCGTCACAACCTGCGCCGGCCAATGGAACGCGCGCGCCGTCGTGATTGCGACCGGTGCCTGCGACACGCCGTATCGTCCCGCTATGGCGGAGGGGCTCACGCCCAAACTGTTCCAGATTTTTCCGGCGGACTACCGCAGTCCCGCGCAGCTTCCTGAAGGCGGCGTGCTTGTGGTCGGTGCGTCCTCGAGCGGCGCCCAGCTCGCGGAAGAAATTCACGCCTCACGACGCCCCGTGACCCTTGCGGTCGGCGATCACGTCCGGATGCCGCGCCGCTATCGCGGGTTCGACATCTACGCCGCGATGGAATTGGCGGGCATCCTGGACGAGCGCCCGTCGGCGCCGGCAAATTTCGAATCCGCCAGGCGGCAGCCATCGCTGCAAGTCGTCGGACGCGCTGACAATCGCGATCTCAATCTCGGCATTCTAAGCCGGCAGGGCATTCGCCTTGTCGGCAGACTCGCCGCGATGAAGGGCACGAAGGCCTCGTTCAGCGCCGATCTCGCACACACGATCGAGAAAACGCACCTCCGGATGGTCCGCACCCTGGACCGAATCGACGACTGCTTCAGGAGAGAAGGCATTCCGGCCCCCACCGCTGATCCCGCCGCGCGGTCTCCGTTTGCCGCGAGCAGCGAGCAGCTGACACTCGACCTGTTGCGTGACGGCATTCGATCGGTCGTCTGGGCGACGGGCTACGTCCGCCGCTATCCGTGGTTGAAGATACCGGTGCTCGACAGGCAGGGCGAGATCATCCATCGCGGCGGCGTGACCGGCTCACCCGGGCTCTACGCGATAGGGCTCAACTTCATGCGCCGACGCCGATCCGCTTTCATTGACGGCTGCGGTTACGATGCAGAAGAACTGGCGCCACTCGTACGAGATCGCTTGCCGCTGACGGCCAGGCAGGCGGCATAAGACGCACTAAATATCCCGGCCCTCGATCTTTTCCTGCAGCGTCTTCACGATGTCCGGAATTTTCTGCAGGCGCGGATAAATCGCGAGCGCGCGGCGGTAGACCTCAAGCGCCTGCTTGTCGTCGCCGATGTCCTGCAAAATCAGCCCGAGGCCGGCGAGCGCACCGAAATGGCGCGGCTCGCGCTTGAGTACCTCGCGGATGTCGGCAAGCGCCTTGCCGTAATCTTTTTCGGAGTAATAGATGGTCGCGCGCCGGTTCCAGGCTTCCGTGTAGTCCGGCTTGATCTTGATGATGGCGTCGAGCAGCTTGAGCGCGAGCTTGTCGTCCTTTTGATCGAGCGCGGTCTTCACCCGCGTCATCAGCAGATTGGTGGTGTCGCTGCGCGACACGATCCAGAGCGCCCAGATGCGCCCCTCGATCGCCTTGGCGGTTTCGTCATCTGGCGCGAGTTTGAGCGCTTCGAACAGGAAATCGAGATTGTGCGTGGGGTCGCCGTGCTGCACGTGCGGAAGCTTGGCCGGCGGCTGCACCAGCGGGGCGGACGGCTTGGGAGTGGGCTCGGCGGGGGTCGCGGCACGCACAGAGACGCCGGCGGCAAGCGCCAGCGCGGCGGCAAGCATCAGGCTCGGGAATCGCAGTCGCATGGACGGAATCTAGTGTTTCCGCCCGCTGTGGCCAATATGGGGCAATCTGGAGGGACTGCCTGAGCGACCCGTAAATCAGCCCTGCCGGGCTTTGAAGCGCCGGTTGGTCTTGTTGATGACGTAGACCCTGCCCTTCCTGCGCACGATGCGGTTGTTGCGGTGGCGGCCGCGCAGGGATTTGAGCGAATTGCGGACTTTCATGCGTATCTCTGGTTCGGGTTTGGCGGGTTTCTAGGCACCCTTCCCGGCCCTGTCAACGCGAGCCGTCTATCGCGGTGGTGAGCGGCGGAGGGCTACTCTAAAGTCGGAACCGGAGGAACCCGATGCAGCAAAGCCGCGATCGATTTCTCACCACGCACACCGGCAGCCTGCCGCGCCCCGACGACCTCATCCGCATGATGTACGCCAAGGAGGAAGGCGTCCCGGTCGACCCTGCCGCGCTTGCCGCCCGCGTGCGGGCGGCGGTTACGGAAGTCGTGAAGAAGCAGGCGGAAGCCGGCGTCGATCTCATCAATGACGGCGAGATGTCGAAGCCGAGCTACGCAACCTATGTGAAGGATCGGCTCGCCGGCTTCGGCGGCGCGGGCAACACCTTCGTCTACCGGGACCTTGCCGATTTCCCGAAGCTCCAGCAGCGCGTGTTCGGCGATCCCGGCCGCTCGCGGCGAAAGACTCCGGCCTGCAATGCGCCGATCAGCGTGCGCGATCCGGATGCTGCGCGAACCGATGCGGAGAATTTGAAGGCGGCGCTGGCGCAAGTGAACGCGACCGGCGGCTTCATGAGCGCCGCCTCCCCCGGCGTGGTCTCCCTGTTCTTCGGCAACGAACACTACAAGGATTTCGAGACCTACATCTATGCCATCGCCGACGCCATGCGCCACGAATACAAAACGGTGACGAAGGCTGGACTTGTGTTGCAGATCGACTGCCCCGATCTCGCAATGGGCCGGCACATTCAGTACGCCGATCTGGACCTCGAAGGATTTCGCAAGCGCGCGCGGCTGCACGTCGAGGCGCTCAATCACGCCGTCGCCGGCATTCCGGCCGAGCAGCTTCGCATGCATCTGTGCTGGGGCAACTACGAAGGCCCGCATCATTGCGACGTCCCGCTCGCCGATATCATCGATATCGTTTTTGCAGCCAGGCCGAGCGCGATCTCCTTCGAGGCCGCCAATCCGCGTCATGCGCATGAATGGAAGCTGTTCGAGACGGTGAAGCTGCCGGAGGGCAAAGTGCTCATCCCCGGCGTCATCGAATCGAAATCGAATTTCATCGAGCATCCCGAGCTGATCGCGCAACGTATCGCGCGCTATGCCAACCTCGTCGGCTGCAGGAACGTCATCGCTGGCAGCGATTGCGGCTATGGCACCTGGGTCGGCCAGGCGGCCGTCGACCCCGAGGTCGTTTGGGCGAAACTCGCGGCGTTGGCCGAGGGCGCCCGCATCGCGTCGCGACAGTTCTGGAAGTGAATGATCGTCGGCCCAAGCAAGACGCGTGAACCAGCGCGAGGGATGGTGGCGCACGCAGTCGCGCTCGAACGCGTCTCTTCTCACCGATTCCCTGCTAACAGGGAAAAAGAACGGGGAATTTGTTCGATTCTGGCGGACATCAGTATTCGATGTCTCTACTAGTCTAATGATTTCATGAGCTTAGAGCCGTTTTCCCTATTATTTCGATCAGGGAAAAAGAAAACAGCGAATCTGCGCCGCCGGCCCAGGGAAATTTCTGCCGAAGTCGTTGCTCTTCTGTCGGACGCTCGCCGCACCGGACGTCATTCTCGAATATCCGCGAGCGCCGGAACGATCACGTCCCCCTCCCCGGTGTCCCAAGCGGCTCGGCCACAATTCTCATGGCCGGCGTCGTCCTACGGTTCAGTTAGCCCCGCGGCGGTGAAGGCGGCGACTTCAGACGCGGCGATTCATGAGGCATTGTTCTCGATCCCCGCCGACGCGCCGAGTGGGCCTCGACCAGGAGGACACACAGGACAACAATGGCCTGGAAGACGAAGCCGGCGCTGGCCGGAAGCCCGACGCTCCGCTGCAGAGAGTCGGCGCCGACCATGAGGATCGACACGAGGATCGCCGCCACCGCAACACCGCCGACGCTCTTGCCGCCGAGAAACGCGATGAGGATGGCGATGACACCGTACCCCGGCGTCAACCCCAGGATCAGCCGGTTATGATAGCCACTGACCTCGATCGCCCCGGCCAAGCCGGCCAAGGCGCCCGAGAGGGACAGTGTCATGAAAGTAATCCAGGGAATGGAGATCCCCCCGGCGCGGGCGGCGCGAGGATTGGCGCCGACGGCCCGGATCTCGTAACCGAAGACGGTATGCGACAGCAGCCACCAGACCAGGATGGCCACAAGGACGGCGAGCAGGATGCCGCTGTGGGCGCCGGCGCGGGGCATCAGCATCGGCAGAGTGGCCTCGTCCGGGATCGGCACCGAGATAGCCTCACCGCTTACGGGGTCGTTCCAAGGACCCGAACTCAGGTACTCGGTGAGATAGTAGGCGACGAAGTTCAGCATGACGGTGACGAAGATCTCATTGACGCCCCAGCAGGCTCGCAGCGCGCCGGGGATGGCGCCGAATGCGGCGCCGCCCAAGGTGCCCGCCAAGAGCAAGGCCGGCACCATGACCGCGGCTGGCAGGCCGGTGTCCGCTAGCGCGAACCCTATGCCAGTAGCGGCGATGGCGCCGAGGTAGATCTGGCCGTCGACGCCGATATTGACGAAGCCGCCTCGCATGCCGAGCATGACCGCGAAGCTGCCGAGCAGCAGCGGGCAGATCTTATTGAGCGTCTGCGCGATCCCCGAGAAGCTCCCGAGCGAACTGATAACGATCGTCCGGAACGCCACCAGGACATCGCCATGCATAGCTACGATGAAGCTGGCACTGACCGCTGCCGCGACCGCTATCGCGCCGACATAGACGAGGCTGCCGCCAAAGACGCGACGCAGCACGGGCGCCATCGGCGCCTTCATGCGCATGCCTGGACCTCGTCGCGCGTGCCGGCCATGAGTGCGCCGATCCGGTAAGCGTCGAACTCGGGGCGCGGCAAGTCGCCGACAATCCGTCCGCGATACATCACGAGGATCCGATCGCAGAGCTGTAGCAGTTCGTCGAGGTCCTCGGAGACGAGCAGCACGGCGCCGTCGTGCTGGACGAAGTCGACTAGCCGACTGCGCACGAACTCCGTCGCGCGGACGTCCAGGCCGCGTGTGGGATTGGCCGCCACCACGACGCGCCCACCGGTGATCTCGGCCAGCATCATCGCCCGCGCCACCATGAGCTTCTGGATGTTGCCGCCGGACAGCGAGGTCGCGGGCATGTCCTCGTGCGGAGCCACGACGGCGTACTCGGCGACCACCCGGCGGGCGAGGTCGCCGGCCGCCCGCCGATCGTAGAGCCGGCCCCTGAAGGCAAGCCGGTGCAGGCCGAGCATCAGGTTCTCGGTGACCGAGAGCCCGGGCAGAACGCCACCCTCTATCCGGTCCTCGGCAATGTGGACCAGACCGGCGGCCAGCCGTTCACGGACGGAGGCCCGGGTTACTTCGCTGCCGGCGACGGCGATCGAGCCCTCGGCCGCGGGCAAGAGGCCGACAAGCGCTTCGGCGAGTTCGCGCTGCCCATTGCCGGCCACGCCCGCCAAGCCGACAAGCTCGCCGCCAGCCAGCGCGAAGCTGCACCGGTCGACGGCCCGGGCCACCTGGTCGGCCTCGACGACGAGTTCTCGGACCTCGAGCAAGGGAGCGGCCCCCGCCACGCGCGCCCCCGCCGGTGTCCCGATGGACATGCCGGAGGGCCGCTGGCCGATCATCATCTCCACGAGGATCGCCTCGTCGGCCGCCGCCCGGTCGAGCGTTGCTGCCACGACCCCCGCCTGCATCACGGTGATCCGATCGCAGTTGGCCAGGATCTCGCGAATCTTGTGGGTGATGAAAATCACCGTGAGGCCCTCGGCCGTCATGGTCCGGATCGTGGCGAACAGGACGTCCACTTCCTGCGGCGTCAGCATCGTGGTGGGCTCGTCCAAGATCAAAATCTCAACGCCGCGATAGAGCGCCTTGAGAATCTCGATCTTCTGCTGGACGCCGGCCGCCAGAGTGCGTACCGGGACATCGAGCGGCACGGCCAGTCCGAAGCGCCGCGCGACGGCCTCCACTGAGTGCCGGTGGCGGTCGAGGTGCAGCTGCCAGCGTCCGCCTTCGCGGCCGAGCAGCACGTTCTCCAGCGCGGTGAAGCTCGCGATCAGTTCGACGTGCTGGTGCACCATGCCGATCCGGTGCGCGAGGGCATCGGCGGGTGAGCGGATCACGACCGGGCGGCCATCGATCGCGATCTCGGCACGGTCGGCTCGGTACAGCCCGGAAAGGACGTTCATGAGGGTCGTCTTGCCGGCGCCGTTCTCGCCCAGCAGACCGTGAATCTCGCCGCCGGCCACGGTGAAGTCTACGCCTCGCAGAGCCGTGACATCACCGAACCGCTTGGCTACCCCGCGCATCGAGACCTTCTCTCGATGCGCGGGACCTACCGACATGCCCGCACCGCTCATGGGGTCTTGTTGGTAATCTCCGGCAGTTGCTTCCCAGCAGCAACCTCCTGAAACACCGACTGCACCTTTTTCTGGACATCCGCCGGCACGTGACGCATCTCGCCCAGCTCTATACCGCTGCCGGGTCGCATCTCGTAATAGCCGGTGACCTCACCCTTGATGATGTGGCCGACGATGTCGGCGTAAGGCTTGGAGAAGTCGAAGAGCAGGCTAACGGCCAGGTTCTCAGGCGCCGTGTCCCACTTGTTGGTGTAGAGCGTTGTCAGCAGCACCCGCTGCTTTGTGTCCGCCTTCGCGGCTTCGGCGACGCCGTAAAGCCCGAGATTGACGAAGGTGATCAGGAAATCCGCACCCGAAGCGATCTGCGCCTCCGCCGTCTGCCGGCCCTTCACCGGGTCGTTGAAATCGCCGATGACATTGTAGACTAGCGTGGCCTTTGGGTTGTGCTCCTTCAATCCCTGCTCCACGGCATTAAGAGAAGAGACGACGTCGGGTATCCTCACGCCGCCCACGAAGCCGACCTTGCCGGTCTTGGTGGCCAGCGCGGCCAGAGTGCCCAGAATATAAAAGCCCTGATAGTATTTGCGGCCGATGACCCAGGCGTTCTTCGGCAGGTTGGCCATTCGCCCCGACCCCTCCTGAATGAATGTCACCTTGGGAAACTGGCCGGCCAGCTTGCGCATGATGGTCGGATACTGACCGCCGTGGTAGGCGATAATGTCGTACCCGGAGTTTATGTACTCGCGGGAAACGCGCTCGGCGTCCGCGACCGCCACCGACTCGGAATGCGCGACCTGGATGCCATACATCTTGGCTAGCTTTTGCAACGCGACGTAGCCGAGCGCATTGAAGTCGGCGTCCTGGATCGGTCCGGGCATGATCATTGCGAACTTGTGATTGGTCTGGGCTTCGGCCGAGGAAGCCCCGACCAGCCCGGCGAGCAGCACACCGAGAATCGACACTCTAGAGAGCAACGACATACAGCCTCCTTTCGCGCGCGCTATCCGCGCGATTCTCTTTCATAGGGGACGGCAAGGGCGCGCGGCGCCCGCGCGCCGCTGTAGATGCGGATCAACACCACCACGGCGAGAATGTAGGGCAGCATCAACAGAAACTGTGGCGGCACCAGCTTGGACTCCATAGCGACCTTGAACTGCAGCGAATCCACATAGGCGAAGAAGCAGGCGCCGAGCAGGACCAGGCCCGGCTGCCACCGCCCGAAGATCACCAGTATGAGGGCGAGCCAACCGCGGCCCGCCGTCATGTTTTCGCTGAACGTGCCGGTCAGGGCGAGCGGCAGGTAGGCGCCGCCGAGCCCGATGAGAACGCCGCCTGCGAGAGTGGCCCCGTAGCGGAGCAGTGCGATATCGAGGCCGAGGGTGTCGACGGCCCGCGGGTTCTCTCCGGCGGCGCGCATTCGCAACCCCATTGGGGTGTGAAAGAGAAACAAATGCACGGTCGGGACCAGCAGCAACGCTACGTAAACGAGCACGTTCTGCTGGAACAGGATCTGCCCCAGGACCGGGATGTCAGAGAGCCCCGGCAGAGACAGGGCATCGAGCGTCGGGGCCCGCGGCGTCGACAGGCGGATGCCAAACGCGATCCGGTAGGCGAGAGATGAAAACCCGATGCCGAATACATACAGGGCCAGCCCCACGGTGATCTGCGAGCCGCGAAGGGTGATGCTATAGTATGCTAGGACGAGCGCCATAAGGCCCGAGGCGGCCATGCCCGCCAGCATGCCCGCCGCAACGCTACCCGTCTCAAACGCGGCGACGAAACAAACGACGCCGGCCACCAGCATCATGCCTTCGATGCCGACATTGAGTACGCCGCTGCGCTCGGTGATCAGCTCGCCCATGGCCGCAATGATGAGGGGAGCGGCGTAGACAAGCATCTGCTGCCAGAGTTGGGTGTCGGTCAGCAGATCGATTATCACGGGACTAGTCCAACCCGTCGTCGCCAGCTAGCAGTACGTCCAAGCAGTCTGAGATGTCCTCGAAAATTGAGACTTCTGCAATCGATGACAGCCTCTATCGACGGTGATGTTGCGATGAGCGCTCACGCCGATGCTATCCGTCCGTCTCGCCTATTAAATGGAAAGGCTCGTAGTAAGCTCACGGAAAGCCAGCTTCCAGCGTAGTCAGGAGTTACTACCGCCGTCAAGGGTCGCGCGGGAGCGCGCGAACATCGAGATCGTCAAGCGCTCCGATCAAGCCCATCCGATACGCCAAAAAAAATACGCAGCCTGTCTGATACTCGCGTCGCCCGCTGCAAGCGATCCCCCAACGCCAAGGTTAAGACTTACGCCTGCACCTGAAGCGCCGCACATCGCGTGCTCGTTTCGAGCAGGCCTGTCGCGTATCTCGCATCGCGATTGTGATTGCGATTTTAGCGCCGGGTGGCGTTCGGATTTCCGATTCAACAAACTCCGGTCGACTCCCGGAGGATTGGAAGCGTTCGTGACAAAGGCACCCCGAAAGAAGCAAGAAATTGTGTCGCCCGCCGGCAATTCAGTCAGAAGCGTGCGCGAGGCGATAGTACTTGAGCGAACCGACACGGTTTGCGGACTGGCGGATCGCGTTGTCTGGCGCCCGCGCGCCAGCTTCAAACTTTTTCCGGGCAATCCCCGTCGCCACGGCGATGCGCGGACAAGGCAAACTCCGCCTGCGCGCCAGAGGCGATCCGGCCAACCACAATTTGATGGGAGAGGTCGTAGGTTGGATCCCTGCAGCGCCCACCACGAAAGCACCGATTTTCCAAATTTCTATATTTGTCTCACTCGTCGCGCGGGCGAGTGGCAACAGAACGAATGTAGGACCTTGGGGCAATCGAAAATTGACGCGCTTGCGCAATAATTGACCCTGAACGTTGTCCCGACCATCGAAAGAGTCGTTTGGGACACCTATCAGTGACAGGAGAAAATCATGCGCAAGACTCTGCGAAGATCGCTAATGGCGATGAGCGCTCTCATTACCGTTGCGGGAGCCACGGTGGCAGTTCCGGACTCGGCTAACGCTCGTTGGCACGGCGGTGGCTGGCATGGCGGTTGGGGTGGCGGTCACTGGCACGGCGGCTGGGGTGGCTGGCATGGAGGCTGGGGATGGGCCGGCCTCGGTCTCGGTGCCGCGGCGGGCCTCGCCCTCGCAGCTCCGTACTATGGAGGCTACGGTTACTACGATCCTCCGTACTATGACTACGGGCCCTATGCCTACGGCTACGACTATCCTGCCTATGGCTACGGTTACCCGTATGGCTATCGTCGCGCGTACTACCGCGGCTACTATCCATACTATCGAAATGTCGTGCATTATCCGTATCACCGCTACTATCGGCGACACGTTTATCGCGGCTACTAGCCATAATCATCGGAGCGGGACATTCCGCTCGACCCGTCGTTCCAATGAGGTCGCCGACACATGGCGTCGTTGCGCTGTTGCGAGCGGTTCGTCCAAGCATCGCCGATCGAGGTATCGGACGGAGCGGGGAGCCCGGTTGCCTCTATGCCAAAAGGCCTTTTTGGAATTCGCACCTGGACTCATGCCGCACACGATGTGGTCGCGGCACTTGCACTTCTCTCATCGACAATTCGGTTGTCTGCAAACGGCGGGCACGGACGTTCCAAGGCCCACATTTCTGGCGCCGCGATTTCGCGGCGCCACCAACGTCGTTCAGGTATCTCTTTTCTTCCATGCCTGCATCAGCATGCCCAATAGTCAGGCCGGCCATAGCCGAGATCGCCGACGCACGAAGACAGATGTGAGTCGTCCATGATGTAGCCCGGCTGATAGGCATAAGCGCCGTCATACCCATAGCCGTAACCATAGCCGCCGTTGTAGTACCCGCTGTTGTAATCGGGCTGGCCATAGTATGCGCCCGCAGCGTATGCCGAATTGGCGGCAGCAGCGCCGACAATCGCGCCCACGCCTGCACCGATCGCTACACCAACAGCGGCATCATCTTCGGCACTGCTTGACGAGGGTGCCAAAAGCGCGACTGCGCTCGCTACACCGAAAGCACCGATCAACTTCAACACGCGCGCGCTGGATGTCTTGCATTTCATCAGCATAAGCTTTCTCCATCTTGAAGCGCTCCCAGCCTCTGAACTGTAGTTCTTGCGTGCGCGGTGGCTATTGCACAAAGGGACAATATACGCAGGCATAGTACGCGAGCTTCGATTTTCAAAACACAACGCCTGCAAACAGGCTTGAACTCATTCTCACCTCGATGCGATTTAATCGTTTAGATATGCCGCCCTTGATGCAGTTAACACTTTGGATACGCCCGACCAGTTGCGAACGTGGAAAAGATTTACGCCGTATGCGCGCGAACGACGGTGGTGACCGCACGGCTCACCGGCGGCGGCCGGAAACTCAATCAGCGCTTTCGGTTTCAATGACCGCCGAACACAAGCGTTTGGAAAGGAAGGACCAGCGCCTGCAGCCGCAGAATCAATGCATGTACGAGCGCCAACGCGTCCACGATATGGAGTACGACCCGCTCCGTAGGACTCGTTTCTTTTGCAACGATCTGATCGTGGTTGTTTGAATAGGCGTTCGCGATGCAGCTGCTGCCCGGGGTCACGCCATCCAGGCCGCCTTTATAGAGAGGTTCTAGAAAAACAAGCAACGTGCCTGGCCGTGCCGTCTGCTGCAGGTCGACCAGTTGCTCGCCGCCGCGAAATTGGCCGGCCGCGATGTAGTTCTGCACCTGGGTGACGACCATAGGAATGATCGTGAATGGCATGGAGACGCACGTGACCTCGGCGATCATGCCAACCTTCATTACCTGCGCTTCGATCTGGCCGAAGCCGGCCTGCAGGCCTCGCGCGCCGGCCCCTTGCGGAATCAGAACTCCCGCTGGGCGCATAAGCGGATTGACGATGTCGCCCACCCGCAGGAAGAACTGCTCCACTCGCCCGGTCACGCCGGCCCGGATGACCGTCTTCTGTAGCTCCACTTGAGCCTGGGACAGCGCGGCTTCCGCGCTGGCCTTTTCAGCGGGAAGGACGGTCGAGACTCGAATCTCAGCTCCTTGTTTTGCCGCGGTGGCTGCCGCGACTGCACCTTGACTAGCCTCGACGCGCACCTGGAGCTTTTCGATCTCGCGAAACGGGACGTTTCCGGGATTTCGCCTGTAGAGCTCCTGCTTGGTCTTCAGTTCATCCGAGGCCTGTTGCACCGCGCCCTTGGCCTCCTGAAGTTGACCCTCTGCCTTCTCGATATCGGCACGCGCGGCAATCAGGCCTGCGTCGATTTCCGCGATCTTTCGCCGTGCCGTCTCTACCGCGGCTTCCTGCTTCGAACTGTCGAGCCTGAAGATTGGCGCGCCTTTGGCGACGACATCACTCGGTTGGACAAATATCTCGGCAACCCGACCATTTGTTTCGGGAAGAATCGGGACGGTTCTGAATAAAAGCGTGACATTGCTTGTTGAAGGATGGTTGTAGAAAACCGTTGTAATCAGCGCGACGGTAAGGATCAGACAGGCTGTGATGCCCCATCTAAGCTCGAACCATACCGAAAAGAACGTGATCTCTTTGCCAATGCGTTTACCCTGAACGTAACGGCGGAAAAGATAGTCAGGAAGTATTGTCAGGACAGAACAAAAGAGGAGCTCAAGCATGGGTCAGCTCCTTGTCTTTGACGCCAGATCTCTTCTCGTCCGACTCTTCGGCGCGCCGGATGCTGGCGACGTTCTCGTGCAGCATTTTGGCCGCTGCTGTTGCATGCTTGTTGCCGGCGGCGACTTCGTTTGCCTGAGCTGAGCCGCCGCTCGATTCGGCTTCCGCGATCGTCTCGACTGAACCGGCGATTCGACCGAGGTAGCCGCCGATATCCGGAAAATCGATCAACGCCAGCAAAAGCCCGGCGATCCAGAAGATATGCATGTGCGTGAACAGCGCGATCAGTCCCAGAACCGCGACGATCTCGAATTGCAATTTGTGCGATCGGTGCGCAATGCGTTCAGGCATGGTGTGCAATCGCAGAAATAGTATGCCGAAGCCGAGGACCGAGAGACCTAAAATGACGGCCATAACGACCATGAGGACGTCTGTCTGACCAGGCGCCGTAATGAATGACGGCAGATGATGAGAAGCGGCGGGGTGGATCGAATCGGTCATGCTTGCTGCTCTCGTTAAGGAGGCCGATAGAGAGCCGATCGCGTCGAGCGAATGATTACACGCGCCCTGCGCGCCAAGAGGAATTGTACCTAGGTGTAGTTGATCGCCGGGCCAGGTCGCATTACAGCGGACTGAAATGTGGCATCACCGAAGCCGCTGCGCACGCGGTCAAATTGCCGTTGGTGTCCGACGAACCTGATGTCATCAAATGCCAAGAACGAACAGCCTGCAACGCGCCGGAAATACAGGATTCCTCGGGGTCAAGAAAGCTGTTGCACAGGGATCCCTGCTCTCCTTGAGAGATTTGCTCGATAAGATTCCACACAAACGTCTGCTGTGGCTGCTGGCATTTGTACCCATTTTGTTTGTTGCTCGAACGATCAAACCTGAAGCGCACGCTCTGCTGTTCGGTCTTTCTGTTCTCGCCATTGTTCCTTTGGCCGCGCTTCTCAGTCTCGCCACAGAGTCCATGGCGGCAAAAACAGGCGATGCAATCGGCGGGTTGCTCAATGCCACCCTCGGCAATATGACCGAATTGATCATTGCGCTGACGGCCTTGCACGCGGGACAATACGTTCTCGTCAAGGCGTCGATTGCGGGCGCGATCGTTACGAACGCCTTGTTCATGTTAGGCGCGGCGTTGCTGCTTGGCGGGCTGAAGTACCACACGCAGGAGTACAATCGGAACAGCACGAACTTGCTGGCGAGCTTGCTCTTTTTGGCCACCATTGCGCTGCTGGTTCCATCTCTGCTGGCGCGAACGGATTCCGTGTCCATTACGGTGGAATTCAATCAGACCCTGAGCTTTGGATTGTCTGCGCTGCTCATTGTTTCCTATGCGCTCGGGATGCTTTTCTCGCTCAGAACACACCGCGAACTCTTTGGCGCCGTAAAGCACGAAGGAACCAATCAAACAGAGTGGCCAACCGCGCTGGCCCTGGCCGTTTTGGCCGGAGCAACGGTGCTCGTCGCGTTTGTAAGCGAGGTCTTCGTTGAATCGCTGCAAGGTGCCGCCGACGTTTTCGGAATGACCCCGGCGTTCGTCGGTTTTATCGTCGTGGCGCTTGTTGGTGCCGCAGCAGAAATGGCCTCGGCCTTCTCCAGCGCCCGAAAGGACCGATTGGACCTGAGCGTGGCGATCGCTCTCGGCAGCGCGTGCCAAATCGCCCTTTTCGTGGCGCCGGTTCTCGTACTCCTCAGCTACGTTATCGGACCAGCGCCTATGAATCTGCAGTTCTGGCCGGGAGCGGTCGCAATGATGTTGATTGCTGCGCTTGCCGTGTCTTTGGTAACGAGCAGCGGGCGTTCCGCATGGTTCGTTGGAGTGCTTCTTCTAAACGTTTACCTGATCTTTGCGCTGACGCTGTATCTCCTCCCGCCTCAGGCAGCCGCCCAATGAAATCGCTATGTTCGGGTGTTAGCCTGCTCGTATACTTGCGAGCCAACGCGCGCTGAACCGACGGCGAATGAAGGTGCTAAAGAATTCTGCCCGCGACCGTGAGTGCCAAAGCATGCAGCTTCCTTCTAGGTGTTGAAGCGGCGCTCAATGGCGAGCCCTGCCCTAAGTCATGCAGCTTTCATTTCAGCAGCGGCGCCGGGCCCGGATTTAACCGGACGACGGCGCCGACACGATAGTGGGCCTGTTGTGATCGTTGCCTAGTGCAGCGTAATCGGGATGCGCGCTCCTGCTCTGAGCCACTCATCGAACGTTTGGAATTTCACGCCGAGCTTCTCGTACCGCACCCTCAGGTAGCCGTCCTGCCCGCGGTAGACGGCCTCCGGCGCGATCGTTTGCACCTCCTGCGCGATGACACCCACGTATGCCTTGCTGCTGCCGTCGTAGCTGAAGCGATAGAAGCCCAGGCCATTGTCGAGATGACCAAGAAGCGTGATGTCATGCTTCAGCACGATGTCCGATCGGCGCCCGCCGCCCCTTCCGCCTCCGCCGCCGCGGAAACCGCCGCCAGCTCGCGCGCCGCCACCACGGAAGCCACCCATGCCGCGGCCTCCCATGCCTTGCGCTCTTGCGGCGCGGGCACCGGCGCCAACATTCCCGAACTGGCGTCCGCCACCACGGCTGGCGGTGCGCTGGCGGTTGCCGTGCCGGTTGGCGACGTTCTGCCGTTGTCCGCCGCGGCTCGCTGCGTTCTTTCGCTGGCTGCTGCCGCGGTTTGCGGCCTTCTTCTGTTGGCCTCCACGATTTGCCGCGTTCTTGCGTTGGCTGCTGCCGCCGCGATTCGCAGCATGTTGTCGCTGATTGCCGCTTCCCGCCTTTTGCTGTCCGCGATTCCCGCGATTGCCTTCTCTGGCATTCTGGCGCGCTTGCTGGCCGCGATTCTGTACGTTGCCGGCGCGGTTAAATTTGTTCGCGACGTTGTTGTTGCCGTAACGAACACCCTGCCGGTGCGCTGGATTGTGCGTCCAGTGAGTCACGCGGTTGCCGTTGATCGGACGATTGATGTTAATATCATTGCGGCTCCAGTTTATGCCCCCGCCCCAGTAACCGTTGTTGCCTGCCCAGGCGCCCAGGGCATATCCGGCGCCGAACGCCAGTCCGGTGGCGAGAATGGCGCCGCCGCCGTAATAGCCGTAATAGTAGTCCGACAGCATCGGAAAATCGTATGGAGGGTAGTCAGGGTAGTCCCAGGCGCCGAATGCGACGGCTGGTTCGTAGTAAGGCACGTAGATTGTGTTTGGGTCGGTCGGTTCGATCGCGATGATCTGCCTGTTCTGTTCCGTCCTGACCGTGACCGTCTGCTGTTTCGTTGTTTCCAGCTTGTGATTTGCTTGTGCCTTCGTGCGAAGCCGCTGCACGGAATCCATGACATCGGCTTGCTGCGCGAGCACAGCGTCGCCAAGCTTCTGCATCCACGATATGTTATTGCTCATGTTGGCCAACACTGAGGGTGTCGCCGTCAACTGCTTGACGCTGGTGTCCCAGCTTTGCTTGTCGACTGCCGCCTTGAGCTCGTCCCCATTCAGATTCTTGTTCGCCTCGGCCCAGCGGCTGGCTTCCACCACCTCGAGCGGATAGGTCGATGCCATCAGGACATTGGCAAGAAGAGTGTCCGGATAAAGCGCGATCGGCGACACGAGCTGATCGAGCTCTTCAGGCCTGAGAAGCTGTTGAGTTGGCGCCGACGCGGGAGGCGGGTTTGCAGGGGAATTTGGCTGGTTCTGCGCGAGGGCGGCCTGCGCGGACATCGCAAGCACAAGAGCAACGAGCGACTTTAGGAGCATTGCGAGCATTGTAAGTCTCCTCACCTGCTGACGGGAAATCATCGGCGGCCGAGGAACACACGCTCGCTACGGGTGCTTTGAATTCCCGACCGCAGAAGAACATGACTTTGCAGGCACCGGCGGCCGAGCGAAATTGTACATAGGTGTCGCCAACGCTAATTCCGGGCGGCGTCGGTTGCACAGCCCGACCGCGCTGGAGGAGAACACGCCCCCACAGATGAGCTATCGTCCTGATCCGGGCCCGAAGATGTGTTGCTGCATTTCGGCGGCCATTGTGAAAGGGCCTAACGCCAAAGGTTCTGAAGAACTAAACGTTGGTGCAATTTTTTTTGGCGCCGAATAAGAAAAAAATAAAAATTGTAAACGGCTTGATTAACCTCGGAGGAATACATGAAAAAGTTGATTCCACTCGCAATAGCGACAATTGCGTTTGCTGGGATGTCGGTCGCGCTTTCGGACTCGGCATATGCAGCAAAAAAAGCCAAGCATCTGACCTATGATGAGGCGTGGGCGAAGTGCAAGGCCGAACTCGACAAGTATCGAGGCGACACCACGCAGAAAAACACCAGAGGCGCAAGTTGCATGCACAGGTATGGGTATCGCATCTGACCGTGCGGCCTCCGATTGTGGGCATGCCATGCCACTGTCGAGTAGATGTCGTTATCGGCGCGGCGAATGCCGGCGGTCGAACATGACCGCCAAGGCGAGCCGTGCCGGTAATTCCGGAAGTCGCACGAGAGAAGATCGCGCGAGTAGCTCGCCTGCATTTGTCAGAGCGCAATACTCTTCGTTTTACCCGTTGATTTCAGAAGCGCGCGCCGTTTGCGATCTACCCCGACACCAGGCCCAGCCGATTGGGACCGGTTCCAGCAATTTTACGCATTTTGCCGCGATCGATATGAAAAATAGATACAGGCGCGGCGGGTATCGAAGCCTGCAGATTCGCAGCTAACGACTTCAAAGTGCGCTCGCACAAAAGAATTTCGCCTGCCGCTGCCAAGGTCTGAATGCTTGGCCCTAAGGCCAATATCGTCAAATCTGTTGGCCGCCAATAATCGCAATGTCAGATAACCGATTGCTCCCTGAGCCTCGAGAGGCGTTTCGTGCGTCCAGCGTTGATGGTCGGAAGAGCTGGTGCAAATGTCGGCCTGGCAGCCAAAGCCGATACGCAGCGGCACGAGCGATCGAGCCACCCGGCAGGAGTCAACGCCGCGGTATCGGCCATCGTCCATGAGGTGAGGCAGCCCCTGGCGGCCATAGAAACAAACAGCGCAGCGGCGTTGCGCTGGATCGACAAGGGCACGCCTGATCTTGCTGAAGCTCGCGAGTCGCTAAAGGCGATAATCAATTCGTGCCGTCACATCGACAATGTAGTCTCGAGTGTCCTCAGGCTGTTCAGAAATGCTCCCGAGCAAAGAGAAGCGGTGGGAGTCAATATTCTCATTGGAGAAATATTGAATGACATCAGCCGTGACTTGCAGTCCCTCGGGATTTCTCTCGAAATCGATTTGCAAAAAGATCTCTCGGAAATAAGCGCCGACCGTGAGCAACTGCGAGAAGTTATCCTGAATTTGGTATCGAACGCGACCGATGCAATGCTTTTGGTCGCCGTCCCCGAAAGGCGCTTGCGCATAACGACTCGCAATTTCAAAGATTCGGCCGTTCTGATCACCGTAGAAGATTCCGGTCCGGGCATAAATCGAAAAAACCTGAATCGCATTTTTGAGGCGTTCTTTACAACGAAAACCACCGGCATCGGGCTGGGGCTTTCCATTTGCCGATCGATCGTCAGCCGTCACGGGGGCCACATGCGGGCTTCTCAAAATGGCTCCCGCGGGGCCGTGTTTTCGGTCGTGATGCCTATCGGTGCCAGGCGCGATTCAAATATCCAAC
>DASSRW010000070.1:0-10148 GCA_035701545.1 Pseudolabrys sp.
ACGGCGCCGAGGCTCGCCGAACGAGCCTTTAGCGCCGGATCGGCGAGCGCGCCGTTGACCTCTTTATTGAGCGTATCGACGATCTCAGCGGGCGTGTTTCTGGGTGCGCCGTAGCCGAGCGTAAACGTCGCCTCGTAGCCCGGCAGAAATTCGCCGACCGTCGGAACGTCCGCCAGCGCCTCGGAACGCGCTTTGGTCGTCACCGCCAGCGCGCGGAGCTTTCCGGCTTTGACCTGACCGATGGCCGGCGGCAGGGGGGAGAACACCGCCTGCACCCGCCCGCCGATGAGATCGGTCACCGCCGCTAGCATGCCGCGGTACGGCACGTGCACCATGTTGACGCCCGCCATGGCCTTGAACAGCTCGCCCGCCAATT
The DNA here is from genome assembly GCA_035701545.1 of Pseudolabrys sp. Classification (GTDB taxonomy): domain Bacteria; phylum Pseudomonadota; class Alphaproteobacteria; order Rhizobiales; family Xanthobacteraceae; genus Pseudolabrys. The sequence goes on from DASSRW010000070.1 coordinate 377, forward strand.
GGACCAGGCTGCCGGTGCCCGACGAGCCAAAATTGACTTTGCCCGGATTGGCCTTGGCGTAGCTGATGAATTCGGGAATCGTTTTGGCCGGCACCGACGGATGCACCACAAGAACAAGTGGTCCTTGGGCAATGCTGGCGACCGGCGCGATTTCATGGACTACGTCGAAATCGTCATAGAGCGATGCGTTGACCTGATCGGCGGAGTTGGCAAGCAACAACATGTAGCCGTCCGCTGGTGCCCGCATAACCGTTTCAGCCGCTACTCTGCCGGCCGCACCTGCTCGATTTTCAATTACGAACGGCTGGCCGAAGCGCTCCGACAGCTTTTGTGCGACCAGACGCGCGAAGGTGTCCGATGCGCTGCCGGGGCCGAGGCCAACGACGATGCGCACGGGATGGTTCGGATAGCCTTTCGCTTGCGTGATGTGAGGCAGGACCGGCAGCATCGCCGCGCTTGCCGCAAGGCGAAGAAAATCTCTGCGAGGAGGGCGCATGGCGGGCTCCTGACGTGTTGCATCGGTGCGCAGGTTTCGGATCATTTCAGCTTGAGGTTCGCCATCCGGATCACCTTGCGCCACTTCTCGGTTTCAGCGACGCGAAGTTTTCCGAAATCGGCAGATGTCATCGGCAGCGGCACGATGCCAAGCTTGCCGAGCCGGGCTTTTATCTCCGAATCGGCAAGCGCGGCATTTGTCGCCTTGTTGAGCTTGCCGATGATGTCAGCGGGCGTGTTCCTTGGCGCGCCAAGGCCAAGCACGATATCTGCTTCGTAGCCCGGCAGGAATTCGGCGACGGTTGGCAGGCCCGGCAGCGCGTCGGAACGCGCTTTCGACGTGACGGCGAGAGCCCGCAGCCTGCCGGCTCTGACGTGCCCGATGGCCGGCGGCAGCGTGGAGAAAATAACCTGCACCCGTCCGCCGATCAGGTCTGTCAAAGCAGGCGCCATGCCGCGATAGGGCACGTGCACCATGTTCACTCCGGCCATGCCTTTGAACAGCTCGGCCGCCAACTGGACCACGCTGCCGATGCCGGCGGAGCCGAAGTTGATCTTGCCCGGATTGGCTTTGGCGTAGGCGATGAATTCGGGGACAGTCTTGGCCGGAAACGATGGATGAACCACCAGGACAAGCGGGCCGCGCGCGATGCTGGCGACGGGTGCAATCCCGTGAATGTCATCGAAGTTGTCGTAAAGCGTCGCGTTGATGGCGTCGTTATTGCCCCAAAGCAGGAGCGTGTAGCCGTCCGCCGACGCGTGCATCACCATTTCGTCGCCAAGCTTACCGCCGGCGCCTGCGTGGTTTTCGATCACGAAAGGCTGACCGAGCCGGTCCGACAGGCTCTGACCGATCAGGCGCGCGGCGATGTCGCTTGCGCTCCCTGCGGCAAAGCCAACGATGAGGTGCACCGGCCGGCTCGGATAACCTTTTGCCTGCGCGATGCGCGGCAGGACCGGCAACGCGGCGGTGCTTGCGGCAAGGCAAAGAAAATCTCTGCGGGGAAGTTGCATGGCTTCACTCCCTGGAAGTGCTCGACATGATCTCATTAACGTTGAGCATTCGATCCCACTCTTCGACTGCTCAACTTCAGGCTGGATCGTAACCGGCAAGCTGCTTAAGGTCCTTGGTTCAGGAGCTTAATTGTTCTGAATTCGCTGGTTGTGGCTGTTGGACGCGATGGACCGCAATGAAATCAGCTTCGGTCCGTTTTGCCTCGATCTGGGCAAGCGTCAGCTTGTGCGCGACGGTGCGCCGGTACCGCTTGGTAGTCGCGCGCTCGATATTCTTTGCGTGCTGGGCGAAGCGAATGGCGAAATCGTCAGCAAGGACAATCTCATGGCCCGGGTCTGGCCGGGTCTGGTGGTCGAGGAAAACAACATACAGGTGCACATCTCGGCGCTGAGAAAGGTGCTGGATGAAGGCAAGGACGGCGACATCCATCTCGTGACCGTGCCGGGCCGCGGCTACCGGCTTGTCGGCGTGAAGCCGTTTTCCACCAACAATGCCGCGGCGGAGAATTCATCCGCTCCGGCGCAATCGGAGAAGCCTTCCATCGCCGTGCTGCCGTTTCAGAACATGAGCGACGATCCCGAGCAGGAATACTTCGCCGACGGCATGGTGGAAGAAATCATCACCGGGCTCTCGCGCATAAAATGGCTGTCGGTCATCTCGCGCAATTCGACCGCCACCTACAAGAACAAGCCGGTCGTCGTGAAGGAAGTCGCCGACAAGTTAGGCGTCCGATACGTGCTCGAGGGCGGCGTGCGCAAAGCGGGAAATCGCATCCGGATCAGCACCCAACTCATCGACGGAAAAACCGACGCTCATCTCTGGGCCGAGCACTATGACCGCGTGTTGGAAGATGTCTTTGCCCTTCAGGACGAAATCACCATGTGCGTGGTCGGCGCCATCGAGCCGAACCTGTGGAAGGCGGAGATCGATCGCATCAAGCGCCAACGACCCAAGAATCTAAATGCTTATGATCTAGTCCTGCGCTCGCTGCCCTTCGTCCTGGGCCACATACCGCAGGATTCGGAAGCCGCGATCCCGCTGCTTCAGGAAGCCTTGAAGCTTCAGCCCGATTACGCGGGCGCGCATGCGTTTTTAAGCCGATGCTTCCACCATCGCTACGCTCGTGCCGGGCTGCGTGAAGAAGATCGCATCGCCGGAATTCGGCACGCGCGCGCCGCCGTTGCGTACGGCAGCGACGATGCAACCGCGCTCGCCACCGCCGCGCACATCATCGCGCTCGATGACCGCGATACCGGAGCCGCGCTCAAGCTGTTCGATCGCGCGCTGGAGCTGAGCAGTTCCAATGTCTTTGCGCTCAGCTTTAGCGCGATTATTCTTGCTTACATGGGCCGGCTTGAGCTTGCCGTCGAACGAGCTGAGCGTGCCCTGCGACTAAGCCTGTTCGACTTTTATAATTTTCGCGCGCATCATGCGCTCGCGCTCACCTATTTTTTTACCGGGCGATACTGCGATGCCGTGGATGCGGAGCGCAGCGCGATCCATACAAATCCGAGATTCAGCGTTGCTCACGCCGTTTTGGCGGCCGCGCTGTTGCGAGGCGGCGACGCAGCGGAAGCGAAGGCGGCCGCGCGCAGCGTGTTGGAGCACGAGCCGACTTTCACCATTGAGGGGGTGCGTGTTGTCGCGGGCCACCTCGAACCAAACCTGTTCAAGCCCCTGGCCGACGCGTGGCGCGAAATCGGCTTGCCGGAGTGACCGATCGGAAAACAAGACCGGGGCCCAGCAGGCCCCGGTTCGCATCGCTGAATGTTCCGCGCGCTTACTTCTCGCTCATCCGCACCGAGGCCGGATGGCCGGGCAGCTTGAAGCGCTTGACCGGCGTGATCTTGCCGCGCCGCACTCTCAGGATCGACAGATCGGAGTCGAGATAGTTGCCGACGTAGAGATACCTGCCGTCCGGCGTGAACGCCGCGCCTTCCGGCAGACCGCCGACCTCGACCTCACCGGCCTTGCGCACCTTCTTGCCCCTGATGTGCAGTACGGCGAGATAGCCGTTGCGATGATAGAAGTAGGCCGACTTGTTGTTGGAGCCGGCAAGGATGACCGATACCGCGATGTTGCCTTTCGGCGAGATCGCCAGGCCCTCCGGCCCGTCGCCGACCACGACGCGGTCGATGATGCGCATCGGCTTGGCGTCGAGATCGATCACGCTCGTGGTGTCGACGCTGCCGTCGGACGAGCCGGCATCGCCGTTGTCGGAGGTGAGCGCGATTCCCGTCGGCGAGACCATGACGTTGTAAGGCCACGGACCGACCGGCAGGTCGAGCTTGCTGTAGGTGACCTTGTCGCCGTTCACGTCGAGCACCGAGACCTTGCCCTCGTTGAATTTGGTCACCAGCGCGTGCTTGCCGTCGGGCGTGAATGCGCAGCTGGTGGCGACGCCGCCGAGATCGATCGTGTCCGTCGCCTTCACGTCGGTGCCCTTGACCGACAGCACGCTCACCGTCTTGTCGGCGCGGTTGGTGACCAGCGCCATGGCGCCGCTCTTGTTGAAGCACAGGCCGGAAGGCTGCTTGCCGAGGGTGATCGTGTTGGCGAGCTTGGGCGGATTGGCCTTCATGTCGATGACGTACACCTTGTCATCGGGCGAGTTCTTGAGCTTGCCGTCGTCGGTCTTGGTGACGTCGATCGAATCCGCCACCAGCGCGATCGAGTTGGTCGGATCGATCGCCACATTGGTCGGCGGGCCGATCACCGAATTTTTCAGCGGCAGTTTTGCAATCGTTTTCGGATTTTCGGGATCGGCAAGATCGAGAATGACGACCGAGTCGTTGCCCGCCGGGTGCAAGACCGCCTTGCCTTTGTCATCCCACAGGACTTTTTCATCGTTGCCGACGATCAGGAACGGCGCGGCGGAAACGGATTTGACGCCGGCGGCCGCCAGCGCAGCGGCGCCGAGCGACAGCAGCACGAGCTTTCGGACTGGCATGTTCTCCCCCTTTTTAGGTTGTAGCCTCCTCGCGCGCATGATGATGGCGCTTTTGCGCGTGAGCGACAATCGGGGGGAGCCGCAGCGGGGCACAGCATCGTGGCGTATCGCAGGAATACGCCTTCCGCCGCCTATTCCACCATCACGGCAACCTTGACGATGCTGTCAATCGCGCGTGCGTGCGATTTTCCGCGCAGCTCGAAGGCAAAAAAATCCTCACCGTGGACGGCGCGGTCGGGACGGTAGGTAACGCCGGTTCGGCCGCGTAGAAGGACGGTCCCCTTCTGCGGCGGAGAAACAATTTTAAGTTCGTCGATGGCAGCAGCGCCGGTCTTTACCCAAACAGGGCACGTCATGCCGTGCTTGACGGTCATGCGCACGCTCCAGTCGGCGTTCGCAAATGGAGCAGCCGAGTTGACCCAGCAGCTTGCAGGAGAATTGGCAAAGAACCTCTCGACACCAATCACGCCGGCAAAAAGACCGACGATCATGATCCATTGCGTCACGGCTTCGCCCTCGCGCTTCCACATCCGTGCAAGAAGGCCGTCCTTTTGCTCGACCGCGCGCATAACCATCAGGGCAACTCCATGGTTTGATCGGGCGCCGGTTCGCCGGCGCTGCTGAGTTCCAGATCCATCATGCAAAGCAGATGCTCATGCGTGCCCGCGCGCAGGCCGCGGCGTTCGCATCGCGTGCTGCTTTCGAAGGCGATCTTTTCCGCGTTCCGCAATTCGCTTTCGCCATACGACGCCGACGCGAGCCGAATGAAATCGATCGCAACGAGCACCGTGACCAGCACGACGCCCCACAGCATGATTTCGGAAACGGGCTGCCGCCACGCCGCGGGCAGAATCACGGCAACCGGATTGCGCGTCCGGCTGCGCAACAGCCGCTCGATTCGGTTTTTCATTTCCTCGCCGCCCTTCGGTGTCACTGGCGCCTGGCCGCATGGCTCGCGTCATCAGGCGCATCATGGCGCGGACGCTAACGGCAACGCGCCGCAGGCGCGTCAACCAAACGGCTTAGCGGGCAAAAAAATTTTGGAGTACATCGGCAGGCTAGCTCGTCTGCGCATCCGCTCGACGAACGCGGTTACCGCATTCGCAATCGAATGCGTCCGATCGTTGCGAAAGTTTATCGGCGGACCTTGAGGACGAAATTGCTCGTCAGCTTTTTGCGTCTTGCGAAAAGCAAAAGGCTTCGTCCCACGACAACATGAGCCGGATGAGTTCCGCCTGCCGGCACGTGCCGGTCTTCTGGAAAATCTGCGCGAGATGGCTGCGCGCCGTGGCGTAGGACGTTCCGAGACGCTTTGCGGCGGCGGCCACGCCGTCGGTTTGCAGCAATTCGTGCGCGAGCGCCGCCTGCGTCGGCGTCAATTCAAAGTGCTGCGCGAACGTCGCGAGCGACGGATGGCTCGGCCGCTCCAGATCCTTGATGAACACAACGGCGCTCGCTCCGCCGTCCATCGGGCTCTTTTCCTGCCTCACCGGCGTCGCGAGGACGATCAGGGAGGGACGCTGCTCTCGCGCAATGACCATCGAGCCGGCGCTGCCGTTCCTCGTCGCATCGGCGATCAGCCGCTCCAGCGCGGCCTCGTCCGCCTCCTTTGAAGCTGTGAGCCGGCGCTGCTCGACGCCAAGCCCGGCGCCGCGGGCGAATATCGATTCGGCGGCGCGGTTGGCGAACAGCACGAAGCCGCGCGCATCCATCAGAACAACGCCGCGGTCGAGCCGGTGCAGCGCCTCGCCGGCAAGCTCGTTGGCGATCTGCATGTCGCCGACGTGCCGGTTGCTCTCGAGCGCGCGCCGCAGATGCGGCATGAGCGCGGCGAGAGCCTCGATGTGTCTGGCGTCCCAGACGAGCGGGCGTTCGTGGTCGAGCGCGGCCTCGCAGACGCGTCCTTCAAGTCGCAGCATCGCGTCATCGCTGAGCATGCAACGCCACCTTTGCGGCTGCGGCCCTTCACAAACTGCCGAGCCCGCGCAGGCCGGCTTTTCAGCCCGACGCGCGAGCGCCGCCGGCGTGTAGCACCGGACGGGAGGACCGGCATGTGAGCTGGCTCACACTCGGCGGAATTGACGGTTTTGGGGTCAGCGGCCGTTCGGCGATGGCGCAGGCCGACGCACGGGAACACCCGCGCATTGGCGCAAATCCCAGTTACGCAAGGCCGGGAAAGCGGAAACAGCCATCAGGCGAACAGGCTGGGCGCGCGGGCGCGCCAAATGCGCGAGCCCGGCGGGTGCAATGGCGGCTGCGAAAGCCGCCGCCAACGCCAGAAAAGACGTGAAAGGAAATCAGGCCCGCGCGCCGGCGTGCATGCGCATGGCGCCGATGCGGTCGAGCTCGGTCTGCTCGCGCGCATTGGCCTCGGCGCGCTCGCGCGCCTGGTCGCGCTCATCCAGCATCTCGACCTTCTTGAGCTCCTCGAACGCCTCGCCCAGAAAGGCCTTGGCGTCGTCGAGCTGCACCTTGAGCTCGTCGGCCGAGCGCTTGAGGTTTTCCCGGCGCGCAATCGCGGCCTTGGCATAGGTCGGATAGGCGAAATGGGCCGGATCGTGGATGCCGGCGCGGTCCTGCTCGGTCTTGATCTCGCGGTCGAGCTCGCCCGCGATGCGGTCGAACTCGGCGATCATCGCTTCGATCTGGGCGACCTTGCGCCGCCTCTCGTCGACCTGGAATTTCTTCAGGCGAATGAGCGTTTCGCGTGACTTCATCGACTTGGTACTCCCCAGAAGCCTCGAAATCGCGGCTGCGCCGGCCAATACGGTGCCTGGCCGCGCAGACGGATCGGACCCAAGAGAGCCAACCGTGCCCCAATAACGTTAGTTTTCGGTTTCCACGCCCTGGAGAATTCGCTCAAGGCGTTGATATCCCTCCGCCATACTGGTTGCTTCTTCCTTACCTTGGCCGAGGAAGGCCTCGAGCGGCTTGTGCAGGCCGATCGCCTCGTCGACGTCGGCGCTCGAGCCCGGCCGGTAGGCGCCGAGTCGGATCAGTTCCTCCATGTCGGCGTAGGTCGCCATCACCTGCTTGGCGCGTGTGATCGCCGGCAGGTAGGCCGGATCGGCGGCGCGCGGCATCGTGCGCGAGATGGACTTGAGCACGTTGATCGCCGGATAGCGGCCGCGCTCCGCAATCGACCGCTCCATGACGATGTGGCCGTCGAGAATGCCGCGCACGGCGTCCGCCACCGGCTCGTTGTGGTCGTCGCCGTCGACCAGCACAGTGAAGATGCCGGTGATCGTGCCCTGCTCCGTGCCCGGCCCTGCACGCTCCAGCAAGCGTGGCAGCTCTGTGAACACGGTCGGCGTATAGCCTTTGGCGGTCGGCGGCTCGCCGGCGGAAAGGCCGATCTCGCGCTGCGACATCGCAAACCGCGTCACCGAATCCATCAGCACCAGCACGTCCTTGCCGAGGTCGCGGAAGAATTCGGCGATCGCCATCGTCAGATAAGCCGCCTGCCGCCGCATCAGCGCCGGCTCGTCCGAGGTCGAGACCACGACGACCGAGCGCGCAAGGCCCGCCGGGCCGAGGTCGTCCTGCAAGAATTCCTGCACCTCGCGGCCGCGTTCGCCGACGAGACCGATCACGGAAATGTCGGCCGCCACGTTGCGCGCCAGCATCGACAGCAGCACGGACTTGCCGACGCCGGAGCCCGAGAAGATGCCCATGCGCTGGCCGCGGCACACGGTAACGAAGGTGTTGAGCGCGCGCACGCCGAGATCGAGCGGCTCGCCGACGCGGCGCCGCGCATGCGCCGGCGGCGGCGCGGCCCGGAAGGCAAACGGCGCCGGCCCCGGCGGCAGCGGCCCGCCGCCGTCGATCGGCTCGCCCATGGCGTTGACCACCCGTCCCAGCCAGCGCTCGGACGGCCGGATGGTGCCGGCACCGGAGACGACCACCGCGCGGCAGCCGCGCCGCACGCCGTCTAGCGCCGCAAACGGCATCACCAGCGCGTTGCCGTCGGAAAAGCCCACCACCTCGCACGGGATCGGCGCGCCCGCACCGGTCTCGATGTTGAGGCGCGCGCCGACCGACATCGCGTAGACCGGCCCGGCGACCTCCACCATCAGCCCGCGCACGCCCACCACCCGGCCGTAGGTCTCGACCGCGTCGAGATCGTTGATCTGCTCGGCAAGCGCTTTCATTGCGCTTCTTTCTCCCTCCCCCTGAAAGGGGGAGGGTTGGGGTGGGGGGCAATGCAGTCCGCGTCGTAAGCAAGCGCTAGCGACCCCCTCCCGGATCGCTTCGCGATCCGACCCTCGGGTCGTGGCCCGAGGGCAGGCTCTCCCCCTTTCAGGGGAAGGTAAGGAAGTCCAGCGCGATGCGGCCAGACCCGCCCCGTCGCTTCGCCGAGGAAGGAATGAGAAACTACCGTGGTCTTGCCGCCCGCTTTCATTGCCGCCGGCTCTTGCGTTGCGCCTCTTCCAGCCTGGCGAAGGCCTCGGCCGCCCTGGTCACCCGGTCGAGCAGGCGCCCGCGCCGCTCCTGAAACCTGTGTAAACCCGCCCTTAGTCTTACCGAGTCGGCGGTCGCCTTAACCCGGTGTTTACCCGCGTCGTTAATCATTGCGTCACCGTTTACGGGACAAGGACTGTCCCCATTCCCGGCTTCCGGTAAGGGTGCAGTCGTAGGAGTCGGTTAGTAACGACTCTTAACGTGGAGCATGAGCCGGCACGTGGCCAGAATCTCTCTCTGTCGCAACATCTTACGGCGATTCGGTCAGAATCGCCTAGCAGACTCTTGCATAAGAGAATTAGGTTTTGTTAACCATACCGGACTAGTGTCGAATCGGTTTGTCCCAACGCGTTTTACGAGAGGGCGCCGCTTCGGCACAGCGCGCCCGGGGCCCTTGTGGCGAGGAAGGGGACTGGCATGCGCGTATTGCTGATTGAAGATGACAGCGCGACCGCGCAGTCGATCGAGCTGATGCTCAAATCCGAGGCGTTCAACGTCTACACCACCGATCTCGGTGAGGAAGGCGTCGATCTCGGCAAGCTCTATGACTACGACATCATCCTGCTCGACCTGAACCTGCCCGACATGTCGGGCTTCGAGGTTCTGCGCTCCCTGCGGGTGTCGAAGGTCAAGACGCCGATCCTGATCCTTTCCGGCCTGGCCGGCATCGAGGACAAGGTGAAGGGCCTCGGCTTCGGCGCCGACGACTACATGACCAAGCCGTTCCACAAGGACGAGCTGATCGCGCGCATCCACGCGATCGTGCGCCGCTCCAAGGGCCATGCGCAGTCGGTCATCAACACGGGCGATCTCGTCGTCAATCTCGACACCAAAACGGTGGAGGTCGGCGG
>DASSRW010000071.1:0-2876 GCA_035701545.1 Pseudolabrys sp.
TGCGCGCGAGACCGTGCGCGCCTTCCGCAAGGACGTGACGGCGAAATGCTACGGCGGCGACGCCACGCGCAAGCGCAAGCTGCTCGACAAGCAGAAGGAAGGCAAAAAGCGCATGCGGCAATTCGGCAAGGTCGACATCCCGCAGGAGGCGTTCATCGCCGCGCTGAAGGTGGATGTGTGACCATCCCTTGTCATTCCGGGGCGCGGCCGTTAGGCCGCGAGCCCGGAATCCATAATCCCGGCGCTGCGGCGTATGAATTCCGGCCCGCGAGCTTCGCTCGCGCTCCGGAATGACGAATTACTGAATGAATGCGAGGCGAAAGCCATGATCGATATGACCTATGATCCCGAAGCCGACGCGATGTACATGTACGTGAGCCGCGGCAAAGTCGCGCGCACGGAGGAAGCTGGCCCGTTCATCTATGATGTCGATGATGAAGGTCGTGTGCTCGGCATCGAAATCCTGTCCGCAGGCAAGGTTCTTGCGCCCGGTGAATGGCAAAAAGCCCGTTTACCCGGCCAGGCGAAGATTGATGCGGCTGAATAGTCGTTTTGACCTCGCGCCTCCCGCAAGGACGTCACCGCCAAATGCTACGGCGGCGACGCGCAAGCGCAAGCCGCCCGATAAGCGAGATGAGAAGGCAAAAAGCGCATGCGCCTCCCGGAAGCCGCGTCAGCGGCTATCCAGTATCGGCAAGGTCGACATCCCGCGACGCAAGCGTTCTTCGCCGCGGCTGAAGTTGGAAGTCTAGCTCCCGTCAAGGCCTTCCGGTACGATTGAGCTCTCTTGGGGAGCGACCTGGTGAGCGGACGGAAGTCAGGCCACGGCGGTAAAGTCGTCACGGTAGTGCGCGAGCACCTGTCGAACGCCGTCATTGGCGGACTGTTCCTGATGCTGACCGGCTTTACGCCGGAGCACTTGTTCGTCGAAGCCGTTCAAGCCCTGCATTTGCCCGCAGACGTGTTGCACCGGCTTTCGCTCGGCCTCGATCCGCGGCTGCTCCTCGTCCTCATCGGCGTCGCGCTCATCGTCGGCGACTTTCTGCTGCGCCGGCGCGCAAGCCCTTACGCTTCCGTGGATGCCGCGAAGGCCGCACAGCCGGCCGAAAGCGCGACGCCCGACGCTGAGCCGGGATTGGGCCTGCCGGAATTGCCCTCGATCGCCGTGCTTCCGTTCTCGAACATGAGCGACGACGCCAGCCAGGAGTATTTCGCCGACGGTATGGTGGAAGACATCATCAGCGGCCTGTCGCGCGTCAAACGGCTGTTCGTCATCGCGCGCAATTCCAGCTTCACCTACAAGGGAAAACCCGTCGACGTGAAGCAGGTCGGTCGCGAACTCGGCGTGCGTTACGTTCTGGAAGGAAGCGTACGCAAATCGGGTGACCATTTACGGATCACGGGGCAGCTCATCGACACATCCACGGGAGCGCATGTCTGGGCCGAACGCTACGACCGCAAAACCGAAGACGTCTTCGCGTTGCAGGACGAAATGACGCTGGCGATCGTCGGCGCTATCGTGCCCAGCCTGCGCCGTGCCGAGGCCGAACGCGTCAAGCGCCAGCGTCCGGGCAGCCTCGATGCCTACGACCTCGTCATGCAGGCGCAAACCGACGTCGATTCAGGATTGCCCGACCGGGCGATCAACGCATTAGCGTTGATCAAGCGTGCGCTGGAGATCGACCCCAGCTACGCGCTGGCCCATGCTTATGCGGCCATGAGCCATCACAACCGTTTCCTGCGCGGCGGCCTGCACGAAGAAGACCGGACAGCGTCCATCCGTCACGCACGGGCCGCTATTCTGCATGGCCAGGACGACGCCATCGCGCTCACTTTCGCCGCTTTTTCCATCGGCATGGACGGGCACGATCGCGCCGCCGCGCTCACGGCTTTCGAGACCGCACTCGCGGCCAGCCCGTCATCGGCACTGACCTATATTCTCGGCAGCGTCGTGCTTGCCTGGGCCGGCGAAGCCCAGCGCGCCATCGACTGGAGCGAACGCGGGATGCGTCTCAGCCCGTTCGATTCCTGGGCTTTCGCCGCTTATGACGCGCAGGCCATGGGGCATTTCCGTCTCGGCCAGTTCGACCAGGCGCTGCAAGCCGCCTACAAATCGGTCCAGGCGAACCCGGCCCACAGCATTACTTACGTGCAATTGACTGCGGCGCTCATGGAGCTCGGACGGCTCGAGGAGGCACGGGCCGCGGCGGCGAAAGTCCTCGAGCTGCAACCCAACTTCCGGTTCAGCCGGCAATTTGCCGGCGTCAATTGCGAGCCCGCGCTTGCCGCCTCGCTGGGCGAGGCGCTGCGCGCCGCAGGGCTTCCGGAGTGACCTCTCCGCTGCGGCAGTGAGGATGCCGACGGGCAAGGTCGATATTCCGCGAGAAGCGTTTATTGCTGCGCTGAAGGTGTACGTTTCAGAAAGGCTTTCGCCGCTCGCGTTAGATAGGCACCGCCTCGATCACGCTGACGGGCGACGCCGTCGGCACAATGCGAGTCGCAGACAAGCCCGCGGAATCCAGGAGCGACCGGTACTCGTCTTCGGTTCGCTCCAGCCCTCCGGGCCAGACCATCATCCACAGGTCGAGAAATTTGGTGAATGTCGCGGCCTCGTCGCGCGGCACGATCAATTCGATCAGCAGCAGACGGGATCGCGGCGACATCGCCTTCCGGCAGCGCCGCAGAATCTGCTCTGCGCGGTCGTCGGGCCAGTCATGAATAATTTTTTTCAGGATGAACGTGTCGCCGGCGATCGGCACCTCCATAAAGAAGTCACCGCCCGCAAATTGCAAACGCTCACTGTTTTGGTACAAGCGCCGCGCAGCGTCCGTTACGTGCGGCAAATCGAACACCGTCCCGTTCAGTTGCGGGTAAGC
>DASSRW010000072.1:0-6373 GCA_035701545.1 Pseudolabrys sp.
GTCGTTGCCCGCACGCGCGCCGAAGCTGAGGATGCCTGCGAACTCGTCGAGATCGATTATGAGCCCCTTCCCCCCGTGACGGATATGGAAACGGCGCTCGATCCGGAAACGCCCGTGATCCAGCCATCGCTTGGTGACAATCTCTGCTTCGAGCGCAAGCTGGACGTCGGTGAGGTGGACAAAGCCTTCGCGAACTCCGACGAAGTGGTCGAGACCACGTTCATCTTCGGCCGGCACACCGGCGTCACCAACGAGGCGCGCTCAATCGTCGCCGACTGGAATCCCGGCGACCAGCGCATGACCGTGTATCAAGGCACGCAGGCGCCGCACATGATGCAGAACCTGTTTGCCAAACATCTTGGCCTGGCCGAGCATCAGGTGCGTGTCGTCACCAAAGACGTCGGAGGCTCGTTCGGCATCAAGGTACACTGCTACGCCGATGAAATGGCGACGGTCGCCTTATCGAAGCTGCTCAAGCGGCCGGTGAAATTCATTGCCGACCGCATTGAGAGCTTCGTCACCGACATTCATGCGCGCGACCACCGCATCAAGGCGAAGATCGGCGTCAAGAACGACGGCACGATCACGGCCTTCGAGATCGACGACCTGACCGGCGTCGGCCCCTACTCGATGTATCCGCGCACCAGCGGCATTGAGGCCAACCAGATCGTCGGCCTCGTCGGCGGCTCGTACAAATGTCCAAACTATCGGGCGCTGGCCCGCGTCGTTTTCCAGAACAAGAACGTGATGTGCCAGTACCGCGCCGTCGGGCACCCGATTGCGACTGCCGTCACCGAAGCCCTGGTCGAAATGGCGGCGGCAAAGATCGGCATGGATCCGCTGGAAATCCGCCGGCGCAATCTCGTGCCGGACGACGGCTATCCCTGCGCCGCGCCGTCAGGATTGAAATTCGAACAGCTCTCGCACCACGAGTCGCTCGCGCATCTCGATGCCATGATGAACTATGCCGGACTGCGGGCGGAACAGAAGAAACTGCGCGCGCAGGGCATCTATCGCGGGCTTGGCTTTGCAAGCTTCATCGAGGTGACCAACCCGTCGGCAGCGTTTTACGGCGTCGGCGGCGCGAAGATCACCTCGCAGGATGGCGCCACCGTGAAGCTCGACGCGCAAGGGTCGGTCATCATCCAGAGTGGCGTGACCGAGCAGGGCCAGGGTGCGGAATCCGTGCTGGCGCAGGTCGTCGCCTCGTCGTTCGGCGTCTCGATGGGTCGCGTGCGCGTCATCACCGGCGATACCGACAACACACCTTACGGCGGCGGCACCTGGGCCTCGCGCGCGGCCGGCATCGGCGGCGAAGCGGCGTGGCAGGCCGGCAAGGTGTTGCGCGGCAACGTGCTCGCCGTCGCGGCATCGATTCTGCAAGCCAAGCCCGACGATCTCGACATCCGCAACGGCACCGTCGTTGACAAGGCGAACGGCACCGAACGCCTGCCGCTCGAAGAGCTCGCCCGCATCGCCTACTTTCGTCCCGATACACTACCCGCGGGGATTCAGCCGGAGCTCATTGCGACACGGCACTACGTTCCACGGCAATGGCCGTTCGCGTTCACCAACGGCGTGCAGGCGAGCTATCTCGAAGTGGATATCGACACCGGCTTCGTCAAACTGCTGAAGCATTGGTGCGTCGAGGACTGCGGCACGGTGATCAATCCGCAGCTCGTCGACGAGCAAATCCGCGGCGGCATCGTGCAAGGTATCGGCGGCGCGCTGTTCGAGCACTGCCGCTACGATGAGCGCGGACAATTGCTCAACGGCAACATGGCGGACTATCTCGTGCCCATGGCAGCCGAAATGCCGGACATTGAAATCGGGCACGTGGTGACGCCGACCGCTGACAGCGAGCTCGGCGCCAAGGGCGCCGGCGAAGCGGGCACCGCCGGCGCGCCCGGTTGCGTGATGAACGCGATCAACGACGCGCTGCGCCCGCTCGGCGCGACGCCGCTCACCGACATGCCGTTCACGCCAGACAAGATTTTAGGGGCGTTGGGGAAGGTGTGACTTTCTTATCCCTCCCCTGAAAGGGGAGGGTCCGGCGCGAAGCGCCGGGGGTGGGGTCATGCTTGAATTCGTCCCCACCCGTCTCACATCTCGCTTTGCTCGATGCTCGCCACCCTCCCCGCTATCGCGGGGAGGGATGAAGATCAAAACTTGATCATACCGATCTTCGTCAGCGTCGTTTTCTTCGACACCAGGGGCGCGGTCTCGAAGTCGAGCACGGTCGCATATTCCGCAATCGGATCGGCCGAAGACATGCCGTCCACCGGCACAATGACATTCATGCCGCGGAACGCCGCGCCGCTCGCCGTGAAGAACACCGCGCCGTTTGACGACGTGCCGACGGCGATCACCGTCTTGATGCCCTTGTCCTTGAGGATTTTCTCAAGGTCCGTGTGCAGGAATTTGTCGGGGCCGGCCAGCACATGCGGCTCGGTCGGCAGCGGCGCCACGTCCTTGATGACATCCGCGGTCGTGGTTTTGTTGATGATGCTGTAGACGACTGCGACTTTGGCGGCGCGTGCTTCAGCGAGCAGCTTTTTCGCCGCCGGAATGGACGCAACGCAGCGCGGCCGTTTGCCGCAATTCTGGTTCATGAAATCGAGCATCAGCAGCGCCGTCGTTTTCGTATCGACCGTCACCGGCTTCAAGGCGGGCGCCGCCGGACGTTTGATGCTGTCCCACTCGTCCGCGACATTGGCGGCCCGCGCTGAAACGGCGGCCAGCAGTGCCGCACCCGCGACCGCAATGAACACATTTCGTTTCATGAAAGTGATCCTCCCTTGATACCGGCACTGATCGGCCAGCTTGCAGTCGCCATGATGCGCAAGCATCGCGCGCGCTGTCAAAGCCCGACACGAGCTACCGCTTGCTCAAACGGAATGACCCGGCGATATTAGCGCCCGCTGACCGCGGAAAAACGATGAACCGCGTAAAAATCAGAAACAGTGGGGATGAGCTTCATGGACATTAAAGTCGGCAAGGAAGCGATCGCGGAAGCCTCGAAAAAACTGTCGAACTGGGGCCGGTGGGGAAAAGACGATCAGATCGGCACCCTCAATCACGTAACGCCGGAGGACATCGTCAAGGCGGCAAGCCTCATCCGCACCGGGAAGGTTTTCGCGCTCGGCATTCCGCTCGACCGCACCGGCCCGCAGACAGGCCTGTTCGGGGGCCGTTTCAATCCGATCCATCAGATGCTGGCGACCGGCACCGATGCGATTGCGGGCCAGCAGGACTGGAACAAGATTCGTTATGCCGACGACACGCTGATGCTGTGCGTGCAAGGCGCCACGCACTGGGACGCGCTGGGCCACATATTCTACGAGGACAAGGCCTATAATGGACACGACGCCAAGCTGATCGACTCACGCGGGCTTTCGGTCCTCGGCATCGAGCACTCCAGGAACAAGATGGTCGGGCGCGGCGTGCTGCTCGACATCGCGCGCTTCCGCGGCGTGAAGTGGATGCAGGATGGCGAGAGCATCTCCAACGACGAGCTCGACAAGTGCGCCAAGGACCAGAACGTGTCGATCGGCCGCGGCGACTTCGTCATCGTCCGCACCGGACAGATGGAACGCTGCCTCGAGGAAAAAGAGTGGGGCGGCTACGCCGGCGGCGATGCGCCCGGCGTCAAATTCGAGAATTGCTACTGGTGCCAGGAAAAGGAAATTGCCGCCATCTGTACCGATACCTGGGGTGTCGAAGTGCGGCCCAACGAGACCAAGGACGCCAACCAGCCCTGGCATTGGGTCGTCATCCCGGCGATGGGTCTTTGCATGGGCGAGATTTTCTACCTCAAGGAGCTCGCCGAGGATTGCGCCGAAGACGGCGTCTATGAATTCTTCTTCTGCGGCCCGCCGCTGATCATCACCGGCGGGACTGGCTCGCCGATCAATCCGCAGGCCATCAAGTGATCGGAGCCGCTCTCCCGCTCATCGTTGAGGCGTTCCGTTGGATGCAAGGAGAAAGGGCATGCTTGCGTCGACGACGTTCGACCTTCCGGGGTTTCGAATCGTCAAATGTATCGGAATCGTGCGCGGCATCACTGTGAGAACCCGATCATTGCCGCTGACATTTATCGGCGGCCTGCGCACGCTCTTCGGCGGACGGGTCGGAATATTCGCGAGCCTGTGCGAGAAGACGCGTGACGAAGCGTTCGAACTGATGCTGTCTCACGCCAAGGCAGTTGGGGCGGATGCCGTCGTGGGCGTACGCTATGACACCGGGCCGATGGTCGCCGCCGCCGAAGTCTTGTGCTACGGAACGGCCGTGGTGGTCGAGCCCCTGCACGGAAATTCCTAGCCGCGCATCGCAAGAACCCTCGAACCACAATAACGAACAGTGGCCGCGCCTGGCTTGTTGCGCAGCATAATTCACCGGCTTGGGGGGATTGAGATGCGTGCCACGTCTGGGTCGTAGCAGTCGCAATTCACGATGAAGCTCAAGGAATTTATCTATACTCTGGGACTGCGGCCGAAGCCTCGTACGTTCGGCTACCGGCGCCAGCTGATCGAATTGCCGGCCGACGGCGCCACCGCCTACGCGCGGTGGCTGCACCCGAAAGCGCAGGACCTCCGGATCGCACCGGAGGAAATGCTGGAGTTGCGCCGCTTCCTGAAGCCGGGCGATTTCGCCATCGATATCGGCGCGCATTCCGGCGACTCGACGCTGCCGATCGCGCTGGCCTGCGGCGCAGAAGGCAGCGTGCTGGCGCTGGAGCCGAACTCATATGCATTCGACATTTTGAAGATCAACGCGAAGCTCAACCCGCACAAGACCAACATCATTCCTCTATGCTGCGCGGTGACGGAACAAGAGGGAACGTTCGAATTCCGCTATGGCGATCCGGGATTCATCAACGGCGGCGATTTCAGTGGACGCAGCGTATGGGAGCACGGCAGCGCGTTCACGCTCGAGGTGCGCGGCCGTCCCTTGCAGAATATTTTGAACGAGATGCCGGCCGATCGCCTCGCGCGGCTGCGCTACATCAAAACCGACACCGAGGGGCACGACGCGCGCATCCTGCATTCGATCCGTGACATTCTCGAGCGCTATCGTCCTTACATCAAAGCAGAGGTCTATGGCCGCCTCTCGAGCGAGGAGAGGACGGGACTGCACGGCCTGCTCTCCGGCCTCGGCTACAGTGTTTTCAAGGTGGAGGATGGTATGCTCTTTACGGAGCGGCGCCTGGGCGCATCGGACATGATGCGGTGGACGCACTTCGATATTTTCGCCATTCCTGACGGCAGCCGCCCGTAAGTTCGCAAGTTCGAGGAGAAAATCATGGCTCGTTATCTCAAGCGCGGTTTGGACGCGGGCGCCATCAAGGCCGCCGACGCCAAAGTCCGCGAGACGGTCGAGAGCATTCTCGCCGATATCGAGACGCGGAAGGACGCGGCCGTGCGCGATTTGTCGAAAAAATTCGACAACTGGTCGCCCGCGGATTTCAAGCTCAGCCCACAGGAGATCGAGCGCGCCATTTCGCAGGTGTCGAAGCGCGATCTCGAGGACATGAAGTTCGCGCAGGCGCAGGTGCGCAACTTCGCGCAAAAGCAGCGCGAGACCATGCACGACCTCGAGGTCGAGACCCTGCCCGGCGTCATCCTCGGGCACAGGCACATTCCGGTCGAGTCGATCGGCTGCTACGTGCCGGGCGGGCGCTATCCGATGGTCGCCTCATCCCATATGTCGATCGTGACGGCGAAGGTTGCCGGCGTGAAGCGCATCATTGCCTGCGCGCCGCCCTACAAGGGCGCACCGCATCCGGCGATCGTTGCCGCCCAGCATTTCGGCGGCGCGGATGACATTTACGTGCTCGGCGGTGTGCAGGCGATTGCGGCGATGGCGCTCGGCACCGAAAGCATCAGGCCGGTCGACATGCTCGTTGGGCCTGGCAACGCCTACGTGGCGGAAGCCAAGCGGCAACTGTTCGGCCGCGTCGGCATCGACCTTCTCGCCGGACCGACCGAGACACTGATCATCGCCGACGAGACGGTAGATGGCGAAATGTGCGCCACCGACCTGCTTGGCCAGGCCGAGCACGGGCCGACGTCCCCTGCCGTGCTCATCACCAATTCGGAAAAGCTTGCGCGTGAAACCATGCAGGAAGTCGAACGGCTGCTCAAAATTCTGCCCAGCGCCGACCTCGCCGGCCAAGCGTGGAAGGACTACGGCGAAGTGATCGTCTGCGACGATGAAACCGAGATGGTGCGCGAAGCCGATCGCGTGGCCTCCGAGCACGCGCAGGTGATGACGCGCGATCCCGACTATTTCCTCAACAACATGAAAAACTACGGCTCGCTCTTTCTCGGCCCGCGCACCAACGTCGCCTATGGCGACAAGGTGATCGGCACCA
>DASSRW010000073.1:0-14893 GCA_035701545.1 Pseudolabrys sp.
AAGACTGGTGCGCGCCGTTCGCGGCGGCCACCGAGCAGCAAAGGGAAAAAGCGTGACGATTGCCCGCTATTCGCGCCAGGAAATGACGGCGATCTGGGAGCCGCAGACGCGCTTCCGCATCTGGTTCGAGATCGAGGCGCATGCGGCGGACGCCATGGCCGAACTCGGCATCGTGCCGAAGGAAGCGGCAAAGAAGATCTGGGATAAGGGCAAGAACGCCAAATTTGACGTGGCGCGCATCGACGCGATCGAGGCCGAGGTCAAGCACGACGTCATCGCGTTTCTTACTCATCTTGCCGAGATCGTCGGGCCGGAGGCGCGTTTCGTGCATTCGGGCATGACCTCGTCGGACGTGCTCGACACCTGCCTCAACGTGCAGCTTGTGCGCGCCGCCGACCTTCTTATCGCCGACATCGACCGGCTGCTCGCTGCGCTCAAGAAGCAGGCTTACGCGCACAAGATGACGCCGACCGTCGGCCGCTCGCACGGCATCCACGCCGAGCCGACCACGTTCGGACTGAAGATGGCCTATGCCTATGCCGAATTTGCCCGCGCCCGCCGGCGGCTGCATGCGGCGCGCGAAGAAGTCGCGACCTGCGCCATCTCCGGCGCCGTCGGCACGTTCGCGCAGGTCGATCCGCGCGTGGAGGCGCACGTCGCCAAGGCCATGGACCTGCGCGTCGAGCCGATCTCGACCCAGATCATCCCGCGCGACCGTCACGCGATGTATTTCGCGACGCTTGGCGTCGCCGCCTCCTCGATGGAGCGGCTCGCAATCGAGATCAGGCATTTGCAGCGCACCGAGGTGCTGGAGGCCGAGGAGTTCTTCTCCGAGAAGCAGAAGGGCTCCTCCGCCATGCCGCACAAGCGCAATCCGGTGCTGTCGGAAAACATCACCGGCCTTGCGCGCATGGTGCGCGCCTACGCCCTGCCCGCGATGGAAAACGTGGCGCTCTGGCACGAGCGCGACATCTCGCATTCCTCAGTCGAGCGGATGATCGGCCCGGATGCGACGGTGACCCTCGACTTCGCGCTCAATCGGCTTGCCGGCATTGTCGAAAAGCTCGTCGTCTATCCGGCCAACATGCAGAAGAACCTCGATCGGCTCGGCGGCCTTGTGCATTCGCAGCGCGTGCTGATCGCACTGACGCAAAAAGGCATCGCGCGCGAGGACGCCTATCGCATCGTGCAGCGCAACGCCATGAAGGTCTGGGCCGGCGAAGGTGATTTTCTGTCGTTGCTGAAGGCCGACAAGGACGTGACGGCGAAACTCAGCGCCAAGGAGATCGAAGCCAATTTCGACCTCGGCTATCATCTGAAGCACGTCGACGTCCTCTTCCAGCGCGTCTTTGGTGCGTCGTAAAGCGCCCCCTCATCCGACATCCACATCAAAAATCCCGCGCCCGCGCGAAGCGGGCACGGGACCAGTGAACAAGTGACCGCTTAGCGGCGTCCGTGGTGGCCGCCGCCTCCGCCGATATGGCCACCGGCGTGCCCGCCGCCGCCAACGCGGCCGCCACCGCTGAAGTGGCCGCCGCCCATGTGCATGGCGCCGCGATTGGCCGTGAAGTTTCCGGCGAAATGGCCCCCGGCATGGCCGCGGACGTTGGCATGGCCGAAATGGCCGCCGGCCCGATTCCGCTCAAATCCGCTCGGAGCGCTCGCGAACGCATTGCGGTAGTTCCCCGACCTGAAATGCCGGTTCGCGAAATGGCGGTTTCCAAAATGCCGGTGCCCAAAGTGCCGGTAGTGATGGTGCCGGTAGAATCCGGTGCCGCCGAAGAAGCCGAAGCCGATCGTCGGCCCGTAGTCGTAGTAGCCGTAGTCGTACGGCGAATATCCATAATCGTAGGCGTAAGGACCGTACTCATACGCCGGCGCGTAGGTGTAGGCAGGCGGCGCAACGTAAGCCGTGGTCGCGCCTCCGAGGTAGCTGCGGGAGGCGTAGCCGGTTTCGCCTGCATACGCGACGCGACACCATCCGCCCGTGCAGCTGAGCACATCGACGCTGGCGCCAGCCGGCATCACGTCGATGACCGCGTATCCGGTTCCAGGCCCGCTGCGCAGGTTGAGGTCGTTTTCGACCACCGCCGCGCTCGCGGCGCCGGCGCTCGCGAGCAACGCGACGCCGGCCAACATTACAGATTTGAAAGACATGGCTGGTTCCTTCCAAAAATCTCGCCCCGCTTTTGGTTGATCAACGGTCGAAGCGCGCATTCACCGCCGCGACCCATTGTCACTTCGCCGCAGGCGTGGCTTATCTCGGCCGGGCCATCGATTCGCGCGCATGCCACATATCGCTTCTCCGACTGTTCTGGTGTTCGACTCCGGTCTCGGCGGCGTCACCGTCTACCGCGAGATCGCGAGAGCCCGCCCGGATGCGCGGCTGATCTATGTGGCGGACGACGCCGCGTTTCCCTACGGCGATCTTGCCGAGAACAAGCTGGTTGGCCGCGTGCTGAAGGTCGTGGGCGATGCCGCCGAGCGCTGCGATCCCGATCTGGTCGTCATCGCCTGCAACACGGCGTCGACCCTGGCGCTCGGCGATCTGCGCGCGCGCTTCAGCGTTCCGTTCGTTGGAACCGTCCCGGCCATCAAGCCGGCCTGCGCGCAGTCGCAATCGAAACACGTCGCCGTGCTGGGCACGCAGGCGACCGTAAGTCGGGAATACACCCGCGCGCTGATCCGCGAATTTGCGGCGGGCTGCAAGGTGACGCTGGTCGGCTCGGCACGGCTCGCGACATTGGCCGAAGCCGATCTCAACGGCCGCCCGCCAGCTGACGAAGATATCGCCGCCGAAATCGCCCCCTGCTTCGTTCTCGATGGGAACCGGCGCGTCGACACCGTCGTGCTGGCTTGCACGCACTATCCGCTTTTGCTCGGGCGCCTGCGCGCGAACGCGCCCTGGCCGGTTGACTGGATCGATCCGGCGCCGGCGATCGCGCGCCGCGTGGTCGATCTGCTCGGTCCGACCGTGCCGGGGCGCGCGGCGGTGCCCGCGCAGATGCTGTTCACCTCCGGCCGGCTGCCGCCGATCGCGCTCACGACCGCCCTGAAGGCCTACGGCTTCAATTTCCTTTAAGGGTTCAAGCCTTGGCGATTTGACAGCGCCACCTTCATGGCCCAAAAGACCGGCGCTACGCGGGGGTCGACACCCCCGCTCTGCGTTTCGCGACCCGCGGCAAGGCCTTGCGCTTTCGAGGCTCTGCCTGTCGGTCCCGGAGACATCCGGGGCAAAGGAGGGCGCGGTTCCTCAACTTATTGTGCAACTTGAAGAGGACGCGATGACCAAGCGCCACGAAGCCAAGTACAAACTCGACCGCCGTATGGGCGAAAACGTCTGGGGCCGCCCGAAGAGCCCCGTCAACCGCCGCGAATATGGCCCCGGCCAGCATGGCCAGCGCCGCAAGGGCAAGCTTTCCGACTACGGCGTGCAATTGAAGGCCAAGCAGAAGCTGCGCGGCTACTACGGCAATATTTCCGAAAAGCAGTTTCGCGGTATCTATCAGGAAGCTCGCCGGCTCAAGGGCGATACCGGTGCGCACATGGTCGGCCTGCTCGAGCGGCGGCTCGATGCGGTCGTCTTCCGCGCCAAGTTCGTGCCGACGGTGTTCGCCGCGCGGCAATTCATCAGCCACGGGCACGTCAAGGTGAACGGCCGGCGCGTGAACATCCCGAGCTATCGGCTCAAGATCGGCGACGTGGTCGAGGTGAAGGAGAAGTCGCGCGAACTGGCGATCGTGATCGAGGCGCAGGCGCTCGCCGAGCGCGACGTGCCGGACTACATCGAGGTCGACGGCAGCAAATTGACGGCGAAGCTCACGCGCGTGCCGCTGCTCACCGACGTCCCTTATGCGGTCATGATGGAGCCGCACCTCGTCGTCGAATATTACTCGCGCTGACCGGCAATCGGTTGCCTAAGCTTGGAGACGACCCCGCCCTCGTCAGGCGGGGTCTTTGTTTTTTCCGCGCGCAGTCTCCGAGGAAAGGCGTGCGCCCGTCCTGAATTCTTCTTTGAAAACAATACCTAATATGGGGGGTCCGTTGCTATTGGCCCCCAGATTTAGTAATCTGATTCGGCTGAGGATCGATTCACGGAGATTCGCTCATGAATGGAATCCAGATGGCAAAACAGTGGGTGGGTGCGTTGACCGAGCTGGCGTTGATGCTGCTTGCACTCGCGATTGTGCTGGCGTTGCTCATCGGCTCGAACCTTCCGTTCTTCGGCGCTGTAACCGCCAACATCATGGCGTGGGTGAAAGACTTGGGATCGAACGGCCTCGTCGGCCTGATCTCACTGGGCATCATCATCTGGTTGTTTTCAAAGAGATCGATGGCCTGAGCCTGTTGGGCGCGCCGTCGATCTGGCGGGCGCCGGAAAATTTGGGTGGGGATGAGCCTCCCCACCCATTCGCTCCTTCGAGCCAAAGCGCCATCATAGGTGAGCCATGATGGACATTCTGGACAAGACGCGACGCTACCTGTGGACGTTCGTCGAGCTCGGCTTCGTCAGCGTGCTCGCGATCATGCTGATCTATTTGATCCTCGGGGAAAGCTCGGGCGTATTCGTGCTGTCGGTCGCCGACAACGTCATGAAATTCGCCAACGCGGTGCCGACGCCGAGCCTGATCGGGCTCGCGCTGATTCTCGCCGTCATTTACCTGATTATGAACCGCCTCAAGTAAGCGGTTCTGCGACCGCGATTTTAAGTCTCGGCGCCCGCGCGCAGCGTGATGCCCTTGTCCTTCAACGCCTGCTGCAATTCGCCGGCCTGGAACATCTCGCGCACGATGTCGCAGCCGCCCACAAACTCGCCCTTGACGTAAAGCTGGGGGATCGTCGGCCAGTTGGAATAGGCCTTGATGCCCTGCCGCAGTTCGTCGTTTTCGAGCACGTTGAGTCCCTTATAGGCGACGCCCAGGTGGTCAAGAATCTGCACAACCTGGCCCGAAAATCCGCACATCGGGAATTGCGGCGTTCCCTTCATGAACAACACGACGTCGTTGCTCTTCACTTCGTTTTCAATGAACTGCTCGATGGCCATGATTCACGTCCTGTCTGGTCGCCGCCGGGCGAGTCGGCCCGTCTTTGCCGATATATGTAGCGCAATTGCCGCCGTCACCCCAAGGGGGTGGGCTTTAACGCCGCTCGCGGTGGCCATATGGCCCAAAGATCAGTTCTCGGGCGCTGCGGTTTGCAGCGCCAGCGCGTGCAGCACCCCGCCCATCTGCCCTTTCAGCGCCTCGTAAACGAGCTGGTGCTGCTGGACCCGCGACTTGCCCTTGAACGCGGCGGAGATGACGGTTGCGGCATAGTGATCGCCGTCGCCGGCGAGGTCACGAATAGTGACGGTCGCGTCCGGAAGCCGCGCCTTGATCAGCCGCTCGATTTCGGTTGCATCCATCGCCATCGGCGGAACTCTGCGGCAAGAGCTATTTCGGACATGCGAATCTTCCGGTCGTGAAAGCAGTTTGGTCCGAAACCTTGACAAATGACAATATCGAAGCTGCTGCAGTCACGACAACTCGGCCGCCATGTAAGCGGGCAGCCAACCCTCGAACCGTTCGTTGAGCGCGGCCACCGAAAGCGCGCGCTCGCCGGCGACAGCGAGCATGGGCCCGCCAGTCCTCCCGATGAGCCGGGCCGGAATCGAGGCGTCACGCGCCCGCGCAAGAACCGCATCGGCTTGCACAGCGGCGACGGTCACAATGTAGCGCGCCTGATCCTCGCCGAACCAGTGCGCGTGCGCCGGAATATCGGCCGGGGCCGCCTCAAGCGCTGCGCCGATGCCTGACGCCATCGCCATTTCGGCAAGCGCGACGAGCAGGCCGCCATCGGAAATGTCGTGCGCCGCGGTTGCGGCGCCCTCGAGAACAAGTGCGCGGACGAATTCGCCGTTCTCGCGCTCTTCGACGAGGTCGACCGGCGGCGGCGCGCCCTCCTCCCGGCCGCAAAGCTCGCGCAGATACATCGATTGCCCGAGCCAGCCGACCGTCTCGCCGATCAGCAGGATCGCCTCGCCTTCGCGCTTGAAGGCGAGCGTTGCGGATTTCCTGAAATCGGCGAGCAGGCCGACGCCGCCGATTGAGGGCGTCGGCAAGATCGCGCGGCCGTTGGTCTCGTTGTAGAGCGAGACGTTGCCGGACACGACCGGAAAATCGAGCGCCTTGCATGCTTCCGCGATGCCGCGGATGCAGCCGACGAATTGACCCATGATCTCCGGCCGCTCCGGATTGCCGAAGTTGAGATTGTCGGTGATAGCGAGCGGCGTCGCGCCGACCGCCGTGAGATTGCGCCAGCATTCGGCGACCGCCTGCTTGCCGCCCTCGAACGGGTCGGCCTCGCAGTAGCGCGGCGTGACATCTGTCGAAAGCGCAAGTCCCTTCGGCCCCTCTTCGACGCGTAGCACGGCGGCGTCGCCACCCGGCCGCTGCACCGTATTGCCGAGAATGATGTGATCGTATTGCTCCCATACCCAGCGTTTGGAGCACAGGTCGGGCGCGCCGATCAGCGTTTCGAGCGCATCCGCAACGCTCATCGGCGGCGCAATGCCTGCCGCGTCGATCGCCTTTGGCTTCGGCTGATTGACGAAGGGCCGCTTGTATTCGGGCGCCTGATCGCCGAGCTCCTTGATCGGCAGGTCGGCCATTACGTCGCCGCCATGCCGGACGATGAAGCGCCTTGTCGACGTTGTCTCGCCGACGACGGCGAAGTCGAGCCCCCATTTGCGGAAGATTGCTTCTGCTTCTTCTTCTTTTTCTGGCTTGAGCACCATGAGCATCCGCTCCTGGCTCTCGGAGAGCATCATCTCGTAGGCGCTCATGCCCTCTTCGCGGCATGGTACCTTGTCGAGATCGAGCGTCACGCCGAGATCGCCTTTGGCGCCCATCTCGACCGCGGAGCACGTCAACCCTGCCGCGCCCATGTCCTGAATAGCGATGACGCAGCTTTTGTGCATGATCTCGAGGCAGGCCTCGAGCAGCAGCTTTTCCGAAAACGGATCGCCGACCTGCACGGTCGGCCGCTTGGCTTCGGAATCCTCGCCGAACTCGGCGGACGCCATGGAGGCGCCGTGAATGCCGTCGCGGCCGGTTTTCGAGCCGAGATAGACGATCGGCATGCCGACGCCCGACGCGGCCGCATAGAAAATCTTGTCCTTTTCCGCGAGGCCCACGGCCATCGCATTGACCAGGCAGTTGCCGTCATAGCGCGAATGAAAGCGCACCGAGCCGCCGACGGTCGGCACACCAAATGAATTGCCATAGCCGCCGATGCCGGCGACGACGCCGGAGACGAGGTGCCGCGTCTTGGGATGCCTCGGATCGCCGAAGGAGAGCGCGTTGAGGCACGCAATCGGCCGCGCGCCCATGGTGAACACGTCGCGCAAAATGCCGCCAACACCGGTCGCCGCGCCCTGGTAGGGCTCGATGTAGCTCGGGTGATTGTGACTCTCCATCTTGAACACGACCGCAAGCCCGTCGCCGATGTCGATGACGCCGGCGTTCTCGCCCGGTCCCTGGATGACCCACGGCGCCTTGGTCGGCAGCGAGCGCAGATGAACCTTCGAGGATTTGTACGAACAGTGCTCGTTCCACATCGCCGAGAAGATGCCGAGCTCGGTCAGCGTCGGCTCGCGGCCGATCAGGTCGAGCGCGCGCTGATACTCGTCCGGTTTCAACCCATGCTCGGCGACGAGTTCAGGAGTGATTTTCGGCTCGTTGGAAAGCACTGCGCGTCCGATCACGCCGCTTTTGCCAGATGATCGACGAGACCGGCGAACAGCCCGCGCCCGTCGGTCGCGCCGATGACCTGTTCGACGTGATTTTCCGGATGCGGCATCAGCCCGAGCACATTGCCGCGCCCGTTGACGATGCCGGCGATCGCGTTGGTCGAGCCGTTGACGTTGAACGCCTCATCGCGCGTACCGTCCGGCGATGTGTAACGGAAGATCACCCGCCCCTCGCCTTCGAGCCGCGCGATCGTGTCCGCATCAGCGGCATAGTTGCCTTCGCCATGCGCGGTCGGCACGCGAATGACTTGGCCCGCATTGTAGCCGCGCGTGAACGGCGTATCGGAGCGCTCAACCTTCAGGAAAATATCGCGGCAGATGAACTTCAGCCCCGCGTTGCGCATCAGCACGCCGGGGAGAAGCCCGGCCTCGCAGGCAATCTGAAAGCCATTGCAGACCGCCAGCACCAGCCCGCCTTTGGCTGCAAATGCCCGCACCGCGTCCATGATCGGCGCGCGCGCCGCGATGGCGCCGCAGCGCAGGTAATCGCCGTAGGAAAAGCCGCCGGGGATGACCACGAGGTCGGTGCCGGCCGGCAGCGCCGTTTCGGCATGCCACACCATCGCTGGCGTTTGTCCCGACACGAGCCTCAGCGTGCGCGCCATGTCGCGCTCGCGGTTGATGCCTGGGAAAACGAGGAGGGCGGCTTTCATGCGTTTGCCTTGCTCGTCATCCCAAGACCTCAACGCGATAATTCTCGATCACCGTATTCGCCAGCAGCTTGTCGGCGGCCTGCTTGAGCAGCGCCTCGGCCTGCGCGCGATCGCCACCCTCGAGTTCGATCTCAAACACCTTGCCCTGGCGCACGCTGGCGACCCCCGCTACGCCCAATGAACGCAGCGCGCCCTCGATGGCCTTGCCCTGCGGATCGAGGATGCCGGATTTCAACGTAACGGTGACGCGCGCTTTCATTCCGCGGCCTTATGGCATGAGTCGAGAGCCGGAACGGGGCAGGAACGGCCCATCCACCCCTAAACTAGAGACGGCGAAGGCCGGCACAAGGCCGGCCTTCGGATCATTCACATGCAAAAAACGGCTGGATCGCGACAAATTCAGCCCTTCACCAGCACGGGGCCGGCGCCGCGCGGCGGCTCGCCCTCGTTCATGATGCCAAGCCGTTTGGCGACCTCGGTATAGGCCTCCAGCAAGCCGCCCAAGTCGCGGCGGAAACGGTCCTTGTCCAGCTTGTCGTTGGTCTTCATGTCCCACAGCCGGCAGCTGTCGGGCGAAATCTCGTCCGCCACGACGATGCGCATGACGTCGTTTTCCCACAGCCGGCCGGTCTCCATCTTGAAATCGACCAGCCGGATGCCGACGCCGAGGAAAAGCCCGGAGAGGAAATCGTTGACGCGGATCGCCAGCGCCATGATGTCGTCGATCTCCTGCGGCGCGGCCCAGCCGAAGGCGGTGATGTGCTCCTCGGATACCATCGGGTCTCCGAGCTTGTCGTTCTTGTAATAGAATTCGATGATCGAGCGCGGCAACTGCGTGCCCTCCTCAATGCCGAGCCTCGTCGCGAGCGAACCGGCGGCGACGTTGCGCACCACCACCTCGAGCGGAATGATCTCCACCTCGCGGATCAACTGCTCGCGCATGTTGAGCCGGCGAATGAAATGCGTCGGAACTCCGATGTCGTTGAGGTGCTGAAAGACGTATTCGGAGATGCGGTTGTTGAGCACGCCCTTGCCCTCGATCACCTCGTGCTTTTTGGCATTGAAGGCGGTCGCGTCGTCCTTGAAATGCTGGATCAGCGTTCCAGGCTCCGGACCTTCGTAGAGGACCTTCGCCTTGCCTTCATAAATGCGGCGACGGCGGCTCATGGGCATGTACCGTGGTTTTTGAAAGTCCATTGGTTTGCCGTGGCTCCTTGAAAGATGAATTGCGAGATCCGCGGCTTGCAGGATCGGACGGCGCTCGCGCGCGACAAGCGTCCGGGCACGTCGGCAACCTAGCCGATCAACCCGGCAAGCACAATCATGGCCTCGGCGCGTTTTCCACTTCGCATTTTCGCCACGCCGAGTCGCCATGACGTTGCCTTGACGCTTGCAGGACGATATGCAAGGCGCCACGTATGCAGAGAAATAATGTTCTGGATCGCAACCGCGAGGGGCGGCAATGGCCACGACATTCGACAAGCGCGAAGAAGGCTTCGAGAAGCAGTTCGCGCATGATGAGGAACTTCGATTCAAGGCGACCGCGCGGCGAAACAGGCTGCTCGGGCAATGGGCGGCAGGCAAGCTGGGGCTGAGCGGCGCCGAGGCCGACGCCTACGCCAAAGAAGTCGTGATGTCGGATTTCGAGGAAACCGGCGATCATGACGTTTTCCGCAAAATTCGCACCGATTTTGAGACGAAAAAGGTGGCAGTCAGCGATCAGGAAATCCGCCTCGCCATGGACGAACTGATGACGCAGGCTGTGGCGCAGATAAAAGCGAGTGGCTGACTTTCGTCCCGGCGGCAAAGCGCCCGATGGCCGTGTCGCCGGCATTCGGCTGAAGTTGAACGATCCCCGGCGCCGCGCCTCACAGCATTCCGCCGCGCCGGGAAAAATGGGGGGGTCGAATGCCAGCTAGTCCCGGCTTCACGCTTGCCGCCCGCCTGCGCGCGGGCGAAACGGTCTTCTCCGGCTGGTGCGGCCTGCCCGCGCCGATCATCGTCGAGGTGATCGCGCGCGAGGGCTTTTCGGCGGTCAACATCGACCAGCAGCATGGCCTGTGGGACACCGCCGCAACCGCCGCCGGCATCGCCGCGATCCGTCACGCCGGCGCCGCCCCGATCGTGCGCATCCCGCTCGGACAATTCGCCGCGGCGAGCCGCGCACTCGATTTCGGCGCCGAAGCGATCATTGCGCCGATGATCAACACCGTGGAAGACGCGCGCGCTTTCGTCTCCGCCGCAAAATTTCCGCCGCTCGGCGACCGAAGCTGGGGGCCGCATCGCGCCATGATGCGGGCTGGCATCGCCGATCAGAAGGCTTATCTGCGCGACGCCAACGAGCAGACGGTCACGATGGCCATGGTGGAGACGAAAACCGCGATGACCAATCTCGATGCCATCGCCGCGACGCCCGGCATCGACATGCTGTTCGTCGGCCCGTCCGATCTGTCGATTGGCCTGACCAATGGCGCGGTGCTCGACCCGCACTCACGCGAAGTTGAGGCTGGACTCGACAAGATCGTGACTGCCGCAACGAAGGCCGGAAAATTCGCCGGACTCTATTGTGCGAACGCCGAGCGCGCACTCGCAACGGCCAAGCGCGGCTTCCGCTTCCTCGCCGTCGGCAGCGACCTCGCTTTCCTGCGCGCCGGCATCGCGGAGCAGACGAAGGTGCTGAAGAAAATGTGAGCGTCGTCCCCGCGAAGGCGGGGACCCATACGCCCCTGTGCTCTCGACAGGCTGCAGCGTATGGGTCCCGCCCTCGCTATCGCTCGGCTGGGACGACAGTCGAGAGCGCTTCCAGCACCTTGCCTACATCTGCTTCGACGGCTGCGCTGGTTATCATGATGACTTTATACCCCCGCTGCTCGAGCCAGATACGTTTGCCATCACGTGCCTGCGCTGCGGTTTCATCTTCGTGCGTCGGCGCCAGGTCGATCACGCAGCGGAGCGGAAATGAGACAAAGTCGGCGATATGCGGTCCGATCGGCGTCTGCCGCTTGAAGCTACGGCCGGCAAAGCGGCGGTCATTGACCAGCGCATCCCAGAAAATACGTTCCGCCTCGGTCGGATTGCGCCGCAGAAGCTTTGCAAGCCCGCGCGCCGGCGCGCGCGTGCGCGGCGACGCGCCGCCCTGCTCCACGATCAGCGAGCGCAGCATCTCGGCCTGAGCGCCGTCGAGCACGCCGCCGCGCGCCGGACCTTTCCGTCCCTGCGCCAGCCCCATGAAAATGCCGTGCAGCGTACGGATATCCTGCTCGCTCGGCGCCATGCGGTTGAAGATGTTACGCAGGTTGACGCTCATCGTGCCGCGCTTCTCATGCGGGCGATAGAATTCGATGGCGTCGAGCTCGCGCTCGAGATCGGCGAAGAAGGCGTCGAGCTGCTGCTTCGGCGCCGGCGGCGATTTCTCAGGCATCGTAAACGGCAGCGCGCCGCCGTTCACAAGCTTGAACCATTCGTAGGCGACGACGACGACCGCCTGCGCGAGATTGAGCGAGGCGAACGCCGGATTGACCGGCAACGTCAGAATGCAATCGGCGAGCGCCACTTCATGATTTTCGAGGCCGTTGCGCTCGCGCCCGAACACCAGCGCCACGGTTTCACCTGCGGCAACATGCGGCGCCATTTCGGCCGCCGCCTTGTCGGCCCCGATCACCGGCTTGGCCTGGTCGTGATTGCGCGCCGTCGTCGCCACCACAAACGTGCAGTCTCCGATCGCAGCTTCGAGCGTGTCGTAGAGGATTGCGCCATCGAGCACGCGGTCGGCGCCGGCCGCCATCACGCGTGCCTTGTCGTTCGGCCATCCCTGCTGTGGCTTCACCAGCCGCAGCTTCGACAGGCCGAAATTCGCCATCGCGCGCGCGGCCGCACCGATGTTCTCGCCGAGCTGAGGCTCGACCAGCACCACCACCGGTCCGGGCGTCTCGATCCATCGCTTGGTCTTGTCGGTGCCGGCTCCGGGCATTCCATCCTCCACAAGGGCGGTATAGCGCGGAGAAAAGACCAGGCCAAAGGTGGCTTTTACCGGCGGGATGCGGATGCTATAGGGCGCGAAACCCCGCCAATCGGATTCCGGTCATGCCAAACCTCGAAATTATGTGGACAAGGGTCGATGAAGCCCCGGCGCTTGCGACCTATTCCCTGCTGCCGATCGTCAAGGCCTTCGTGGGCGCAGCGGGCGTGTCCGTGAAGCTGAAGGACATTTCGCTGGCCGGTCGCATCATCGCCAATTTCCCCGAGAAGCTTACGCCAGCGCAACGGATCAATGACGAACTCACCGAACTCGGCGAGCTCACGTTGAAGCCCGAAGCCAACATCATCAAGCTGCCCAACATCTCCGCGTCGATCCCGCAGCTCAAGGCCGCGATCAAGGAGTTGCAAGGCAAGGGCTACAACGTTCCGGATTATCCGGACAATCCGACGACGAACGCCGAGAAGGAAATCAAGTCGCGCTATGCCAAGATATTCGGCAGCGTCGTCAATCCGGTGTTGCGCGAAGGCAATTCCGATCGCCGCGCCGCCGGCGCCGTCAAGCAATACGCCCGTGACAATCCGCACAGGATGGGCGTCTGGACCAAGGATTCCAAGACGCGCGTCGCCTACATGTCGGGCGGCGATTACTACGGCTCGGAAATCTCGACCACCCTTCCGTCCGCGACCAACGTCCGCATCGAACTGGTCGAAGCCGGCGGCAAGACCACAGTGCTGAAGGCGAAGACGCCGCTGATCGCGGGTGAGATCATCGACGCGGCGGTGATGAGCCGCAAGGCGCTGCGTGCTTTCTTCGCCGAGCAGATCGAAGCCGCGAAGAAGGACAACATCCTGTTCTCGCTGCACGTCAAGGCGACCATGATGAAGATCGCCGATCCCATCATCTTCGGCCACGCCGTTTCCGAGTTCTTCGCCGATGTGATCAGGAAGCATGACACCACGCTCAAGAAGCTCGGTGTCAACCTCAACAATGGTTTCGGCGACCTGCTGACCAAGATCGAGACACTGCCGGAAGCCGAGAAGAAGGCGATCAAGGACGACATCGCGGCCGAGTATGCGAAACGACCGGCTCTTGCCATGGTCAATTCCGACAAGGGCATTACCTGCTTGAACGTGCCCAGCGACGTGATCATCGACGCTTCGGTGCCGGCGATGATCCGCGAAGGCGGCAAGATGTGGGGACCCGACGGCAAGCTGCACGATACCTTGGCCGCGATTCCGGATCGCGCCTACGCGCGGTTGTTCCAGGCGGTGATCGAGAACTGCAAGGCCAATGGCGCGTTCGATCCCAAGACGATGGGCTCTGTTTCGAATGTCGGTCTGATGGCGCAGAAGGCCGAGGAATACGGCTCGCACGACAAGACCTTCGAAATTCCCGCGGACGGAACGGTTCGCGTCGTCGCCGACGATGGCAAGGTGCTGCTGGACCGTCCGGTCGAAACCGGGGACATCTTCCGCATGTGCCAAGCCAAGGACGCGCCGATCCAGGATTGGGTGAAGCTCGGTGTGCGCCGCGCGCGCCTGACAAACGCGCCCGCGGTATTCTGGCTCGACAAGAACCGTGCGCATGACGCGCAGCAGATCGTCAAGGTCGAGAAGTACCTGCAAGACCAAGATACGAAAGGCCTCGACATCCGCATTCTGGCGCCGGTCGAAGCGATCAAGTTCTCACTTGAGCGCATCCGCAAGGGTCAGGACACGATCTCCGTCACCGGAAACGTGCTGCGCGACTACCTGACCGATCTGTTCCCGATCATGGAGCTTGGCACCTCGGCCAAGATGCTGTCGATCGTTCCGCTGATGGCGGGCGGCGGCATGTTCGAGACCGGCGCCGGCGGCTCGGCGCCCAAGCACGTAGAGCAGTTCCAGCAAGAGGACTATCTGCGCTGGGATTCGCTCGGCGAGTACCTTGCGCTCGGCGCGTCGCTCGAACATCTGGCGCAGACCTACAAGAATACCAAGGCCCAGGTTCTTGCCGAGACGCTCGATACGGCCATCAGCAAGGTCCTCGAGTTCAACCGCTCTCCTGCGCGCAAGATCGGCGAACTCGACAATCGCGGCGGCCATTTCTATCTCGCGCTGTATTGGGCGCAGGCGCTGACCACGCAGACCAGGGACGCGGAGTTGCAAACCAGGTTCAGGGCGCTGGCCGAGACGCTCGCCAAGAACGAGGCAAAGATCAACGGCGAGCTGATCGGCGCGCAAGGCCAGCCGGTCGATCTCGGCGGCTACTATCTGCCCGACGACGCCAAGGCGTCGGCCGCGATGCGGCCGAGCCCCACGCTGAACGCAGCGCTCGCCGCGCTCTAACGCGGCGGCGGCGGCATATTTGAATCGTTTGTCGTCGTCATTGCGAGCCAACGGGTCCGGCACGAAGTGGCCGGCCCGATGACAGGCTCCGCGAAGCAATCCAGCTGGGCGAACAACTGGATTGCTTCGTCGCTGCGCTCCTCGC
>DASSRW010000074.1:0-26106 GCA_035701545.1 Pseudolabrys sp.
TGGGTAAGCTTCGCGTGCTCAAGGGCATCGATGTCCTGCTGGAAGCGCTCGCGCTTCTGCGGCAAAAGGGCCGGACGGTCACCGCGGTCCTGATCGGCGACGGCCCCGACCGCGATGTATTCACCGCGGCCATCGACCGCCTTCGCCTCGGGCCGGCAGTGACCCTCCTGCCGCCGATGACGGCGCGCAAGGCTTTGACGCTCGGCCGCGTCATGGTCGTTCCCTCGCGCGCGGAATCCTTTCCCTACGTCGTCCTCGAGGCGGCCGCGGCCGGCAAGCCTCTGGTCGCCACCAGGGTCGGCGGCATTCCGGAAATATTGGGCCCCCAATCGGATCTGCTGGTGCGCGCCGGCGACGCCGGCGCGCTCGCCGATTCGGTCGGCGCCGCGCTTAACGATATTCCGGCAGCCGCATCGCGCGCGGAGACGCTTCAGCGGCGCGTCGGCAGCCTGTTTACGGTTAACGCCATGGTCGATGGCGCGCTCGCGGCCTACCGGGAGGCGCTCGAGCGTCGATCGCATTAAGCACTAATTGAATATCCCAATAAGCCTTTCTTGAGAGTCTTTACCTAGAACTTACCTGTCGATTATGAGCAAAGGCCGCCGCGAAACAGCGGAAGGGCTGTAGTGGCGTCGGCTAATGACGGATACCGAAATTTCAGCAAGCAGCGTCTCGAGCGCCGCCGGATTCATTGATCGCTTGCGCGTGCGCGACGGCCGCAACGACAAACGAAGAACGCTGTCCGCGCAAGCCGTCGACATCGCCTCGTCCCGCGCGCCGGCGCCGATTTCTCCCATCGTGCTTGCGGGCGTCGTGCGCATGCTCGAGTTCTCGCTCGTCGCGGCGATCGGGCTTTCGATCTACGGCGTTTATCTCTATCCGACCTACGGAATCGATTGGCCCTACCTCGCGATGATTGCATTGGTTGCAATCCTCGCAATGCTTGCGTTCCAGGTCGCCGACATCTACCAGATCGAAGCGTTCCGCGGCCACGAAAAGCAATACATGCGGCTCGCCGCCGCCTGGTCGGTCACTCTCCTGCTCGTCATCGGCGGCTCGTTCTTCGCGAAAACGGGCGAGCATTTTTCGCGCGTGTGGCTTGCCGGCTTTTATCTTATCGGGCTCGCCGCGCTGATCGGAGGCCGCCGGCTGCTGTTTCTGCTCGTGCGGCACTGGACGCAGGAAGGCCGCCTCACGCTGCGGACCGTGATCGTCGGCGGCGGCGACGCGGGCGCCCACGTCATCGAGGCCCTGCGCTCGCAGAAGAATTCCGGCGTCGACATCATCGGCATGTTCGACGACCGCGGCGAACGAACCGATCCCGACTGCGCCGGCAAGCCCAAGCTCGGCAACGTCGACGACCTCGTCGAGTTCAGCCGCCGCACGCGCGTCGACCTGGTGATATTCTCACTGCCGATTTCGGCGGAAAGCCGCATTCTGCAGATGCTGAAGAAGCTTTGGGTGCTGCCGGTCGATATTCGTCTGGCCGCACACGCCCACAAGCTGCGCCTGCGCCCGCGTTCCTATTCCTACATCGGCAGCGTCCCGCTGCTCGACGTCGCCGACCGGCCCATCGCGGATTGGGACGTGGTGATGAAATGGCTGTTCGACAAGCTGATCGGCGGGCTGATGCTGCTCGCCCTCTCGCCGGTGATGGCTCTGGTCGCGATCGCCATCAAGCTCGACAGCAGGGGACCCGTTCTGTTCAGGCAGAAGCGTTACGGATTCAACAACGACCTCATCGAGGTGTTCAAGTTTCGCTCGATGTACGTCGAGAGCGCGGACGCCGGCGCAAGCCGCCTGGTGACCAAGGACGACCCGCGCGTCACGCGCATCGGCCGCATCATTCGCAAGACCAGCCTCGACGAATTGCCGCAGCTGTTCAACGTCGTTTTCAAGGGCAATCTGTCGTTGGTCGGGCCGCGGCCGCACGCGATCAACGCCAAGGCGGAGGCGCGGCTCTATGACGAGGCGGTCGACGGCTATTTCGCGCGCCATCGCGTCAAGCCGGGCATTACCGGCTGGGCGCAAATCAACGGCTGGCGCGGCGAAACCGACACGCACGAAAAGATCCAGCGCCGCGTCGAGCACGACCTCTACTACATCGAGAACTGGTCGGTGCTGTTCGATCTCTACATTGTCGCGTCGACGCCGCTGGCGCTGCTCAAAACCGAGAATGCCTATTGATCGCGGCGCGGGACATCGCCCTGCCCGGCCGTAGCGTGCCGGTACCCATGACGGCCTCGCTCGCCGAGCGCATCCTGCTGATCGTCCTCTATGTGACTATGCTGACGAGCTCGATCGCTTTCGTCGAGCCGTCGCCACATGATTTCTTTGTGGGCCTGGTGGCCGTCGCCTGCCTCGCGGCCGGCGTTCGCTTCCAGCGGCCGATCGCGCTGCTGTTTCTGCTGCTGCTGATCTGGAACGTCGCCGGCCTGATGGCCTTGCTCAACGTCCCGGGGCGCGAGCAGACGATCCAGTTCACCGCAACGTCGATCTATCTTTTTCTGGCTGCCGTCATCTTCGCCTGCGTGTTGTCGCAAAATACCATGAGCCGCCTGGCGGCGATGCGCACGGCCTACATCGCGAGCGCGGTATTCACCGCGCTCGCCGGAATTGCGGGCTACTTCCATGCGTTTCCCGGCGCGTTCGATCTCTTCACCCAAAACGACCGCGCGATGGGAACGTTCAAGGACCCGAACGTCTACGCGCCCTATCTGATCTGGCCGGCCTTGATCATCATGTCGCGCATCGTGCTTCAGCGCGTGCGCTTGCGCGATCTTGTTCTGCTGGGAATTTTGCTGGTCGGGCTGCTGCTCAGCTTCTCGCGCGGCGCCTGGGTTGTTTTTGGCATCGCGGCGGCGATCTCCTTCGGCATTTTCATGGTCACGACGCCGACCCCCCGAATGAGATTTCGCATCATCTGCTATTGCGCCGTCGGCTTTGCCGTTCTCGCCGCTTTCGTGGCGGTGCTGCTGTCGATCGATTCCGTCAAGGAGATGTTCGAGATCCGCGCTCACGCCATTCAATTCTATGACGTGGGCCAGGGTGGCCGCTTCCGGTTGCAGGAGCTTGCGGTGTCGGCGCTGCTCAAATTCCCCAACGGAATGGGCCCGTTCGAATTCGGGCACGTGCACGGACAGCAGCAGCACAATGTCTATCTGCAAGGCTTCCTGGTTTACGGCTGGGTCGGCGGCATCGCCTATATTCTGGCGGTGCTGGCGACGCTGGCGGTCGCCTGGCGCAGCATGTTCGATTCGACGCCGTGGCAGCCCTATCTGGTGACGGCCTTTGCCGCCTTTACGGGCAATGCGCTGGAAGGGGCCGTGGTCGATACCGACCACTGGCGCCATTTCTTTCTGCTGATGGGTGTCGTGTGGGGCCTGTACGCCGCAACGCTCAAGCATCGGCGCGCACAGGCGGCGCCGTTCGCGGCATCCGTGGCAGCCCCTCAGGCTATCTGACCGTCAAGCTCGGTTTCAGGCCCAGCAGCGATACGTTGGAAGGGGCGACCGGCTGCGCAACGGGCTCCAGATAGTTCCTGTCCAGATCGAGCGGATGCCAGCGCACTTTCGATGAGAACAGGCCGAAAATATCGCCGCTGGTGAAGGCGGGCGGCCGCGCATCCTTCTCCAGCAGCGATTCGCCGTAGATTTTCTCGACATCATCGCGGCCGTAGCCCATGAGCTGCAGCACCGTGGGCACGATGGAAAAGTGGCTGGCGTGGCCGCGGCTTTCCGCCGCCGCGGCTGCAAAGCGCGCGCGTAACTCATCATTGTCGGTGATAACGAACAAGGGAACCAATCCTTCGCGCGGATCGGGATCCTCGACGGTGCAATGACTGAGCCGCTTGGGATTGAAGTTCTGCCCGTGGTCCGACGTGTAGATAATGACGGTATCCTTCAGCATCCCTTCGTCGAACAGGCGCTTGAAGAAGCGGTCGACGGACCATTTCACGACATTTCGAAACGAATTCACGCGGGTCGCCATCGTATCCTTGCCGGCTTCCGTCATGGTCGGACGAAACACGGTCGCGGAGGGCGGATAGCCGTTGTCGTATGGGAAATGCGCGCCGTTCTTGTTGGCGTAGACGAAGACGGGCTTTTCGGATTTGAGCGCCTTGAGAACGATGTCGAGCAGCCTGTCGTCGAGCGCCGGCGCGGGGATGTTCTCGTCAAGGGCGTTGAAGCTGTCGATGTCGCGCGTTTCCTGCGCGGTCATGAAGTTTTGCAGCTTGCCGGGATTGCGGTTGAAGGCGGCCTGCGCGTCGATATAGACCGTCCTGAAGCCGGCCTTTTTGGCGTATTGCCACACGGTCGGGTTGGTCAGCACCGTGCGGCCGAGGCTGTCGCGCGACGCGCCGAAGCGCAAAATCGCGTTTGAATAGTGGCTGCAATTGCCGCCCGAAGCGGCCGGCCCGAAGTCGACGATTTTCGATTTCAGGCTCGCGAGCACCGGCGTGTACGGATTGCCGGGCGTCCAGTCGATGTAGTCGCCGCGCACGCTTTCATCGATCAGCATGATCACGTGCCGGACCGGCGTCGCATGGGCCGCCAGCGTGACGGCGCGGTGGCCGGGCGTCGGATTGGTCGCGGCCTTGGATATCGCCACACCACCCACCGACAATGGCGCGAATTGCGCCGGGAGAACCTCGGAGCCGCCACCCTCCTTGAACAGAATAATGCCGGCAATCGCGATGACGGGCACCGCCGGCAGCCACATCAGGCGCGTCAGCCACAGCCTGAGCCGCGGCGCGCGCGGCACGGGCGGCACAGCCAGGACCGCGAACCCGAGCGCCGCAATCAGAACGAACCAGTAGAAATCCGACGCGTAAAAGGCGGCCGCCCGCGCCGCCTCGTGGCGGGCGTTCCAGAGCGACAGGGCGTCGAAAATGCCGAGCTCGGAGCCGCTCGCGTGGCGATAGGCAAATCCGGCGGCGGTGGTCAGCGCGATGATGAGCGCCCAGAAGCAGCGCACCCACACATTGCTCTGGAAGGCGGCGACCACGAGCGCCACCAGCGACAATCCCCACATGCCGACGAAGCCGGTGAGCGTGATCAGGCGTCCTTGATCGTGCAGCAGCATCACGCGCGAGACAAAGCCGTCATTGGTGAACAGCACGAAGGCCGCAAGCGCGAGGATGCGAAATGCGTACGCGGCCGCGCGCGCCCGCGCACCCGGCTTCGGGCCGGCACTGGAAGAACTGTCAGACATGTGTGTCACTCAAACCGCATTCGTCTCCGAATGCCTTATGACGCCGCCCCCGAAAACAGATCGAACCGCACCGCCGCCGCGGCAATCCAGACGAGCCCCGCAACACACAGCGCGCAAAACACCGCGGCCGAGCCGAAATCCTTGACCATGCCGATGCGCGCGTCGCGTTCCATCGTCACCCGGTCGGCCAGTCTTTCGATCGCGGTGTTGAGAAGCTCCACCGCCAGCAGCAGCAGCAGCGACACGATCATCGCCACGTACCAGGAAATATTCGGCGCGATCAGCGCGCCAAGCGGCAGCGCGAGAGCAAGCGCAACCATCTCCTGGCGCGGCGCAGCTTCCGTTCTAGCGGCGCAGGTCAGACCGCGCAGCGTATTCAGTGTGGCGTGGTAAATTCGCATCGTGAGGCGCCGGAGAATGCAATGGCGCCCAAACCTAGCCGGGCGCAATTAACCGCCCGTTACGCAATGGCCGCGGCGGCGGTTAACCGGGTCCGCACCAGCCAGCGGGCGGCAATTTTCAGCTTGTTTCGGCCGGCCGGCCGGCGTTGCGCGCCGTGACCCCCGTCCCTATAGTCCGCGCCGTCCGGTCGGGGCGTAGCGCAGCCCGGTTAGCGCACCAGTCTGGGAGACTGGGGGTCGCGAGTTCAAATCTCGCCGCCCCGACCAACCTGCCTGACATTCGCCTTGGCCCTGGAAGTTCCGGCACCTGCTCCGAGTCGCCGGCCGCTGGTTCTGGTTTGATCGGCCACGATCAGGGCTTTCGCGGCTCGGCTATGGTTCAGGCTTTGTCCCCGAGTGTCCGCATGACTTCGGGCTGCCGCAGCAATCGCTCGAAGTAATGGATTGTCCTGGCCAAGCCTTCCTTGAGAGGCGTGGTCGGAGCCCAGCCCAGCAAGCTTTGGGCCTTGCCGATATCGGGTTGCCGTTGGCGCGGATCATCCGCGGGCAGCGGGCAATGCAGAATTCGCGACTTTGATCCGGTCAGTTCTCGAACAAGCGTGGCAAGCTCGAGCATCGAGCACTCGGCAGGATTGCCGATATTGACCGGACCCGTGACATCGTCAGGCGATTGCATCAGCCGAATGAGTGCATCGATGAGATCGTCCACGTAACAGAACGACCGCGTTTGCAAGCCGTCGCCATAAATCGTGATGTCGCGCCCCAGCAGCGCCTGGACGATGAAATTCGAGACGACTCGCCCGTCATGCGGATGCATGCGCGGACCGTAGGTATTGAAAATCCGCGCAACCTTGATGCGCAATTTATGCTGCCGCCAGTAATCGAAGAAAAGCGTTTCGGCGCAACGCTTGCCCTCGTCGTAACATGAGCGGACCCCGATTGGATTCACGCGTCCCCAATACTCCTCCGCTTGCGGATGGACGTCGGGATCGCCGTAAACCTCCGACGTCGAGGCTTGCAGAATCCTGGCGCGCACGCGCTTCGCCAGGCCGAGCATGTTGATGGCGCCGTGAACGCTCGTCTTGGTCGTTTGCACGGGATCGTACTGGTAGTGAATGGGCGACGCCGGACAGGCGAGATTGTAGATCTGGTCGAGTTCGAGATAGATCGGAAACGTCACGTCGTGCCGGATCAACTCGAAGCGTTTCTCGCCGATGAGGTGCTCGATATTGCGCCGCGTCCCGGTAAAGAAATTGTCGAGGCAGATGACTTCGGCGCCCTGCGCCAGCAGTCGCTCGCAGAGATGCGAGCCCAGGAATCCGGATCCACCGGTGACGACAATCCGCTGTTCGAGATGCATTGCCTAAAAGCTCATGTGAGAAAACGCGCGGATGTGGGTCAATCCTCCCTTACCGCATCCGCAGCGCGCCGCCCGACGTCGGCCTGCGCCTCCGGCGCCTTCGCGCCGCTTCCCAGCACAACCGGCTTTCCCTTCGTCACCGTGATGCGAGGAGAGCTGCCGCCTGCGTCGGTGTAGCGGCTGCTAAAGCGTTGCAGTCCGAGATGGGTCACGGCCTGGTCGGCGCGCGCCCACACTTCGCCTTTGCACAGAGCGTGCCAGCGGTAGCAAAAAGCGAAATCGTCCGTCAGCGGAACGCCGCCGGCGTCGAGCGTGTCGAAGGCGCGGATCATCCGGTCGAGGTTGCTGGCGAGCGGCGAAGTCTTTTTCGCGTTGGTGTCGTTGATGGCGGGCAGCTTCTCGAGCATGGTTGCAATGGCGTCGCGCCGGATCAGCAGGATGCCGGTGCCGATGCCTTCGACCTCCATGAAGCCCTTCTCGCGGCGCGCCGGCCGGCCGCGCAGCGGCCGGATGATGAAGTCATGCGCCTGCGCGATGGCGCGCTCCGGCGCAAGCCCCTTGCCCGCGGCCGCCGCCAGCCGCTTCAGGTCGATCTGGCGCTTGGTGTAGATCACGCCGGTGACCGGCTTGTCGAACGCGATCATGTCGAAGACGAGCTGCGGCTCGAAGCCCATGTCGGCGTCGACGAACAGCAGATACGGGTCGTCGCTCTTGTCGTACCAGTGCGTCAGCAGGAAATTCCGAGAGTCGGTGACATAGACGTACGAAATCACCGACTGATGCAGCGCGCCGCCGCGCTTCATCACCGCGCTTTGCAGCTGCAGCAGGCTTCGCACATAAGGTGTGTAGAACATCTCGCCAAAAGCCGGCGTGGCGACGGTAATATTGGTCACGGGTATTTTCCCCTTGAGGCGCAGGCGACCATCTCCGGGCGTGGCGCACGCCTTGAGTTCTAGCGGCACAGCGCAACCCGTGCAGCGTATTCAACGTGGCGTGGTAAATCGGCGTCAGGGACGACGCAGAAGCTTGAAAGGATTCAGCCCGTTATACAGGCCGCAATTGACCATCCCTCACGCCCCAGCGCCGTGTTGACCGGCTATTGCGGCGATCGATGTCCCGCAATGTCCTAGGCCAGACCTTCCACATTGTCAGTTTCGGGAATTTGCCTGTCGAGCGCCCTTTTTACATTTTCCACCGAATCGATGGCGGCCCCAAGTCGGCTGCGAAACTGCTCGATCGATTCTTTCATGGGCGGTGGAAGGTCTCCCCACCAGTTGATGGCGCTGCTCATCGCTTCTTCCACCGTTCCCAGCATTTCCTGCATTGCAATCTCGCGGTACGTCGTCGCCATGGCGCTTTGCCCTCGTTTCCAGCAGACAAGCCATGGCAACAGCAAAAGTTCGAAGCGCGCAGTCTATTGGCACTAAGCTGCCGTACTCGCCATTGCAGTCTTGCTTCTGATGAAACCAAGCAGGTCGGGGTTCACCACGTCAGCGTGCGTCGTGCACATGCCGTGCGGAAAATCCTTGTAGATCTTCAACGTGCTGTTCTTGAGCAGCTTTGCCGAGAGGAGCGCGGAATCGGCGATGGGAACGATCTGATCGTCATCGCCATGCATCACGAACGTCGGGATGGTGATGACCTTCAGGTCCTCGGTGAAATCCGTCTCCGAGAAAGCCTTGATGCAATCGTAGTGCGGTTTTGCGCCGCCCATCATGGCCTGCCGCCACCAGTTCTGAATGACGCCAGGAATTGGCTTCGCGCCAGTGCGATTGAAGCCGTAGAAGGGACCGCTTGCGAAATCGAAATAGAATTGCGCCCGATTGCCGGCGAGCGCCTTCCGCAAGCCGTCGAACACATCGATCGGCAGGCCGCCCGGATTGGCGGACGTCTTCACCAGAATCGGAGGCACGGCGCCGATAAGCACGAGTTTGGCCGCGCGGCCCTGAGGCTGGCCGTACTGAGCGACATAGTGGGCCGCTTCACCGCCTCCGGTGGAATGGCCGACGTGGACCGCATCGGCGAGGTCGAGATGCTCGACCACGGCGGCGACATCCGCGGCGTAGCGATCCATGTCGTGACCATCGGCGACCTGCGCCGAGCGGCCGTGCCCGCGGCGATCATGCGCAACGACGCGATAGCCCTTCAGCAGGAAATACATCATCTGGGCATCCCAATCATCGCCGCTCAGCGGCCATCCATGATGGAAGACGATGGGCTGTGCACTCTTCGGGCCCCAGTCCTTGTAGAAGATTTCGACGCCGTCGCGCGTGACTATGGTAGCCATCCTTTGACTCCTTTTGAGCGAGTGCACATTTCTGTGCCGTTGATCGTCGGGTGCGGATTTTGAAAGCGGAAGCCTGTCCGCAGTCACAGACGGCGATCAATTGGACCGGGGTCCACCGGCGCTGCCCGCCGCCGCCCACT
Organism: Pseudolabrys sp.; assembly: GCA_035701545.1. Lineage (GTDB taxonomy): Bacteria > Pseudomonadota > Alphaproteobacteria > Rhizobiales > Xanthobacteraceae > Pseudolabrys. The sequence continues at coordinate 9,403 of DASSRW010000074.1, forward strand.
CGCGTGAAATTGTCAGATCGGTGGCGCGCTCGCGGCCCGCCGTCATCATGCCGCACGCAACGCGTGCAGCGAGGCGCAGCCGCGGCCCAAATGTCTTGCTATTGATCTAAAAATAGACACACTTGCCCGGGGTTCTCTGTGCGCGGCAGGAAATGGTGAACTACGGAATCGGCGCTTCGGTCCTTCGCAAGGAAGACGACCGGTTTCTGCGCGGCCGCGGCCAGTACGTCGGCGATTTCCGAATGCCGGGCATGCAGGAGGTCGCGTTCGCCCGCAGTCCGGTCGCGCACGCCCGGCTGAAAAAGGTCCATGTTCCCGAGCGCTTTCGCGGCGCGGTTTTTACCGCGGCCGACCTTGTGGACGTCAATCCGATTGTGTCGGCCCCGCCGCTTAAGGGCTTCAAACGCTCCGCCGAGCCAATCCTCGCGACCGGCAAGGTGCGGTTCGTCGGCGAAATGGTCGCCATGTGCGTGGCATCCACCCGCGCGGAAGCGGAAGACATCGCGGATGCCGTGACGCTCGACCTCGAGGAGCTGCCGGCGGTCACCGACATGCTGGCGGCCTGCCATCCGGATTCGCCGCTCGTTCACGACGAGTGGAGCGACAATGTTTTCGTCGAGTTCCGCGAGAACGTCTGGAACGACGACCTCGAAAAGGCGGCAATCAAGGTCTCCAAGAGCATCCGCACCGCGCGGCATTGCATGTTTCCCATGGAAGGCCGCGGCGTGCTCGCCTATCGCGACGAGCGGCTGCGCAATCTGACGCTTGTCACATCCACGCAGTTTCCGAACTGTGTGCAGACCGGGCTTTCCGAGTGCCTCGGCCTGTCCCATGGCGACATTCGCGTCATCTCACCCGATGTGGGCGGCGGGTTCGGATACAAGGGTTTGCTGTGCCGCGAGGAAGTTGCGCTGGCGTGGCTTGCATTGCGTCTTGGTCATCCGGTGCGGTGGCTGGAGGATTGCCGCGAGCATTTGGCGGCGAATGCGAACTGCCGCGAGCATCACTACGAAATCACCGGCTATGCGAGCGCGGACGGAAAGTTGCTGGGCATCGAGTGCATCGCCCATGTCGACGCGGGCGCCTACTCCTCATATCCGGTCTCCTCATCGGTCGAGGCGGCGCAGATCGCGAATCTTCTTCCCGGTCCTTACGTCTTTTCAAACTATCGATGCCGTGCGCTCGCCGTTGCAACGAACAAGTGCCCGATCATCCCCTATCGCGGCGTCGCGCGCTCCGGCATCTGCCTTGCGATCGAGGCGGTGATGGACGCGATCGCGCGCGAGGCCGGCCTCGAGCCCCACGAGGTGCGGTTGCGCAACATGGTGCAACCCGAGCAGATGCCCTTCGACAATCTGCTGGGCAAGCACTTCGACAGCGGCGATCATCCGCAATGCCTGCGGCGCGCCATTGAAGCTATCGGCGTGCAGAAAATAAGAGCGCGGCAAAAGCATGCAGAACCTGATGGCCGCCGGATCGGTGTCGGCATTTCGTTTTTCGTCGAACAAGGCGCGCATGGAACGGCGGTGCTGGCGTCGTGGGGGCGTCCGATCGTGCCCGGTTACGAGCAGGCGCAAATCAAGCTCACCGCCGACGGCGAGGTCGAAATCCACGTCGGCACGCATTCGCATGGACAGGGGCACGAGACGACCTACGCGCAGGTTGCCCATGAGATTCTCGGCGTCGACATCGACCAGATCAAAGTCATTCAGGGCGACACGCTCCACATTCCCTACTCCACCGCGACCTGGGGCTCGCGCTCGATGGTGCATGGCGGGGGCGCCGTCGCCCGCGCGTCGCGGCTGCTGGCGCAGCGCGCCGCGCAGATCGGCGCGTGGCTGCTGCAAGCGGACCCCGAAAAGGTCCGCGTGGCCGACGGCAAAGTGATCGCCGGTGACAGCAGCATCACGCTGCGCGAGGTGGCGCGGGCCTGGTATTTGCAGCCCCAGAATCTTCCGGCCGGCATAGACACCGGCGGCCTTGATGTCACAGCCGGCTATCGGGCCGGACGCGACAGCGGAACGTTCACCTATGCCGCGCACGCCGCCGTCGTGGCGGTCGATCCGGCGACCGGCATGGTTGAAATTCTGGATTACGTCGTGGTCGAAGACGGCGGCACGCTCGTCAATCCGATGATCGTCGACGGGCAGATTTGCGGCGGCACGGCGCAAGGCATCGGCACGTGTCTCTACGAGGCGATGCCGTTCGATGCGCAGGGACAGCCGCTTGCGTCCACCATGCTCGACTACATGCTGCCGGGAGCGCCGGAAGTGCCGGACATCCGCGTTGAGCACATGCAGACACCGTCGCCCTATACCGAGTTCGGCATCAAGGGCCTGGGCGAAGGCGGCGCGGTGGGACCGCCCGCCGCCATCGTCTCGGCGGTCAACGACGCGCTGCGCCCGCTCAAGGTCGAAGTCCTGGACCTGCCGCTGACGCCTGAGCGAATCCTTGCCGCGATCGACGCCGCGGCACGGAATCGGCGACAGGAACCCCGCGCATGAAACCCGCGGCCTTCGACTTCGTCCGCGCTGCCAGCGTCGCGGAGGCCTCGCGCTGCCTGAAACAGGCGGGCGGAACGGCCCGCCTCGTCGCGGGCGGGCAATCGCTTGGGCCGATGCTCAATCTTCGGCTGGCGCGGCCCGATCTGCTTGTCGATATCACCGGGATTCCCGAACTAAGCGAGGTTTCCGGAACTGACGCCGCTGTCACCGTTGGCGCCTGTGTCACCACCAGCAATATCGAAGATGGCCGGCTGCCGGGGCGCGGGCTCGAGCCGCTCGCGGCAATCGCTGCCAATATCGCCTATCGCGCGGTGCGCAACCGCGGCACGATCGGCGGCAGCTTCTGTCATGCAGACCCGGCCGCCGACTGGGTGACGACGCTGTGCGCACTTGGAGCGGAATGCCTCATCGCGGGCGAGGCCGGCAAGCGCACCCTGCCCGCCCACGAATTCATTCGCGGCGCTTACGAGAACGCGCTCGCGCCCGACGAGGTACTCGCTGCGATCAAAATCCCCCGCCTGTCGCCGCGCGGACGCTGGGGTTATCAGAAGATTTGCCGCAAGGCCGGCGAGTTCGCCATGGCCATGGCTGCCGTTCTGCTTGATCCCGAGCGCGACGTATTTCGCGCGGTGATCGGCGCGACGCACGGAAAGCCGGTCCTGGTTGCGGACGCGCGCGTGCTTCAGCGCGCCGACGGAAGTCTCGACGAAAGCGCGATGGGCCGCGTGCTGGAGTCCCACGGGATCACTGATCCGTTGACGCGCCGGCAGCAGGCCGCCGCGCTCTCGCGCGCCTTCGCGCAGGCAAGACCGCTGCAATGATCGACATCAACATCTCAATCAACGGCCGCACCCGATCCCTGCGCGTCGAGCCGCGCATGCATCTTGCCGACCTCTTGCGTGAGCAGCTCAATCTCACCGCCACCCATTTGCGTTGCGAACAGGGCGCCTGTGGCGCGTGCACCATCCTGATCGATGGGCAGCCCGCCCGCTCATGCATCACCTATGCCGCCATGTGCGACGGGGCGGCCGTGCAGACGCTGGAAGGACTGCAGGACGATCCCGTCATGACGGCGCTGCGGCGCGCGTTTTCGGAAGAACATGGACTGCAATGCGGCTACTGCACGCCGGGCATGCTGATGACCGCGCGCGACATCGTTCGCCGGATTCCGGACGCGGACGAGAAGCGCATTCGGCTCGAATTGAGCGGCAATCTCTGCCGCTGCACGGGATATGTCGGCATCGTGCGCGCGATCAAGCGCGTTCTCGACGAAAGACGTGCCGGCGCGTTCTCGATTGCCGAGTCGGAACGACAGTCGCTTGGGCCAGTCGGCACGCGGCTGGCGACGGCAGCGGCGGAAGCTGCGGCAGCGCCGTTGCGGCAAACGGCCGACACGCAGGCGGACATTTCAGTGGACGCCGGCGCGATTGGGCTGAACGGGCGCAAGCCAAATTTCGAGATCACTCAATCGTTCACGGTGGCGCGGCCGCTGCCTGAGGTCTGGGCTTTTTTCGGCGACTTCGCCGCCGTCGCGAACTGCTTGCCGGGGGCGGCGCTTACGAAGGCACCCGAACGGGACCACGTCGAAGGAAGGATGTCGGTCAAAATCGGGCCGATTACGGCCAATTTCGGTGGCCGCGCCCGCATCACGCGCGACGATGCCCAGCACTGCGGATCGATCGCCGGCACCGGAATCGACCGGACCGGCGGATCGCGCGCCGCCGGCGAGGTGACCTACGCCTTGCAGGCAGTGGACGGTGGTGAGACGCGGGTGAGCCTGGCTATACGTGCCCTCCTTGCCGGAGCGTTGGCACAGTTCGGCCGCAGCGGAATCGTCGAGGAACTGGTCGCACGCATCACAGAGACGTTTGCCCGCAATGTCGACGTCCGTCTGTCCGGTACTTCGGCGAGTCGCCATGAGACAGCGTTGAATGCGAGCTCTCTGATCTGGAGCGTGTTCAAGGCGCGTTGCCGCAAGCTTCTCGCAAAATTTGGCTTACGCTAGATTTTGAACTCGGTCAGCGTGTTCGGCGCGAACAGTTCCTCCGGCTTGAACAGCCGGTCGATCAGGCCCTGCTCCTTGGCATATTTCATCAGCATTTCGACGTTGGGCCAGTTGGCGGCAAAGCCCTCCGGCCAGAAGTCCTCGCCAAACACCTCGATCGTTTCTTCGAGCGCCGGCAGATACCAGGGCAGGCTGTACGGCAGCGCGTTCACGTCGAGCATCATTTCCTTGCAGCGCTGCGTGCTCTCACGAAATGCCTTGAACAGGCTTTGCGCCACCCACGGATTGCTCTCGTAGACCGAACGCTTCATCACCACGAGATGCATGATCGGCACCATGCGAATGCGCTCGTAATACTTGCGCTCCTCCGTCTTGTAGTCGGGAAAAAGCCTCGTCACGTCAGGATGGCGCTTGCGGTAGGCGGAGGGAACGCGCGGCCCGATCAGCACGTCGATTTCGCCGGATTCCAGCATTGCGTTCAGGCACTTGCCGTCGGGGATCTGCTGGATGTCGACGTCTGCATTGACGCGCACATTCATGCGGTCGGAACGGTTCGGCTCCTCAATGCCGCCGGTGCGCCAGCGCATCGCATTGGGCGGCACGCCGTAGTCGTGCTCGAACATGCCGCGCAGCCAGAGCGAGGCCGTCATCGAATATTCCGGCGCGCCGACGGTCTTACCGCGCAGGTCCTCGGGCCGTTTGATGCCGGATTTCCTGTTGATGAAGATGAAGCCGTGCCGGAAGCAGCGCGATGGAAACAGTGGAATGCCGACATAGTCATGCCCGCCCTGCGATTTCGAGATCAGATAATAGGCGAGCGAGCATTCCGCGACATCGAATTCGCCATAGCGCAGCACGCGCCAGAACACTTCCTCGATCGGCATCTCGATATATTGCAGATCGACGCCCTCCGGCCGCACCGAACCGTCGATCAGCGCCCGTGTCCGGTCGTAACGCCCGCCAGCCATCGTGATCTGAACCCGCGCCATGAATTGTCCTTTCTGCCGATGATTTTTGCGGCCGCCCGCGCGCCATAAGATATCGTTGTACCAAACATAGCAACAATTTTGGGCACGGCGGCGTTGCGCCGCACAGCCGTTATTCTGGTCGAAAATGACGTGAAATCAATGCGTTACCTCCTTTCGGGACCGCCCGGTCGAGGACGCTGCGTCCCAAGTTCGGGCTTGGAGGGAGACACCTTCGCCCTGTAAGGTTGTCTCAAGGTTGGTACGAATTTGTCCCCTGCCCCGAGCGCGCGCGTGTCCACCGCATCCCAGGCGAAAGAAAGTCTTGCTCCCGTTGCCGGCGCGCCGGCCCTCAGCGTCAGGAACGTCCGCAAGCTCTACAACGAGCTCGAGGCAATCAGGAACGTCTCGCTCGAAGTCGCGCAAAATGAATTCGTCAGCCTGCTCGGCCCGAGCGGATGCGGCAAGAGCACGCTGCTGACCATGATCGCCGGTCTGATCAAGCAGACGGAAGGGGAAATCGCCATCAACGGAACGCCTGTGACCGGACCGCGCCCGGAAATCGGCATGGTTTTTCAGCAGCCGGTTCTGCTGCCCTGGCGCACCATCATCGACAACGTCCTCTTCCCGATCGAGTTGCTCAAGCTGCCGCGCGGCAAGTACGTTCCGCGCGCCATGGAATTGCTGACGATGGCGAAGATCGATGACTTCGCCAACAGCCTGCCGCGGCAGCTCTCCGGCGGCATGCGGCAGCGCGCCTCGATCTGCCGCGCGCTCATCCACGATCCCGCGATCCTGCTGATGGACGAGCCGTTCAGCGCCCTCGATGCCCTCACGCGCGACGAAATGGGGGTCGAGTTGCTGCGCATCTGGCAAGCCAATCGCAAGACCGTCATTTTCGTCACCCACAGCATCCGCGAAGCGGCGTTCCTTTCCGACCGCGTCGTCGTGATGGGCCGGCGCCCCGCAACCATTGTGGAAGAAATGAAGATCGAGCTGCCGCGGCCCCGCCAGATCAGCCTGACCGAAGACGAAAGCTTCAACCGGCATGTCCGCGCACTGCGCAAGGCCATCGAGGCGAGCCATGGTCACTAAAGGACGCAAATTCGTCGTCGACATGGCTGGCCCGGCGGCGATCTCGATTGGCATGCTCGTCCTGTGGGAAGTTATCGTGCGCGTGCTGCATATCCGCAGCATTATTCTCCCGCCGCCTTCGGAGATCATCCTGGCGATAATCGATCGCCGCGATCTTCTGATGACGCACCTCTGGCCGTCGCTTTATTTGACCGTGCTCGGATTTGCGCTCTCGGTCATCGGGGGCGTGGCGGTTGCGATCCTGATTACCTACTCGGCGATCCTGCGCAAGGGCTTCTACCCCATCATCATCGTCTCGCAGGTCATCCCGAAAATCTCGATCGCTCCCCTGTTCATCGTCTGGTTCGGCACCGGCACGATGTCGAGCCTTCTGCTCGCGTTTCTGATCGCCTTCTTTCCCATGACGATCAACTCGGCGCTCGGCTTCCAGTCCATCGACGAAGACATCGCGCGCATGGCGCGCACCTTCATGGCGAGTGACTGGCAGGTCTTCTGGAAGATCAGGATGCCCAACGCACTGCCGTACATCTTCAGCGGTATGAAGATTTCGATCACCCTCGCCATCATCGGCGTGATCGTCTCCGAGTTCGTCGCTTCGCAGGAAGGCATTGGATACCTCATCAAGCTCGCGGGCGGACTGCTCGATACGCCGCTGATGATGGCGGCCATCACCGTGCTCAGCATCGCCGGCCTCATTCTTTACGGCCTGATCGCGCATGCCGAACGGCGTATCGTCTATTGGCAGACCTCAAGCGACATCAGCGGGGCGGGTGGCGGCTAAGGGCACGCGGGGAGAGAACGCATGAAGCATTTGGCGGCACGTTTTGATACCGTTCATATCGGCTTCCACGACGCGGCGCTCGCGCCCGTGCTGGAGGTCGGCAGCGGCGAAGAAGTGCTGATCAGCGCGGTTTCCGCCGATCCGGGTCACGACGTACCGTCCGAGTGGTTGCCTCCGGTCATTCACGACATTCTGGCGCGCGGCAAGCGTGGCACTGGCCCACACATCCTGACCGGCCCGATCGCGGTGCGCGGCGCGCGCCCCGGGCAGGTCCTGCAGGTCGACATCCTCGATATCAGGCTCACGCAGCGCTACGGCTACAACACGGTAAGTCCTCTAAAGGGCATGTTCGGCACCGAAACGCCGAGGCAAAAGACAACCATTATCCCGATCGACATCGACAAAGGCCTGGCCGATGTGGCGCCCGGCGTGCGCGTCCGCACACAGCCGTTCTTCGGCCAGATGGGCGTTGCGCCGCCGCGCGAATGGGGCCGCCTCGACAGCCGGCCGCCCAATCGTCACGGCGGCAACATCGACAACAAGGAGCTCGTCGCCGGCACGCGGCTGCTGCTGCCCATCTGGGTCGACGGCGCACTCTTCAGCGTCGGAGACGGCCACGGCGCGCAAGGCGACGGCGAAATCAATCAGACGGCGATTGAAACCAGCCTCGATGGTTACTTCCGGTTGTCGCTGCGCGACGACCTCACGCTGGAGTGGCCGATGGCGGTCACGGCCGACCATCTGATCACCATGGCCTTTCATGAGGATCTCGATGACGCCGCTCGCATGGCCATGCGCAGCATGATCGGCGTCCTCGAACAACAGTATGGGATGGCGTTTCACGACGCCTACCGGTTGTGCAGCGTCGCCGCGGACATGCGCGTGACACAGTTCGTCAACGGCAACCGCGGCATCCATGTTATGCTGGCGCGAACAATTCTCGCGCAATTGCCGGGCCAAGTTGACTTTTTCGAATCGCTGCCCGCGCGCAGCACTGCGAGCAAGCAGTCGGGACGACAATCGTAAGACAGAACACAGAGGGAGGACATCACATGCCAGGAATGAATCGACGTTCGTTCGTGAAGATTGCGGGCGCAGCCGGCGCAAGCGGCGTATTTGGAATTTCGGCCCCGTTCATCGCGCGCGCGGCAACCGAAGTAAAGTTGACGCTGCCGTGGCTGCCGCTCGGCACGTTCAGCTATGCGTTCGTCACCAAGAAGATGGGCTACTGGGAAAAGCGCGGACTCAACGTGACGATCGACCGCGGATTCGGATCGGGCAAGGTCTGCGTGCCGGTCGACCAGGGCCAGTACGACTTCGGCATTCTCGATCTCGCCGTCATGATGAACTGCGCGAGCCGCGGACTCGATCTCGTCTCGATCGCCGGCATCTGGCCCATCTCGCCGGTCGGCATCTTCTCGCTCAAGGAATACAACATCACCAAGCCCAAGGATCTGGAAGGCCAGACAGTCGCCTTCGACGTCGGCAGCGGCGACTTCCAGCTGTGGCCGGCGTTCGTGAAGGCGACCGGGATCGACGACAGCAAGGTCAAAAAAGTGACGATGGACGCGGCCGCGCTGATCAAGGTGCTGGCGGAAAAGCAGGTGAAGGCCGAAGGCAACTTCTTCGGCAGCATTGCACCGAGCCTGTGGGCGCAAGGAATGCAGATCAACAGCATTCTGTATGGCGACTACGGCATCAAGATGCTCAGCAATGTTCTGGCATGCAAACGCTCAACGATCGAAAAGAAGCCGGACCTGTGCAAGAACTTCGTGGAAGGCATGATGGAAGGCCTGAAATACGTCTACCTCAATCCGCAGAAATCTGTCGAAATTCACCTCGACATGGTCAAGGAATTCAAGGGCGGCAGCGTCACCAACAAGAAAGTGATCGAATACGGCCAGGACGTAAGCACGGCGCTCGGCATGGTGCCGGCCTTCAAGGAGCACGGCCTCGGCTACATGGAGCCGAGCCTGGTGCAGCAAACGGCCGACACGGTCGTCAAATACATGGGAGCCAAAACGCTGCCGAAGACCGACGCATTGTTTACCAACAAATTTGTCGGGACGGTGAAGCTGACGGATTCCGAATGGCAGGCGACCGAGAAGCGATCGGAGAAGTTTCTGCCGAAACACGCCTGAGACTGAGTCGGCGAAATACCGATGGGCCCGCAGAACGCGGGCCCTTTTTTCGTGCCATACGCCTATTCGGCCGCCGCGGCGTAATGCTCGAGCGGCGGACAGGAGCAGACAAGATTGCGGTCGCCGTAGGTATTGTCGATCCGGTTGACCGGCGCCCAGTATTTCTGCGCCGCAGAAACGTTGCCGGGAAAACAGGCCTCTTTGCGCGAGTATGGATGATCCCAGTGATCGTCCGCCAGATCGCTCACCGTATGCGGCGCGTTGCGAAGAACGTTATCGTCGCGCGGCGCCTCGCCGCGCTCAATGGTACGAATCTCTTGCCGGATCGCGATCATGGCATCGCAGAACCGGTCGAGCTCCGCCTTCGATTCCGACTCCGTCGGCTCGATCATCAGCGTACCGGCTACCGGAAAGCTCATCGTCGGCGCATGAAAACCGTAGTCAATGAGTCGCTTCGCGACGTCGTCGACGCCGATGCCTGACGTCGCTTTCAACTGGCGAAGATCGATGATACATTCATGGGCCACGCGTCCGGCCCTGCCCTTGTAGAGCAGCGGGAAATGCGGATCGAGCCTGCGCGCGATGTAGTTGGCGTTGAGGATTGCAACTTTGGTTGCCGCGGTCAGTCCCTCAGCGCCCATCATCAGGCAGTAGAGCCATGAGATCAGCAGGATCGAGGCCGAACCAAACGGCGCTGCAGATACCGGTCCAACAACGCCCGGGCCGCCGCGCCACTCAGGATGGCCCGGCAGGAACGGCGCGAGATGTGTCCTGACGCCGATCGGCCCCATTCCCGGTCCCCCGCCGCCGTGCGGAATGCAGAACGTCTTGTGCAGGTTGATATGGCTCACGTCCGCGCCGTAGTCGCCGGGACGCGCGAGGCCGACCTGCGCATTGAGATTGGCGCCATCCAGATAAACCTGTCCGCCATGTTGATGCACGATGTCGCAAATCGTGCGCACGTCTTCCTCGAATACGCCGTGGGTCGACGGATAGGTAATCATCACCGCGGCAAGCCGGCTTGCGTTCGCCTCCGCCTTGGCGCGCAGATCGGCCACGTCGATGTTGCCCTGCTCGTTGCAGCGGACCACGACCACATCCATTCCCGCCATCTGTGCCGAGGCCGGATTGGTGCCATGCGCCGATGAGGGAATGAGGCACACGGTCCGATGCGCTTCGCCGCGACTGCGGTGATAGGCGCGGATCGCGAGCAAGCCGGCATATTCGCCCTGCGCTCCAGAATTCGGCTGGAACGAAACAGCGTCGTAACCGGTGACTTGCCGCAGGACGTTGTCCAGTTCCGCGATCATGTCCAGATAGCCGCGCGCCTGCGCAGCCGGCACAAACGGATGCAGATCGGCGAATTCCGGCCAGGTGATCGGCATCATTTCCGCGGTTGCGTTCAGCTTCATCGTGCACGACCCGAGCGGGATCATGCTGCGGTCGAGCGCAAGATCACGGTCGGACAGCGACCGCATGTAGCGCAGCAACTCGGTCTCCGAACGATAGCGATGAAAAACCGGATGCGTCAGGATTTCGTCCGTCCGCTTCAGTTCGGCAGGAACTTCGGCCGCGCCTTCCGGTGGCCTCGCCTTTTTCCGAGCGGCGCCGAATGTCGCCAGGACTTTTTCCACGACCGCACGCGTGGTCGTCTCGTCGCAGGAAATACCGATGCAGGCCCTACCGTCACGCGATGGTATGTCGCGCAAATTGATGCCGGCTTGCCGCGCACGTGCGAGCAATTCTTCACGTGCGGCCCCGACTTCAACCGTGACCGTATCGAAAAACGCGGCGGTTCCCGTCTTCAGGCCGATGGCCGAAAGGCCGGATTTGAGATCAGCGGCCAGCCTGTGCACGCGCCGCGCGATTGCCTTGAGCCCCTCCGGACCGTGATAGACCGCATACATCGACGCGATCACCGCGAGCAGAACTTGCGCCGTGCAGATGTTGGAGGTCGCCTTTTCGCGCCGGATGTGCTGCTCGCGCGTCTGCAACGACAGCCGGTAAGCGCGATTGCCGCGGCTGTCGATCGAAACGCCCACCAGCCGCCCGGGCAGTGCGCGTATGTGCGCCTCCCTGCCTGCAATGTAAGCGGCATGCGGTCCGCCGAATCCCATCGGCACGCCGAAGCGCTGAGTCGAGCCGACGGCGATGTCGGCGCCGAGTTCTCCCGGCGGCTTTAAAAGGGTAAGGGCCAGCGGGTCTGCCGCCATGACAGCGAGCGCCTTTGCCGCCCGCAGCTTCGCAATCGGCTCGCGAAAATCGCGAACGTCGCCGTACGTACCGGGATATTGGAAAATCGCGCCGAACACCTCGGTCGGCCGGAGATCGCAAAGCGGATCGCCGACAAGCACATCCCAGCCAAGCGCTTCGGCGCGCGTCCTGAGCACGGCGAGCGTCTGCGGGTGGCAATCGCGATCGGCGAAGAACTGCGTGCGTGAATCGTTGACGATGCGATGCGCCATCGCCATCGCTTCTGCCGCCGCCGTCGCTTCGTCGAGCAAGGAGGCGTTCGCCACGTCGAGACCGGTCAGCTCAGCGATCATGGTCTGGAAGTTGAGCAGCGCTTCGAGGCGGCCCTGGCTGATCTCGGGCTGATACGGCGTGTAGGCAGTATACCAGGCCGGATTTTCCAGGATGTTGCGCTGGATCACGGCCGGAAGCACCGTGCCGTAATAGCCTTGACCGATCATCGAGATCATCGGCACGTTCTGTGAAGCGAATGCGCGCGCCTTCGCCAACGCCTCCGTTTCCGTGAGTGCCGGCGGAAGATCGAGCGGTCCGCGCTGCCGAATGTCGGCGGGCAGCGTCTGCGCAAGCAATTCGTCGAGGCTTGCGGCGCCGATGACCTCGAGCATTTCTTTCTGGTCGGCCGGCGACGGCCCGATGTGCCGGCTCGAAAACGGCAAAACGTCAGTTTCTGCGGGCATGGGCTTTCTCATCCACGATCAGGATTGGCCGATCAGCGATTTGTAGGCCTGCTCGTCCATCAATTTGTCGAGCTGGGCGCGGTCGGACACCTTCAGCTTGAACAGCCAGCCTGCTTTCATCGGATCGGAGTTGACGAGCGCGGGATTGTCGGTGAGCGCCTGATTGACCTCGATGACCTCGCCATTGATCGGCGCGTAAACATCGGATGCGGCCTTCACCGACTCGACCACGGCAGCGGCGGCGCCGGCCTGAAGTGCCGTTCCCGGCTTTGGAAGTTGCACGAAGACCAGGTCGCCCAGCTGTTCCTGCGCGTGCTGCGTGATGCCGACGGTCGCGGAATCGTCTTCGATCAAAATCCACTCGTGATCGGGCGTGAATTTCAGCATCGTGATCTCCGGTTAACGTTTGTATCGGTTGGGAACGAAAGGCATCCTCGCGAGATTCACCGGCACGCGCTCGCCGCGCAGGTCCGCGAACACCGCCGTTCCTGCAGCTGCCGCGGCCGCGGCGATATAACCCATCGCAACCGGTGTGTTGACGCTCGGACCGAAGCCGCCCGAGGTGACGACGCCGATCGCTTCTTTCGATTCAGGATCGGCAAAGAGTTGCGCACCGTGCCGTACGGGGGCGCGACCTTGCGGGCGCAGTCCGACCCGCTTGCGCGGCGCGCCATGCGCAAGCTGATCGAGAATGATCTGCGCGCCGGGAAAGCCGCCGCTGCGGCTGCCGCCCGCCTTGCGCGAGCTCTGAATGCTCCATTGCAGATCGGCTTCGACCGGCGTTGTCTTGGTGTCGAGATCCGAACCATAGAGGCAAAGGCCCGCCTCCAGGCGCAGGCTATCGCGCGCGCCGAGGCCTATCGGTGCAACGTCCGGATTGCTCAGGAGCTGGCGCGCGAGCGCACCCGCGCCGTCTGCGGGCACGCTGATCTCGAAGCCATCCTCGCCGGTGTAGCCGGAGCGCGAGACAACGCACGGCGTACCAAGCAATTCGACCTCGCACACGTCGAGAAAGCGCATCGGCCGCACATCCGCGGCCAGTTCCGCGAGAGCATCCTCAGCGGCAGGCCCTTGCAGCGCCAGCAAAGCGCGATCGTCGCGGCGCGTCAGATCACACGTTTGCCCCAGCGCGCGGCGCAGGTAGGTCTCGTCGTCGTCCTTGCAGGCAGCATTGGCGACGATGACGATGCAGTCACCGAGGTTGGCGATCATCAGGTCATCACGGATCCCGCCTTCATCGTTCGTGAGCAGCGCGTAGCGCTGGCGCCCCTTAGGCAAGCCCACGACGTCGACTGGAATGACGGACTCAAGCGCGCGTGCCGCATCTTCGATGTTGCCGCTCTTTGCGCGCAGCTCGAATTGCCCCATATGCGATACATCAAACAGGCCGGCGGCGGCGCGCGTGTGGAGGTGCTCTTTGAGAATGCCCGCCGGATAGCGCACCGGCATTTCGTAGCCGGCGAACGGCACCATCGACGCGCCGAGCTCCAAATGGAGCGCGTGAAGCGGCGTGCGCTTGAGCGCGATGTCGGTTGCCGCGCTCATGTTGCGATGTCGAAAAGTAAACGACGATTTACGGAAACGAACGGTCGACGCATGCGAGGCACCTTTGCTGCGGCCATTGGGCCGATGAGCTGGTGCCCCCTCTGTTCTTTTGCCTGAGAGTGTTATCCCGTCGGCGGGCGCGCGGTGCGCCTCTCTCCAGAGTTCCATTTTTCCCTTGCGATTCTTCTGCCTGAGAGTTTCCGGGGCGGTTGCTCCTTCGGCGCCGGCTGAGCCGATCTCTCCCGCAAGGGTCTTGGTTGCTGCGGTCCTTTGCTGCTAGTTAGGACAATAGTTCTACCAAAGGAACCCCGCGCCTGTCACCTGCAAACTGCATTGACCGCGCTTTACGGCCCTGCGAAAGCGCCGAAGATGGTTGAGCAAGATCTGGCGACGTTCATCGGCGAACGGCAGTCGATCCGCCGTTACCGGCCCGGTCGGATCGACCGTACTGTCGTCCTGCGACTGATGGAGGCGGCCGCCCGCGCGCCCTCGGCGCACAATCGGCAGCCGTGGCGATTCGCCGTGCTCGACAACTTTGCCGGCAAGCACAACCTCGCAACCGCCATGGGCGCGCGGTTGCGGGAGGATCGCCAAGGCGACGGGGACAGCGCCCAAGCGATCGAGTCCGATCTTGCACGGTCCTACGCCCGCATCACCGAGGCGCCGGTCGTTATCGTGGTCTGCGTCGACACCCGTGACATGGACGGCTACCCGGATTCGCGCCGCGCAGAGGCGGAGCACCTGATGGCCGTGCAAAGCACCGCAATGGCGGCGCAGAACCTTCTGCTTGCGGCCGAAAGCGAAGGGCTCGGCGCCTGCGTGATGTGCGCGCCGCTCTTCTGTCCCGATACCGTCACGCGCGTGTTGAATTTGCCGCCGGAATGGACGCCACAAATGCTGCTGACGATCGGCAAGCCCGCAACCGCCGGGAAAAATCGCGAGCGCTTGCCGCTCGACAAAATCGTGCGCTGGACGGACGACTCAGGCTGCTAGATACGCACTGCGAACGTGCGGGTTATCGACGAGTTCGCGCCCGCTCCCCGCGAGTATGAGCGACCCGGATTCGATCAGATATCCGTGATCGCACATCTCAAGCGCCGCGAGCGCGTTCTGCTCGACCATCAGGACGGTCGTCCCCTGGTCACGAATGTTGGATATGATATCGAACATCTGCTCGACAATATTCGGCGCAAGCCCGAGCGAGGGCTCATCGAACATCACGAGCTTCGGGTGCGACATCAGTGCCCGGCCGATCGCGAGCATCTGCTGTTCGCCGCCCGATAGCGTCCCGGCGACCTGCTGACGACGTTCCGCAAGGCGTGGAAATTGTCCGAAGATGCGATCCATGTCCTCCGCAATCGCCTTCCGGTCGTTGCGCAGATAGCACCCCATCTCCAGATTTTCGGTAACGGTCATGTAGGGAAAGACATGTCGTCCTTCCGGGCAATGCGCGATGCCCAGAGACAGTATTCTTCGCGCCGAAGCATTGGTGATGTCTTTGCCATCGAAGACGATCCGGCCGCTCTTCACCGGGATCAATCCGGAGATGGCCTTCAGCGTCGTCGTCTTGCCGGCACCGTTGACGCCGATCAGCGATACAAGTTGCCCGCGCCCAACCGAGATCGACAGGCCTTTGATGACGGACGCCTTGCCGTAGCCGCATACGAGATCACGGAGCTCAAGCACGCTTTTTCCCCTGTCCAAGATAGGCGCGAATGACTTCGGGATCGTTTTGGATCTGCGCTGGGGGGCCCTCCGCGATGATCCGCCCATAGTTGAGCACGACCACACGATCCGACACCTTCATCACCATCTGCATGTCGTGCTCGACCAGCAATATGGTCGTGCCGGCGTCGCGGATTTTCTCCACCAAAGTCACAAAACGGGCCGTTTCCGCCGCATTCATTCCCGAAACGGGTTCATCAAGCAACAGCATCGACGGCTTTGCCGCCAGCGCCAGCGCCAGCCCGAGCAGCCGCTGCTCGCCGTAGGGCAGATTGGCTGCAAGTTTGGTGGCGCGATGCTCAAGTCCGACAAACTTCAAAATCTCCTGCGCCGCGCTCATCAGTTCCTGTTCGGATTGGCGTTCGCGCGGTGTGCCAAGCAACGTGTCCCACAAATTCGAGCGGCCACGCGTATGCAGGCCAATCATCACGTTGTGAAAGACGCTGTTGTCCTGGAAAACGCTGGTACGCTGAAAGGTTCGCACCAGCCCCAGCCTTGAGATTTCATGCGGCTTCAGCCCATTGAGAATAGTCGACCGGTAACGAACCGTGCCGCTCGTGGCTTTAAGAAAGCCGGTGACGACATTGAAGGCGGTCGTCTTGCCGGCGCCGTTTGGGCCGATCAGGCCGACGATCTCCCCCTCGCGGACCGAAAACGTCATATCGGAAATCGCCAGCAATCCGCCGAAACGGACGGCAACGTGCTCGATCGACAGGACAATATCGTCCTGCAACGTCATTGTTCTTCCGCCTTTTCGATGAGCGCCGACGAGCCGGCGAAAACGCTACGGCGGCTTGCGAAAGCGCGCCGGACAGCCGGCACGATACCTTCGGGCAGGAAGTAGACGATGGCGATCATCAGCACGCCGTACGCGATCCACTGCATTTCCGGCGCGATCCTCATGGCGCGCAAGACTTCGGGCACGATACCGAACACCACACCGCCAACGATCGGACCCGCGAGCGTGCCTTTGCCCCCGGTAACGACCATGATGATCATCGTCACCGTGTAGA
>DASSRW010000075.1:0-8469 GCA_035701545.1 Pseudolabrys sp.
ACGCCGAAGTGCTGCTCCTCGTCGACGATGAGCAGCGCCAGGTCCTTGAACCTGATGCTCTTGCCGAGCAGCGCATGCGTTCCGATGACGATATCGATGCTTCCGTCGGCCAGACCTTGCTTCACTTTTGCAAGCTGTGCCGGCGCGACCAGCCGCGAGGCTTGCGCGATGTTGACCGGAAATCCGCGAAAGCGCTCCAAGAAGGTCTTGTAGTGCTGGCGCGCAAGCAACGTGGTCGGCACCACCACGGCGACCTGCTTGCCGCTGATCGCCGCGACAAAGGCGGCGCGCAGCGCAACCTCCGTCTTGCCGAAACCGACGTCGCCGCAGATGAGCCGGTCCATCGGACGGCCGCACGAAAGATCGTTGAGCGTGGCGCCGATCGCCGCCAGTTGATCGTCCGTCTCCTCGTAGGGAAACCCGGCGCAGAATTCGTCATAGGCGCCGGGCGTGACGGTGAACTTCGGCGCCTCGTGCAGCTGCCGCTCGGCGGCGATCTTGATGAGCTCGCCCGCGATCTCGCGGATGCGGCTCTTCATCTTTGCTTTGCGCGCCTGCCAGTTGCCGCCGCCAAGACGGTCGAGCTCGACGTTCGTCTGCTCGGAGCCGTAGCGCGACAGAAGATCGACGTTCTCGACCGGAAGGTAGAGCTTTGCGTCCTCTGCGTAATGGATTTCGAGGCAATCGTGCGGCGCACCCGCCGCCTCGATGGCCTGCAGTCCGGTAAAGCGGCCGATGCCGTGATCGACATGCACGACGAGATCGCCGGGCGCGAGACTCGTCACCTCGGCGATGAAATTTTCCGCCCGGCGCGAAGCGCGGCGCGGCCGCACCAGGCGGTCGCCGAGAATGTCCTGCTCGCTCACGATGGCGAAGTCGTCCGTCTCGAAGCCGTTCTCGATGCCGAGCACGGCGAGCGCGATGGCGGGCTTCGGCAATCTCAGCGCATCGGGCCACGATGCGACATTGGCGAGATTGTCCAGCTTGTGATCTGAAAGCACATGGTGCATGCGCTCGCGCGCGCCTTCGCTCCACAGGGCGACAGCAACGCGTTTTCCGGATGTCTGAAGCGCGACTAGATGCTTGCTGACCGCCTCGAACACATTGGCGTCGGGCTCGGCGCGCTCGGCGGCGAAATTGCGGCCGGCGCGCGCGTTGATGTCGATGACGCCGCGCGTCACGGGTTCGGCGAACGGCGTGAGCCGCGCCAAAGCGGTCGCTTCGAGGCGCTCATGCCATTCCTTGTCACGGAGGTAGAGTTGATCCGGCGGCAGCGGCTTGTAAGGCGGCGTGGCACCCTCGCCCAGCGCCGCGCGCCGCGCGTCGTGATAGTCCGCGATCTGAGCGAGGCGCTCCTTCGCCGCATCCTCTGCCTGATGCTCGAGCATGACCGGTACGCCCGGCAAATAGTCGAACAGCGTATCCATCCTGGCATGGAACAGCGGCAGCCAGTGCTCCATGCCGGGATAGCGTCGCCCCTCGCTCACGGCCTCGTAGAGAAGGTCGTCGGGGGCGGCGGCGCCAAACTGCGCGACGTAGCCCGTGCGAAAGCGCCGTATGGTCTCGGTGATGAGCTGGAATTCGGAAACCGGCACGAGATCAAGCGACGGCAGCGAGCCTTCGCTGATCTGCGTCTGCGGATCGAACAGGCGGATCGTCTCCAGCGCGTCGCCGAAAAAGTCGAGCCGCACCGGCATATCGGTGCCGGGCGGGAAAAGGTCGAGGATGCCGCCGCGCACGGCGTAGTCGCCAGGCTCGCGCACGGTAGAGGCGCGGCTATAGCCATTGAGCTCCAGCCATTCGACGATGTTCGCCATGCCAAGCACATTGCCGGGCGCGGCGGAAAGCGCCTGCGTGGAGACGAAGTCTCTCGACGGGACCCGTTGAAGCACGGCGTTCACGGTCGTGAGCAGCACGGAGGGTTTGTCGCGCCCCTTCACGCGCACAAGCCGCGACAGCGCGATCATGCGCTGCGCGACGATCGCCCCGTTGGGCGACACGCGGTCGTACGGCAGGCAGTCCCACGCCGGAAATTCCAGCGTCACGATGTCGGGCGCGAAAAACGAAACCGCGCGCGACAGCCCCGCCATGCGCTGCCCGTCCCGGCAAATGACCGCAAGCGAAATCGCCGGCGCATCGGCGCGTGCGGCAACAGCCCGCGCAAGATCGGCGAGCACGAAACCTTCCGCGCCATCGGCGACCTGCGCCAGGGTCAGCGCTTTCCCCGGACGAAGCGCCTGTGCCGGCGATATGACGTCTGCTTTCACGCGCGCTTTCCCAGTCTCAGATGGAAGTCGCGCAAACGGCGAAACAGCGCGGTGTCATAGGCCGCAGGCACGGCCAACTCGCCGGTCACCCAGCCCAGCAGTTCCTGATCGCGCACTTCGAGTAGCCGTTCGTATTCGGTCAATTCCGCGTCGCTCAAGGTCGCAAGATGCGCGTCCGCAAACCGGCCCATGATCAAATCCGTCTCACGCATGCCGCGCCGCCATGCCCGCAGCAGCGCCTTGCGCCGGCGCGTATCCAGGCCGTCGCTCGTCCGGCTCATGCCGCTCAATGCCGCTTCTCCAACGCCAAAAGCCCGGACGCGGCCGGGTGCCGGTTTATATAGAGACATCCCGGCCGATTGTCAGGCTTGGCTTTGCACAGTCCTGCATTGCGCCGGATTGGCCGGCACGCCAGCATGATCCCGATGCGACCGTCTCTGCTCAATCCGCTGTTTGCCACGCTCACCAGTCTTCAGGGCGTGGGGCCGAAGCTCGAAAAGCTTTATCGGCGGCTGCTCGACCGCGATGCGCCGCGTGTTGTCGACCTGCTGTTTCACCTGCCGTCAGGAACGATCGATCGCCGCGCGCGGCCGAAACTGCGCGACGTGCAGCCCGGCCAGGTGGTCACCGTCAAGGTCACCATCGACCAGCATCGCCCCTCGCCGCCGCACCGATCGCGCGCGCCCTACCTCATCTATGCCAGCGACGAAACGGGCACGCTGACGCTGACTTATTTCAACGCGCGGCGCGATTACCTGCAAAAGCTCATGCCCGAAGGATCGACGCGCTACATTTCCGGCATCGCCGAATTCTACGACGGCATGATGCAAATGGTGCATCCCGACCGCGTAGTCGACGAGCAGGGTTTTGCCAATCTGCCGCTGGTCGAACCGACCTATCCGCTGACTGAAGGCTTGGCGCTTGGCAACGTCCGACGTGCAATGGATGGCGCACTGGCGCGCCTGCCCAATCTGCCGGAGTGGCAGGATGCGGCATGGCTCTCGCGTGAACGGTTTCCGGCTTTCAGCGTCGCTTTGCGCAGCCTTCATCGTCCCGCCCAGCCCGTCGACGTGCTCCCAATAAGCCCGGCGTGGAGCCGGCTTGCCTTCGACGAACTGCTCGCCGGCCAATTGGCGCTCGCACTGATGCGCGCGCACATGCGCCGGCAGCCAGGTCGTGGCAGCGCGGGCGAAGGTCTGTTGCGCGCGCGCGTTATGCAGGTGCTGCCTTATTCGTTGACGCCCTCACAACAACGCGCCATGGACGACATCGCCACCGACCTGGCCAAACCGCAGCGCATGCTGCGGCTGCTGCAAGGCGACGTCGGCTCCGGCAAGACAGTCGTCGCGCTGCTCGCGGCGGCGAGCGTGATCGAGGCCGGGCGGCAGGCCGCGCTGATGGCGCCGACGGAAATCCTGGCACGCCAGCATTTCAATACGATCGCGCCGCTCGCCGGCGCCGCCGGCATGCGCGCCGCCATTCTTACCGGCCGTGAACGCGGCCGCGAGCGCAACGAACTGCTCGAACGGCTCGCGCTCGGCGACATTGATCTGCTCGTCGGTACCCACGCCTTGTTTCAGGAAGCCGTCGCGTTCCACGATCTCGCGCTCGCCATCGTTGACGAGCAGCATCGTTTCGGCGTTCACCAACGCCTTGCCCTCACGCGAAAGGGCGAAGCAGTCGACGTGCTGGTGCTGACTGCAACGCCGATCCCGCGCACCCTGGTGCTCACCTATTTCGGTGACATGGACATTTCCGAGTTGCGCGAAAAACCGGCTGGACGTCTGCCGGTCGACACGCGAACCATTCCGCTCACGCGCATCGCCGAGGTCGAGGATGCGGTCGGCCGCGCGCTCGAGCAGGGTCAGCGCGCCTATTGGGTGTGCCCACTGGTCGAGGATTCCGAAAAGACCGATCTTGCCGCCGCCGAAGCCCGTTTCAAGGAACTGCAAACACGCTTCGGCAATGTCGTCGACCTCGTCCATGGCCGCATGACGGGAACAGGCAAGGATGCTGCCATGGGACGTTTCGCTTCCGGTGAAACCCGGCTCCTGGTGGCAACGACGGTGATCGAAGTCGGCGTCGACGTGCCGGAAGCAACCGTCATGGCGATCGAGCACGCCGAACGCTTCGGTCTCGCGCAGCTGCACCAGCTACGTGGGCGCATCGGCCGCGGCTCCGGCCGCTCCACCTGCTTGCTGCTCTACAAGACGCCCCTCGGCGAAACGGCCAAGGCGCGCCTCGCGATTCTGCGCGAGACCGAAGATGGCTTTCGCATCGCCGAGGAAGATCTGCGTCTGCGCGGCGAAGGCGACGTGCTGGGCACGCGGCAAAGCGGCTTGCCGGGTTTCCGCATCGCGCTCCCTGAAGTGCATGGGAAATATCTTGGTGCCGCACGAGACGACGCGGCGCTTGTTCTCTCCCGCGACCCGTCGTTGACATCGGAGCGCGGGCAGGCGCTGCGTCATCTGCTCCATCTTTTCGAGAAAGACGACGCAATCAAGCTGATCCGCGCGGGCTGATCGCGCGTCAAAGCCAGCGGCGCGTTCCGGGCTGCGGGTCGCGGATTGTGCCGCTCGCCACAAGGCGATGCCAAATGAACAGCACAATGATCGCACCGACCGTCGCACCAATCAGACCGGCGCCTTGATCGAGGCGATACCAGCCAATTGCTTGGCCGACAAACGTCGCGGCGAACGCGCCGATGACGCCCAGCACAGTCGTAAGTATGAACCCCGAAGGATTGTTCGGTCCCGGTGCGAGCCACCGCGCAATGAGGCCGGCGATGAATCCGATAAGAACGATCCAGAGAATGTTCATGGCGACCGCTCCATGTTGTGGAGAGCAAATCCGGACCGTTCCTTTGGTTCCCGTGTCACCATCTTGTGACGGAACCATTCACAGCCGAAAGCCATTCCTGCGCACCGCACACGAGCGCTATTAGGAGGTACAAATGGGCCTTCTCGACGTTCTCACCGGAATGCAGAATGGACCTCGAGGACAACAAAATCCAAATGCCACCAGCGGCGGCATGTCTCCCATCACAATGGCTGTACTCGGCTTGCTCGCCTACAAAGCGATGAAAGGTTTCACGGGTTCACCCGCAAGTCAGACAGCGGGGGGGCGGTCGGGCATATCACCCGATCAAGATGCCAGCACCGGCGGCGGGCTTGGCGGGCTTCTCCATGGCGGCCTCGGCGGCCTGGGCGGATTGCTTGCAGGTGGCGCCGCAGGAAGCGTTCTCAGCGGCGGCTTGGGCGATCTGATGAAACAGTTTCAGCAAGGCGGCCAAGGCGACGTCGCCAAATCCTGGATAGGAACGGGCCCGAACAGGACGATCGCGCCCGACCAGTTGGCAAGCGTACTAAGCCCCGAGCAGATCGACATGCTGACCGCCCAAACCGGAATGTCACGTGATGAACTTCTCGAAGGGCTCAGTCAGCATTTGCCTGAAGTCGTCGACCGGTTGACTCCGGAGGGACGCATACCAAGCGAACAGGACCTGGCCCAATACGGCTAGGCAACGGGGCATCAGTCTACTGTTTCGGCGCGGCGGCTTGCCTGCGCGGCTTGTGCCGTTGCCGCCAAACTCGACAGCTTCTTCTGCGCATCGGAATCGGGCTGCACCATGCCCGCCGAGATCAGCAGCGCCATGGCGTTTTCGACCGAGATGTCGATCTCGATCAGGTCCTTGCGTGGCACATAGAAGAAAAAGCCGGTCGTCGGGTTGGGCGTGCAAGGCATGAAGGCCGAAACGTGTTCGGTCTTCGGCAGACGTTCGGCAATATCGCCGCTCGGCGGCTGCGATAGAAACACCAGCGACCACATGCCTGGTGCCGGAAACTCCACCAGTGCGACCTTGCGGAAACTAGAGCCTGATTTCGAGAATAGCGTCTCGAAAATCTGCTTCATGGTTTTGTAGATCGGCCGCACGATTGGCATATGGCTGAGCAGGGTTTCGCCCCAGCCGACCAAAGTGCGCCCGACGAGATTCGCGGTCAGGAAGCCGAGCGCCGTCAAAGCGACAAAGGCGATGATCAGTCCGGTTCCCGGAATGGGCCACGGGAGGTATGTCTCGGGCCGATATACCGGCGGGATCAGCGGGCGCATCACGTCGTCCGCCCACGTGATGATCGACCAGATGAGCCAGATGGTGATCGCAAGCGGGCCGGCGACCACCAGCCCGGTCAGGAAATAGTTGCGGATGCGGCCCGCCACTCCGCCTTTCTGCGGGCCGGCCTCGGGCGTGGGGATAGGGTCGGTCATCAGCCGAATTTATTCCACCGTGACCGATTTCGCGAGGTTGCGGGGCTGGTCCACGTCGGTGCCGATCGCAACCGCGGTATGGTAGGCCATCAGCTGCACCGGAATGGCATAGACCAAGGGGGTCACGGTCGAGGCCATTTCCGGCAGCGCGAGGGTCACGGTCGAGCCCACGGTCGCCTCCTTGGCACCCTTGGGGTCCGTGACCAGGATGATCCGTCCGCCGCGGGCCGCCACCTCCTGCATGTTCGAA
The DNA here is from genome assembly GCA_035701545.1 of Pseudolabrys sp. Taxonomy (GTDB): domain Bacteria; phylum Pseudomonadota; class Alphaproteobacteria; order Rhizobiales; family Xanthobacteraceae; genus Pseudolabrys. The sequence goes on from DASSRW010000075.1 coordinate 6,784, forward strand.
ACCGTTTTCTCGAACACGCGATCGTGCGGCGCGATCACGATCACCGGCATGGTCTTGTCGATCAAGGCAATCGGCCCGTGCTTGAGCTCGCCTGCGGCATAACCTTCGGCATGGATGTAGGAGATTTCCTTCAGCTTCAGCGCGCCTTCGAGCGCGATCGGGAAACTGGTGCCGCGGCCGAGATAGAGAACGTCTTTGACCTTGGCGAGCGCGCGCGAAAGCTTTTCAATATCCGGCTCGAGCGCCAGTGCCTCGGCCATATGGCGCGGCACTTCGATCAGCGCCCGCACGAGGTTCTGCTCGTCCGCTTCGGACAGTTCGCCGCGCGCGCGGCCGGCCGCAATGGCGAGACAACACAACACCGCAAGCTGACAAGTGAAAGCTTTGGTTGAGGCAACGCCTATTTCGGGACCGGCCAGGGTCGGCATCACCGCTTCGCTTTCGCGCGCGATGGTCGATGTCGGCACGTTCACGACCGAGAGTACGTGCTGCTTGTTTTCGCGTGCGTAACGCAGCGAGGCGAGCGTGTCGGCGGTCTCGCCGGATTGCGACACGAAGATTGCAAGATTGCCTGCATCGAGCGGCGTGCCGCGATAGCGGAATTCCGAGGCGATATCGATCTCGACGGGGATTTTCGCGAAGCGCTCGAACCAGTATTTGGCGACAAGCCCCGAATAGAAGGCAGTGCCGCAAGCCGAAATCGAGAGGCGCTTTAGCGCCGCCCAGTCAAACGGCAATTTGCGTGGTAATACAACGTGTTCTCTGGTCATGTCGATGTAATGTGCGAGCGTATGACCGACCACCTCTGGCTGTTCGTGGATTTCCTTGGCCATGAAATGCTTGTGGTTGCCCTTGTCGACCATCTGGGCGGAGGCCGTGGACTTCACCACTTCGCGCTTAACGACCCTGTCGGTCTGGTCGTGGATTTCGACGCCTTTGCGCGTCACCACCGCCCAGTCGCCGTCTTCGAGATAGCTGATCGTGTCGGTGAACGGCGCCAATGCAATTGCATCGGAGCCGAGATACATCTCGCCATCGCCATAGCCGACAGCGAGCGGCGAGCCTTTGCGGGCTCCGATGAGCAGGTCCTCTTCGCCCGCGAAAAGAAAGGCGAGCGCGAAAGCGCCGCGCAACTGCTTGAGCGCGGAGGCAACGGCCTCCGCCGGCTTCCTGCCCTTCTTCATTTCGTCGGTGACGAGATGCGCGACGACTTCCGTATCGGTTTCGCTGCCGAACTTCGAGCCGTTCTTGCCGAGCCGCTCCCGCAGTTCGCGGAAGTTCTCGATGATGCCGTTATGGACGACCGCAACGTTCTCGGTCGCATGCGGATGCGCGTTGTCCTCGCTGGGACGGCCATGTGTCGCCCAGCGGGTATGGCCGATGCCGATGGTGCCCTTCAGCGGCGCGCGTTCGAGCCGCGTCTCCAACGCTTTCAGTTTGCCTTCGGCCCGGCGACGGGTCAGCGCGCCTTTTTCGAGCGTGGCAACCCCGGCGGAGTCATAGCCGCGGTATTCGAGACGCTTGAGCGCATCGACAAGGTGGCCGGCCACCGGTTCGCGGCCGATAATTCCAACGATTCCGCACATTCCTGGCGAGCGGCCCCTATTTTATGCGCCTGTTTAATCGTTTTCGATAAGTAGCTGGAAATCAAAACATATTGCGTCGTGTGACGGACCCGCCGCAGTT
>DASSRW010000076.1:0-18200 GCA_035701545.1 Pseudolabrys sp.
GTTGCCCTTGTTCAGCTCCTTCGACTCGAGCATGTGCTGCATGCCGACCGGATGCGCTTCGGCGGCGTTGCTGCCGATGAAAATCAGCGTCTTCGCCCTGCGCATGTCGTTGAGGTTGTTCGTCATCGCGCCGTAACCCCAGGTATTGGCCACGCCGGTGACGGTCGTCGAATGGCAGATGCGCGCCTGATGGTCGGTGTTGTTGGTCCCCCAGTACGCGCCCATCTTGCGGAACCAATAAGAACCTTCATTGGTCATCTTGGCTGAACCAAGCCAATAAACCGAGTCTGCGCCCGACTTCTGCCGGATAGCCAGCATCTTGTCGCCGAGCTCGTCGATCGCCTGGTCCCATTTGATGCGGGTCCACTGGCCATTGGCGAGCTTCATCGGATATTTCAGCCGGCGCTCCCCCATCACCAATTCGCGCACCGACGCGCCCTTGGCGCAGTGCGAGCCGCGGTTGATGGGCGACTCCCAGCTCGGCTCCTGGCCGATCCAGACGCCGTTCGATACCTCGGCGGTAACGGTGCAACCGACCGCGCAATGCGTGCAGACGCCCTTGCGAATTGTCACGGCCGCGCCTTTGGCGGGCGGCGGCCCGGCTTTGGCCTTGCGCACGGTCGCAAGCGGCAGCGCCCCGAGCGTGGCGAGCCCGCCGGCGACAAGACCGGACCGTTGCAAGAAAGTGCGGCGATCGCACCCGGCGTTTCCCTGGCTGGCCAGTGCGGAAAGCGAACCGCGGCGCGCTTGGCGTTCTTTTCTCTTGATCAGCACGGCATGCCTCCCTTCAGCGCGGGTAGCTGTTGACGCGGTAAAAGGCTTTTACGTCGTCGGAATCGGCCCGGTATCGCGCCTTGGTCTTTTCCTGGGCGCTTTCGGAATCGGCTTTTGCCTCGCTCACCAGGAGCGCGGGCGTCGCAGCAACACCGGCGCCGGCGCCAAGCACACGAAGGAAATCGCGTCTTGCAAGGTTGGCTTTTTCGTCCGTTTTCATCGCCAGTCCTCCTCGAATGCGTATGTTCCTCGGTTTCGCGTCACCCAGGCAAGGCGAAAGCCTCCGCCTCAATTTCCACGAATGCGCGGCCAACGGCGCCGACGCGGCGATAGAAGTCCGCGCTTTCGGCGCTCTCCATGTCCGCGAAGAAACGGCCGAGCCATGGCGAAAGATGCTTTTCAAACAGGCGCCGGTCGGAACCCGGCGGCGCATCGAACTGGCCGCCGGCGACGCCGGACATGATCTCGCAAAGAATGCCGGCATTATCTTCCGGCTCGTATTGGCCATCGGCGCGTTCGATGCCGAGCTCGATCAAATCGTCGCGGAGCCGAGCGAGCGGACGCTCGTGCAGAAAGCCGGTCAGATAGTAAGAACCGTACGGCACCAATTCGCCGCGACCGATGCCGATGAAGAGGTTGAAAAATTCGCGCTCGACCTTGCCTGCGTCCGTGTTGCTCGCCGCATCTGCGAGAGCGATATGCGTACCGCCGAGCGGCGTCGGATCGCCGCGCAGTCCGCCTAGGCGCCTGAGGAAAGCGGCGTCGGGCGCCCGCAGCAAGAGCGCCGCCAACAACGCGTATTCCTGCGCGCGCGAGAGATCGACGTCGTCGATGCCTCTTGCGCCCGCTTCCGCATAAAGATCGGGACGAAGAACGTTGCGGGCGATACCGGTTGCCGCCTCGACCGAGAGCACCCGCTCAGCCGGCACGCGCGTCCAGTTCGATATCGACGGCTGGGAAATTCCGATCCGGCGAGCAAGCTCGGTAACGCCGCCAGCGATACGAATTGCTTCCCGGAGCCCCGGATCGTTCATGATGAGTACTCCCGATATCGCTATCGGCCGATCCCGCTCTAACGACGCACACCACCCGCTACGCGGGTACGGCGGAGTCGGTAGTTCAGAATAGTTAAAGGCTATCGCCGGCCTTGATGCGGGGTCAATAGTCAGAAGCTATAGGAGCACTCATTTCATGTTCAGGTCGGGAGCGCACCGCCATGCCCACGCCGTCGTTTTGCCGGATGAGTCGAAGCGACGGTTGCCTCGTTTTGCGTTGCAGTATCGGCGCGGCGTTCGCGTGAATCTTCATCGGATATCTGCTCCCGCGTGTCGTGCGCTGCTTGACCTACATCTTTGGTCGAATGCGGCGCATCAGAATCGCTTACCGACGCATCATTTGCGGAGCGGGCATCTGTCGTTTTGACGGGTTTTACATCCGAACCGGTAGTAGGTTCGGGTTCGCCGACAGCTTGCGCGAGCAGGCGCGCGATATCTTCTTTCCCAAGCGGCCCAAAACCGGGAACGCCGTTCGGATCGTTGAAATCCCATCCGTTCTCAACCAGCCCGATGAAGTCGCGAATTTCGGCGTCGGCGGACCACGCGCGACGAAGAGCCGCATGCTTCAACTCAGGTGGAACACCCGGCTGCATGAATGCGCGCACGTCCGAATTTGCGCCGATTGATTCGATCGGCGGAAGCTTGGAGACGTCGAACGCGTGCTCTTCGTCTTTCGGCGCCTCAGCTTTCGATGCAGCGGGCTCGATCCGCTCGACCGCGGCGCCTTCGCCGGCTTTTTCCGGCTTGACGACCGGCGACGGGGCCACGGCTTCGCGCTTGCGCCGCGACCATCGCTCCAGAAAATTTTCCGGCTCGCTCATCGGTGCTTCTCGCTATCGAGCGGCGCGCGGCTCGCCATAGCTTCCGGGTCAGCGCGGTCGCGCTTGCGCTTCACGAACGCCTGATCGACGTGGTGCTCCGCCACGAACACGGCAACGACATCCTGAATGGCCGGCGGCATAGGCACGGCTTCGATCAGGTCGTTGCCGGCCTCGGTTAGCGCCTCGCCTTCCGCCGGATCGGCCGTGACGGCGAACAACTCGTACGGCGGCTCCGCGCCGGTGGGCCGCAGCGCAATCCAAAGCGAGGGATTTCCCGTCGCCAGATTGCTGCGATAATTATCGGCCGCCGTGCGGTGCAATTCGATCTCGGTAGCGCCCGCGAAAAACGTCGCACGTGTTCCGTCGTCGCTGAGCTTGCTCCACGGCGCAGCCGCCGCTTCACCGACTAGCACGGCAAGCGGGCGCCAGGCGAAATCGCTCCACTCCGTAACGCCTTTGCTGCGCTCGACGACGACGCCGACCGCGATGGTTTGAAGAGGCGGCGCAACGTTCAACTCACGGCCTCCAGATAGCTGATCGGCAACCCGGCAACCAGATTTTGCGGCTTCATGCGGATAAGCTTGTCCGGCGTCATCGACAGGATGAGATAGACCGGCTCTCCTCGCACCTTTTCCAGCATCACCGACGCATTCGCGAAAGCAAGGCGAAACAATCCCACCACGCGCGCAAGCGACAGCTCATCCGGCTGCTCGCCGCGCCACAACTGATCGCCCAGTTTCGTCGCGTCCGCATCCAGCCCGACGTACCACGCGAGATTGATATTGCTGAATTCGGTGACTGGCTCGATTTCCACCTCGACGCCGAGAATGTGAGAAATCCATGCCGTCATGGCTTTCGCCAGAGCGGCAAGCCCGGCGCGCCCGGCGGTAACATCGAGCGCCATATCGAAACGGTCGCTGCGCTCCCAATAAGTGAGCGCGTTGTCCTCGTTGAGAACGTCAATGTTCGCTTCGGCGGGAATGCCGAGCATCGAGATGAGCGGGGATGCCGGCGCCGCGTTGACGCCGCCAATCGTCTCCTCGTCCGCGGCGAGCAGCGAATTGTCATGCACGGTAACGCGCTGGGTCCGGAAGAACAGTTCGCCGGCGCGCAGCACCAGCGGATCGGTGCAGCGATCCAGCGTGTTCCGCAGGATGACGTGGACAAGCTGATCGATGAACAAGGGCGGCGTGCCGCCGCTCCCGTTGCGCGCCAAATCGGAATAAGCCGCCTCCAAAGTCTTGTGGCGCAGCAAATGGTCGCGGAACGCCATCATCTGCCGCCAGTTCTCGCGCGCGTCCGGATCAGCGATGGCCGAAATCTCGGACTTTGAAAGCGGCCTGCGCGGATCGTCCAACAACGCCTCATAGACTGCGCGTTCGGCAGCGCAGGCGTCCGCCGGCGGCGTCAACTCCGGGCGAGCCAGATAGACCTTGAGGAATTCGTCGGTGACCAGCAGGCCGCCGCCCGTGTCGCGATCAAGCAGATGGTGACCGCAGGAAACCCAGAAGTCTTTCATTTGTGTTCTTTTCCGGCGAGCGCCACCAAATCGACGTTGTCGCCAGCCTGCGGCTCCGGCTCGCCTTCCACCTCCAGAAATGAGAACGCCCGCAGCGGTTTCGGGCCGGTGCGCGGATGCAGGGTGCGGAATGACTCCCGCACATCGCCGTCTTCGTAAGCGCGATGCACGGCGATCAACGTATCCAGCGGTTGATTGCAAAGCGACTCGGCAAAAGTGACCTCCTCTTCCGCGGCGATGCGCGCGGTCTCGACATCGGGTGCGCCGAAGCTTTCAACCAGCCGTTGCGCGAGCATCGTGACCACCGCTTGGCGCTCCGCTTCATCCGCTTGCACGATTTGCACCAGCGTGGACCACGCAAGCGAACTCACGCCGAGGAAGCCGGCGCGGAACGCGGAGCGCGCCTTGCCCGTCAGTTCGGCCGGATTGCCGCCCCAGAAGACGAACGCGCCCGAAACCGCCCATTCGCCGGGCTCGGCCGCCTTATCGAAGACGAAGGTGTCCGATGCGTCGAGCCGGATGGTGCGCAACAGCTTCATCGGCGTGGCCCCGCCGTTTTCGGATCGAGCCAGGACGGCGCCGCCAACGCCGGCAACAACTTCCTGCACTCCGCCTCAGCGGAGCCGACGTGACGGATGAGCAAATCGCCATGCTCGTCGATGTCGCGGCGTGTACCTTTCTCGCGTGGCAACCGGACCAGATAATCGTGTGCTACTGCGGAAAATCCGCGCTCCTGCCATGTATCCGTCGCAAGCATGAGATGGCGCGCAAAGCTTTCGACCAGCCGTGCCGCCGCAAAGTCGGTGAAGCCTTCCTCCTCAAGCGCAGTGCTCAAAGGATTGAGCCCGGGCTCATTGCTCATCGAGACCGTACGGATCATCGCGCCGAACACCAGCCAGGCTGGCGGCTTATCTTCGCGCGCGCCGCGCGGCCATCCAAGACGTCCTCCGCCGACCGCGGCGCCATTAACCGAGATGGCGTCGGGCCAGATGATGTCGAGCGGCGTTTCCGGAGGCGCGAGCGCGATCAGCGCGTCAGCGAGCGCGGACATTGCGGCATAAAAGGTGCGCCGTGCCATGCGCAGGGGATCGTCGGGTTCCAGCACGACGGCAAATTCCGCGAGATCAAACCGGCCGACATAGACGAGCGTGCCCGCGCCTTTTTCCGCCGCGATTGCCATTGCATGGGCGAATGCGTCACCGACCTCCCGCAACGTCACCAGAGTGAATGGCGGCGGCAGCACGAGTTCCAATGAAAATGGCATCCGGGTACGGGTTCGCGTTTCCAGCCGTGTTGCTCCCAACTCGTACTTTCTTGTTTCGAACGGCTATAATTATAGACTGAGGAGCTTGTAGGACTAGCCCCGCACACGGCCCGAACTGACGCGGAATCAAGTCCGATCTGGCGCGTTAGCGGGCGAGAAAGGCAAGGCGTTCATGGCCGATCGGCCGCGCACCATTGTCATGTGTTCCTGCGAGGACACGATGCCGCTTGATGCCGACGCTGTACGCCGCGTCTGCCCAAGCGCCAATGTCGTTTCCGGTCGGCAGTTCTGTCGTGCCGAAGCGGAGCGCTTCCGCGCAGCCGCCAACGATGGCTCGATTGTTGTGGCATGCACGCAGGAATCGCCGTTATTCACCGAACTCGCCGAGGAACAGAACAGCGCTGGCGAGCTCACATTCGTCAATATTCGGGAAACCGCCGGATGGTCGAAGGACAGCGACGACGCCGGTCCGAAAATGGCTGCGCTGATCGCGGCGGCGGCGGAAACCGCTTCCGCGCCGGAATACATCGCGCTCGAGAGCGACGGCGTCGTTCTCATCTACGGCAAGGACGAGCAGGTGATCGAAGCCGCGCAGGTCTTGAAAGATCATCTTGACGTGACCGTTCTCATCGATCCCGCCGCGGACATTGCGCCGTTACGGATTACTGAATTTCCTGTCGTCAAAGGCAAGATTCGTTTTGCAAAAGGCTATCTCGGAAAATTCGAGGTGACGGTCGACGACTACGCGTCACCCAGACCATCCTCACGCGGTACATTGACGTTCGGCGATGCGCGCAACGGAGCGTTGTCGCGCTGCGATATTCTGATCGACTTGTCGGGAGGAAAGTCCTTGTTTCCCGCCGCCGACTTGCGCGACGGCTATGTTCGCGCCGATCCGGCCGATCCTGCTACGGTGCTGCGCGCTGTCATCAAGGCGCGCGACCTAGTCGGCACGTTTGACAAGCCGCGCTACGTAAACTTCACGGCCGATATCTGCGCCCACTCCCGATCAAAGATCGTGGGCTGCCACCGCTGTCTCGATCTTTGCCCGACGGGTGCGATCGCGCCCGACGGCGATCATGTCGCGATCGACGCCGGCATTTGCGCCGGCTGCGGCCAATGCGCCGCCGCCTGCCCAACAGGGGCGGCCGCATATGCGTTGCCGCCTTCGGATGCGCTGCTGCGCAAGCTGCGCACGCTGCTTGGCGCCTATCACAAGGCGGGCGGCAAGCACGCAATAATCCTGTTCCACGACGAGACGCACGGCGGCGAGATGATCAGCGCGCTGGCGCATTATGGCGACGGATTGCCGGCAAACGTACTCCCGGTCGCGGTCAACGAAGTGACTCAAGTCGGCCTCGAATCGATCGCGGCCTCTTTCGCTTATGGCGCCTCCGCCGTCCGTTTTCTGCTGCGCGCGAGGCCGCGTCACGACGTTGCCGGCCTCCGGCAAACGATCGCGTTCGCGGAACCCATTCTCGGCGGATTAGGGTTCGCCGGCGCACGTCTTGCGACGATCGAGACGGACGATCCCGACACGTTCGGTGAACATCTGCATGCGATCGAGCCGATGGACGGCGCGCCGCGGCCCGCCAGGTTTTCCGCGGTCGGCGGCAAGCGCGAGGTGATGCGTCTTTCGCTGCGCGAGCTGCACGGGGCTGCGCCGGCGCCAATTGACATTATCCCGTTGCCCAATGGAGCGCCTTTTGGAGCGATCAACGTCGATGTGGCTGGCTGCACGCTGTGCCTGTCTTGCGTCTCCGCCTGCCCGACCGGCGCGCTATCGGACGATCCGGAGCGGCCAATGCTGCGCTTCGCGGAGGATGCCTGCGTGCAATGCGGTTTGTGCAAGGCAACTTGTCCCGAGAAGGTCATCACGTTGCAGCCGCAGATCGATTTCCGTGCAGCCACCGCCGCAACACGGATCGTCAAACAGGAAGAGCCGTTCCTCTGCATCCGCTGCGGTGAGCCGTTCGGTACCAGAAGTTCGGTCGAGCGCGTCGTCGCGAAGCTGGAGGGCAAGCACTGGATGTACAAAGACTCCAAGAAGCGCCTCGACGTCATCAAGATGTGCGCTGACTGCCGCGTTCAGGTTGTGGCCGAGGATAACTTCGATCCGTCTGGCGCGCCGCAACGCCCTGCGCCGCGCACGACAGACGATTATCTCCGGGAACGGGAGCCGGAGAACTGAAGGGTCGCAAGCGACGGACTTACTTCGTCACTCTTTCGAGAAAGTCCACCAACGCCTTGCGGTCTTCCGCTGAGCCGATTTTCTGCTCAGGCATCTTGGTGCCCGGCGTGTAGGTCGCCGGACCGAGCTCGAAAAGTTTCGATACGGTTTGCGGAGACCAGACGATATCGAGCTGTTTGAGCGCAGGCGAGAAATTGTAGCCCGGCAGCGTTGCGATGCGGCGGCCGAAAATTCCGGCGAGCGTGGGCCCTGCCCTGTTGCCTTCATCCGGTTTCAACGTGTGACAGGCGACGCACGCGCGAAACACTTCTGCGCCATGATCGCCGGCATAAGCCGCGAGCGGATCAGCCGGCGTGCCGACGACGACCGAGCCCACCGGCTCGCCGCTTAGGGCATTCCAGCGTCTGATGATGCGGTCCGTGCCGCCGGTCAACAGGGTGCGATTGTCGGGAAAGAACGCTACCGACCAGACAGGCAGGCCGGGGCCAACAAGCGTGCGCATCAGCTTGCGCCTGTTGCGATCGATGATGGCGACCGAACCCTTGACTCCCGCCGCCGCCACCAGCGTGCCGTCGCGCGAGACTGCGACGGCGATCACCGGTGCGCCCGACGCTTTCACCTCGGCGCGTCTCTCACCCTGCGGCGAAAGAAAATAGACGTTGCCGTTCGCGCCGGCCGTGACGATCTCGCCATCCGGAGCAACAGCGACAGAGTTCAGCGGTGCCGGCAGCGAGCGGATGATCGTCTGCTTGCTGTCGTCCAAGGACCATATGCGCAACGTCGCATCGTAGCCGGCACTCACAAGACTTCGCCCGTCGGGCGTAAAGGCCACGCCGTTGACATTCTGCGAATGCCCTTCAAGCACGCGGGGCGTGCCGCCGCCAAGCGGCCAAAGCCGGACGGTGCGATCCCAGGACGCCGAAGCCAATGTCTTTCCGTCAGGCGAGACCGCAAGTCCCACAATCGGCCCTGTGTGTCCGTCGAGAACCTTGTCGGGCCGCGGATGGCCGGGCGTCCATATCGCGATATGCGCGCCGGCGCCCGCCGTGACGATGCGGCCATCCTTGAGGAACGCGACCGCGTTTACGGCGCTGTCGTGGAAGCGCATCACCTGCTCGGCGACGTGACGCTTGAGCGACCAGCGGATCGCCGAGGTGTCGAAGCTACCGGAAATCGCTTCGGTTCCGTCGGCGGAGATTGCCAGCGCGCGCACCGGTCCGCCGTGACCGCGCAGTTGACCGTGCGCCGGCGAAAAGCAGAGCGGCAGAAGCAGCGCTGCAATGAAAAGCCTTTGGTGCCACGCTGTCATCGCAACATGATACTGCAAAATGCGCCAAAGCCGCGGCATACGTCAGCATTTTGATGTCCAACCGGCGTTATCGCGAATGGCGCCGTCCGCGAGCAACGCAAGCGTCAGCCAAACTTAAGCGTGGTCCAATTCGATCCCGCAGATAAAGATAAAGAAGAGAGAGTTTCACTCTAGCTTGCTAACCTCCTCTCCTGTCCGCGCGGGCGTAGTACTCCACGCACCCCGCAACGATTCCGGCAGCTAAGATGGCAGCAAGCATCGCGGGCATATCGAATGCGATCGCAAGCAGCAGGATAACTATAAACGCCCCTGCGACCACTATCACGAGGCCATCAAAGAGACTGTTCATTCCGCCACCTGCACGCCGCGCGGAAGATCGGATCGATGCGCCCGTTGAGGGACAGATGGTACGTCGTTTAGGTCCCGGCGGTAAGCGTCGGCCGGCAACTCGGAACCGATGAATTCGGCCGACTCATGCAACTCTGCAAAGCTCTGAGTGTTATCCCTGTCGAAAGGGCGACAGATATAGAAGCGCGCCATGAAGCTGTTTTGTGGATGGCGGTGCGCTGCGTTGGCCGCGAGCATTGCAGCTGTGGCGCTCAACGGCAGCTTCGCCGCCGAAAAAGCGTTCGCCGAGACTAATCCTGGATTCAATCCGGACACCGGACAAATCAATCCAGGCGTCGCGGAGCCCGTACCGACAGGTCCTCATCCGCAAATCAAGATTCCGACGCCGGAGGAGGCCCGCGCGGCGCTGATGAAGATCCATGGCGCCGCTCAAGGCAATCCGGCCACGAACGGCTCGGGTGCAACCACTGGCGCGGCGACGTCGGAAGTCGCGAGCGCGCAACCCGGTCCCCCGGGCTCGACACCCCAGACCGTGCCCGCCAAGTTTTCGCGTGAAAACGACACGCTCGACCGCGTCCCGACCATGGCGTTTCCCCTGCCGCTGAGCGACGCGCAGAGGCAACGCGTCTATCAGGCGGTCATGGGCGATAAGCAGACCGCGGCATCCGATGCCGACAAGCTCGCGCCGGCGAGCGCGCTTTCGCCGCACCAGGCGCTCAATGAAATGCACCCGATGCCGCAGAGCATCGGTGATATCGCCGCGGTCGCAGGCCTCAAATACCTGAAAACGAAAGACAGGGTTTTTCTCGTGGAGCCTGCCACCCGCACCGTCGTTGCGGAGATTACGAAGTAAATGATCGAACAGAGCCGTATCGCGCCCAGCGGGTTCCTGGCAACCGGAGGCGCAAAGGGCACGAGGAGATTTGGATGCGAGGAACCGCTTCATTCTTGTCATTCATCTGCACGGTCGCAGCGTTGGCGATTCTCCCCGGCATCGCGACTGCGGCCGACAATGGCCACGGGGCAATTGGGCGATCAAGTGCAACGTCCGGCACTACGAACGGTGCCGCCTCAGCGAGCGGCCCGGACGAGCCTTCAACCCATCTGACGCCGCCGCTTCCACCGCTGCACCTGACCGACGCGCAGCATCAGAAAATTCGGGCAGCGGTCACAGGTTTAGATACCGAGACCACGTTTCAGCTTAAAAAGACCAAATCGAAAAAGGATTTCACACCGACAGTTGGCGCCAAAGTCCCGTCCGCGCTTCGTGCACATGCACTGCCCTCATCTTTGACGCAGGAATTACCGATGCTGGCTGATTACAAATACATGAAGGTCAAGGGTCAAATAGCGATCGTCAATCCAATGACGAAGAAAATCGTCGACGTGTTTCCCGAAACGATGGGTTAAACAAGCAAAGGCTCTTATCCGTAACGGCCCAGGACGTGAACTGAGTGGAGCAAGGCCAACGCTGACTTTTGATTGTAGTAGAATCGTTCCGCAATAATTTTTGAGCGCACCTGATTTGCATTTGGATAATCTCACAGCTCCATCGTCGAAGGTGTCTCCCCAATCGAAAGACAAGGAGCGCGAGCGTCACCACCGCTGTGGACCGCTTTCCGTTTACCTGGAAACAGGATTTCCGTCTGCACGAGGCTGCGTGGTGGGCCCGGGAGGACTCGAACCTCCAACCAGACCGTTATGAGCGGTCGGCTCTGACCATTGAGCTACGGGCCCGCGACGCATCGGCCGGCAGCCGCGGCGCACAGCTTTCTAGCAACCTATGGCGCGAAATGCCATTCGCACCCTCCCCTTTGCCGCGCCGCGTCGACTAGAATGCCGGTCCTGCCGGAGGAAACAGCCATGCACGTCTTCGATCTCGCACAAGAACAGGAATGGAATCCGAAAAAGCACGTCGAGAAAATCCTCGGCAAGATCGCGGACGGCGACGTCACCGTCGCGTGCTGGGAGCCGGGCCAGATCAGCCCTTACCACTGTCATCCACACGCGACCGAAATCTATTTCTGCTTTTCCGGCGGCGGCACCATGCGCACGCCGAAGGAAACGATCGCAGTGAAGCCGGGCGCGTTTGTGGTGCATCCGCCGGGCGAGGTGCACGAATACGCGAATGGTCCCGCGCGCACGATGCTGTTCCGCGTGCGCTACGGCACCGACATGCGCGCGCACCATAGCGAATGGCGCGGCAACGCGGAATGGAAGCAGTCGGCAGCGGATGCCGAGTACTACAGGCAGCACCCGATTTCCTAGCTGTCATGGCCGGACTTGTTCGACCATCCCGATTCAGATGGCAGTGCTTTGCTAAGCGGGATCGCAGGGCCGAGCCGGCGATGACAGAAAAGCTGACTACATCCGCAACAGCCGCTGCGCGTTGCCGCACAGGATCTTCGCCTTGTCCTCGTCAGAAAGCGGAATGCCTTTCATCCACTCGACGCCGGGCGGATTGGGAACGAACGGCCAGTCGATCGCGAACAGGATGTGGTCGACGCCCATTTCCATGACGCAGCACAGCAGCGCCGGGTTGGAGAAGAAGCCGCTGGTTGTGACGTAGAAATTTCGGGTGAAGATGTCGCGGAAGTCGAGCTGCTTCTGGCCCGGCCGCTTGAGCGAGCTATCGATGCGCCAAAGCAGGAACGGGATCGTCTCGCCGAAATGGCCGAGGATGATCTTCAGCTTCGGATATTTGTCGAACACGCCGGAAAGCACGAGGCGGATCGCCTGCGTCGCTGTCTCAACCGTGTAACCCCAGGCCGGACGCACGACGAGCGGAAAGTCCTTGGCGTAATCCTGATAATAAATGTCGGTGACGGTCTGGTTCGGCAGCGAGGGATGCAGATAAAGCGGCACGTCGAGCTTCTCGGCGCGCTCGTAGATCGGCCAGTACTTCTTCAGGTCGATGAACTCGCCGGTCGAGAGCCCGTGAATCATGGCGCCCTTCATGCCGAGCTCTTTCACGCAGCGCTCGAGCTCGTCGGCGGCAGCGCCCGGATTGGCGGTCGGCAGCGCGGCAAATGCCGCAAAACGCTTCGGATTGGATTTCACGAACGCCGCCAGCCGGTCGTTCACCCCCCGCGCAATCGCCGGGCCGGTGTCCGGCGGAAGCTTCTGTGCCGAAGGTGCGCCGTGCGACAGCACCTGGATGTCGACGTTCGCCTCGTCCATTTCCTTCAGGCGCAACTTGCCGAGATCGAACAGCCGCTCGTCCGTTTCGTTGCCGCGGCCGGCTTCCGGGCCGGTGAAATGCTTGGCGAGCTCCCGGTCCCAATAGTGCTCTTCGATGGCAATGACCGGGCAATTCGGCTTCTGAAACATAGACGTATTCCCCCGCACGTTTCTTTTAACAAACCGCTTCCTAGCAACGCCCAGGAACCCTGTCACGGCCCCGGCGTTGGGCGTGTTGGTTCTGCCACAGGCAGGACGGAAAAGCGCCGCATTTCTTTGGGCACGGCCCCGAATCAACTATGCATGGCTCATGCTGCCAATCTTCCGGATGATTCCAGTCGGCGGCGTTTTCATCGCCATGATTGCTTTGGTGCAGGCCCTGACACTCCCGGGGCCTACGCGCACCCGGCTCATTCGCGTCGAGGCGCCGGCAAGCGGGCCGCTGATCGAACGCGAGCAGCACCCCGAATGGCGGCAATTCCTCATCCTGGCGGCGATCCACCGCGCGCAGGAGATACTGGCGCTGCGCAGCCTGCCGGATACGCCGGCCCTAACCGCGGCCACAGTCGAGCGGGCGGCAGCGCCGGCAAATGCAGCGCCGGAGCCCAAGGTGGCCAGCGCGCCGGCTGTGCCGGCTGTGCCGGCCGTATCGCCGCCGGCGCCGATGCAGCAGACCGGCAAGAAATCACCGGCACAGACTCCCGAGCAGGAGCTGGCGTCCGTCACTTCGCCTCCCGGGCACGAGCTGGCGTCCGTCACTTCGCCAGCCGCGGCGGCGGCCGGTTCGTCGACGGCCGCGGCTTCTGACAGCGCAGGTGGTGCAACGGCGGCATCGGCTGCGGCGGATGCGGAGAAAGCCGTCGCCGCCATCTCTTCCGAAGACACGGCCACGCCTGCGCCGGCGGCAACTGCTTCCGCTCAGTCGACTGACATGATGCCTTCGTCGCCGGCGCCTTCGGACGCGACAGCCTCGATTGCGAATGCCGGGGCGCCAACGTCCGAGGTTGCGCCGGCGTCGCACGTAGCGGTGAGCGCATCGGCGGGGAGCGGGACTGCGGCAACAGAGCCGGCCGTGCCGGAGAGCCTCGCTTCGATTGCACCGCCCGCGATCGTACCAGAGATTGCCGGGTCAACGGCCGCAGACGGGCCTTCCCAACCGAGCGGAGTTGTCCAACCGCCGGTGACCGGCGCGGCCGGCGAGCCGGCGGTCACCGCGGCTGCCAAGCCGGTGGTCGTTGCCGAACTGCCGAAGGATCAGGCCGAGGCAGCGCCTGCGGCGGATGACGGGAATGTCACGGGCTCGGTCGTCAAATCTGCCGCCACGACGGTGCCGGTCGGTATCGGAGAAGCCTCGTCGCTGGAATTGCCGGTCGTCTTGCCGAGACCGCGCCCCAACCT
The DNA here is from genome assembly GCA_035701545.1 of Pseudolabrys sp. Taxonomy (GTDB): domain Bacteria; phylum Pseudomonadota; class Alphaproteobacteria; order Rhizobiales; family Xanthobacteraceae; genus Pseudolabrys. Next base: position 13,860 of record DASSRW010000076.1, read on the forward strand.
CATCAAGATGCCGCGGGCACGGCCGGCGGTTATTCCGCCGCTTCGTCACGCCGCCGGCCATCACGTCAAGCCGAAGGCGTCGCCCGCGAATTCACGCCCGCCGCCCGATTTGTTCAGCGCGCTGTTCGACAAAAACTATCGCCGCTCCGCACCGGAATCGCGGCAGCAGCCCCAATCCGCGCAACCGCCGCAGCGCAGCGCGGAGCACACCGGCCAAAGTCCCTGATGCGTCAGGCTGCGGCTACCACGTGTAGCCGGACACCTCGGGATGACGGCCCATGTTGATCGCGGCGAGAGCAGGCCTTGCTTCCACTGCCGAAGACTCCGGCGCCGAAGCGAAGCCGTTGCCGGCCGCCGCCGAGGCGAAGGTGTTCAACGCGTTCGGATCGCCGGCCTTGAGCAGCCCCTTGCGCTTGGCGGCGTAATAATAACCCGCCGCGTAGTAGTGCACGGCGCGATCGGCATTGCCGCCCGCCGCCTTGTAGGCGCCGGCGAGATATTTGACCGCATAGGTCATGTTCGTATCGGCATCGAGCAGGCCTGCCGCCGACCCGCGATAGCCCATGGCGCGCGCGGTGCCGAGGCGGATTTGCATCAGCCCGTAATTGCCCTTGCTGATGACGCGCGGATTGCCGCGGCTCTCGCGTTTGATGACGCGGCGGACGAGCGAGACCGGGACATTGTTGGCTGAAGCATGCTTGTTGATGAGAAATTCGAGATCGCCGTTGGTGTTCGGCTGGTTGATGAACTTTTCGGTGGCGGATGCGGTCGATGCGGCGATCAGGAGAATCGCGCCGACGCTAAGCATGCGAACCATGGTCACTCCGTCATCTTTTCAGGGGATACGCGAATCTCTGAAAGGGAACTCGGGTCATTTTGTGGCAGCCGCGCCACACACGCGCCGGCTTGGATCACGAATTGCGTCACAAAATTACAGCCATTTCGCCGTCAATGGCCGTCCTGGCCGCAAAATCACAGACGAAAGCGCCCGGTGGGGTGGCCGGGCGCTTTCGTGTATCGACGCGCAGATGCGGAAAACGTCTCGCCGTCTACCACTCCATGAACGGATGCTGCTTGTCGGCGGCGCGGGCGAGCGCCTGCGCCTCCTCGAACACCTCAAAGAAGGCGTCGATCGCAGCAGCAACATGCGCAAATGCGTCGGCAAAGGGATTGGGCGCGGTCTCGCGCAGCGGAAGGGTGGTCATTTCTCAAGTCTCCTTTTTTGCGGGACTGCCCCGCTTTTTGCGTGGCCCGGCCCCGCGGTTTGCATTCAAACTCTCGGTTCGCCGAAGAAGCGGCGCTCGATCTCGCGCTCCACGCTATCAGTGAGCCGGCCGCCGGTATGGGCGAGGTAAGCCGCGATGGCGCGGTTAGCGTCCTGCTGACGCGAGGCGAGCAAGGCGTCCGCCAGACGGGCGAACAGGCCGCGGCGGCCCCGTTTGGGCGCGCGAATGGCGACGGGATCGGCCGGTGAAAGGGCGTGTGAGAAGAAAGCCATGGCTTCATCTCCTTTTCAGGTTCGACGAGCCCTGGTGCGCTTCCGGTTTGTCGAATTTTCTTCTTTGTCGTTCGCGAGGAATATAAGCCGATTTGCTGCGTCGCAACATGCCTAAAGGGGCATGGAACCCATGCGCTGAGGGCATGCAGACATGGGGCTGTCACTGAAAGTTAATGCGGTGGGATGCTGCTTTCCTTGATGCCGGTCCAAAGGGAATGAATGTGCCGCTACTGCGGGCGAGGCCGAATGAGCGGCTTGTTTTCTGCGATGCGGAATCGGGTGGCTGGTCCGCGTGAAAGGCGGGGCGCCACCCTTCCCCAAGCCTCACGCACCTGTGTGCGGATGTGTGATGCCCGCGCGCGGCTTTGCCCGTAGATAATAAGAAGCAACAAAATCATCCCGCCTAGAGGAAGCTCGCCATGCGCCCGGTCCGCACGTTCGGTATCGCCATCATTCTTGCCTCCGCGCTCGGTGCGCTGCCGATGATGGCGCAGGCGGAAAGCGCGGTGAAAATCCCCGCGCCCACGGCGGAAGCGCTGGACACGACGCAAGGCCTCGAAACCGCGGTGCTTGCCGGCGGCTGCTTCTGGGGCATCCAGGCCGTGTATCAGCACGTCAAGGGCGTGAAGAACGCGGTGTCCGGTTATGCCGGCGGCGCGCAGAAGGATGCGGAATACGAGACGGTCAGCACCGGCCGCACCGGGCACGCCGAAAGCGTGAAGGTGACGTTCGACCCCAAGGTCATCTCCTACGGCAAGATCTTGCAGATCTATTTTTCGGTCGCGCACAACCCGACCGAGCTCAACTACCAGGGGCCGGATTCCGGCACGCAATATCGCTCGGAGATTTTCCCGCAAGACGAAGCGCAGCAGAAAACCGCGCGCGCCTATATCGCTCAGCTTGACGCCGCGCACGTGTTCAGGAAGCCGATCGTCACCAAGACCGGCACGATGAAGCAGCCGTTCTATCCGGCGGAAGGCTATCACCAGGATTACGCGCTCAAGCATCCGATGCAGCCCTACATCTTCATCAACGACGCGCCGAAGGTGACGAACCTGAAGGTGCTGTTTCCCGCGCTCTACCGCGACAAGCCGGTGACGGTGGCGGAAGCGGAGAAGGCGGCGGGGGATTAGGGAGAAGTCCCCCCGTCTTCGGGGAGGGATCAAGTAGGGTGGGCTGAGCGCAGCGAAGCCCACCGCAAGAGCGTTGAGTTGTGGTGAACAATGCGGTGGGCCCGGCGCTTGCGCGCCTTGGCCCACCCTACGTTCGCTTAGCCCACCCTACGTTCGCTGACGCGCCTTGGCCCACCCCTATTCACTCTCCCCCCAGCTTCTCGCTGAACAGCACCAGCGCGCGGCGGTAGACGTCGGCGTGATTCCATTCGCGCATCACGTCGAAATTCGCCGTGCCCGGGCCGAAGGGCTGGCCGGCGTGCCAGCCGTTGGTCTTCAATAAATTCGCAGTCGATGCGAGCACGTCCGGCACCGAATGGCGCAGATCGACGCGGCCGTCGCCGTCGAAATCGACGCCGTACTTGATGTAGCTCGACGGCAGAAACTGCGTCTGCCCGATCTCGCCCGCGTTGGCGCCGACGAGATCGCGCAACGGCAGATCGCCGCGCTGCACGATCTTGAGCGCCGCGATGAGCTCGCCCTGGAAAAGCTCGCTGCGCCGGCAATCGTGCGCGAGCGTCGCCAGCGTGCGCACGACCGGCAGATGGCCCATGTCGCCGGTGCCGTTGTCCGACTCCATCGTCCAGATCGCCATCAGAAGCGTGCGCGGAACGCCGAAGCGCTTTTCGATGCGCGACAAAAGCTGCGCGTGGCGCTCCATCAGCTTCTTGGCGCGGCGGATGCGCGCGGGCGTAACCCGCGTCGACGCGTAGCGCTCGAAACTCTGGCGGAAGGTGCCGTGCTGGCGATGGTCGAAGGCGATGACGGCCTGATCGGGCGTGAGCCCCGCGAAGGCCCTGTCGACCACGCCGCGCGAAATGCCCGCGCTTTCGGCTTCCCGCCCCATGCCGGAAAGAAACGTGCGGAAGTCGCCGCCGCACTGCACGGCGGCGGTAGCGGGCGCGGCGAGCGGAAGAATGAAAAGGGATGCGGCGAACAAACGCGCGATCATGCTGGTCCTCGCTGTTCCACCCCGAACGGGCCGAGGATGGCATGGGGAGAAGGGCGAGAGGAAGGCGGGGGCGCCGCCACGTCATTCGCTCGGCGGCGCGTCGTCGGCCGCCCGCGTGACGACGCGCCGGTAGAATGCGTCGAGGAAAGCGCGGGTCTCGGGCGTCAGCGGCGATAAATCCGGCGGCGGCACGGCGCTGCAATGCGCGCCCGGCTGCACGCAATAACGATGACGTTGGCAGACGCTTTCGGGACAATCGCGCCAGCCATCGACGAGGAGATAAACGCGGCGCGCGAGAATGGCGCGCAGCTCTTCGTGCGTTGTGGGCGGAGGTTGCTGCGCATCGAGCGCGGCGGCGATCGCCATCAACTTCTGACGACGTTTGGCGCGGCGCGGTGAAAGGCGCGGCGGATTTCTATCAAGCATTTTCACATCAAGCATGGCGATTGTCTCCGGGCATGTTGAGCATGGGGTTTGAGCATGGGGGTTCGATCCCGCGCGCGAAAACCGCGCCGGGGTTTTGCGGAGGCCCTCGGCGCCGAAAGGCGCGAGGGAGGTGGAGCGCCGGAAGGCGCATTCCACTTGTCTTCCTTCACGGCCCCTTGCGGGGCTTGCGAAGGACCGGGCCTTCATCGCTCGAAGGGCCCGTCGCCCTCCGGCGCTCCACCTGCGGCGATTTTTGGCTCCCGGGACCGTGCTTCCGGGCGGGGACAGGGCAA
>DASSRW010000077.1:0-66139 GCA_035701545.1 Pseudolabrys sp.
CGCTCGGTCGATCTCCGGACCTCGGATCACCATGGACCTTCAGCTCAAGGACAAGCGCGCGCTGGTCACCGCCGCCTCGCGCGGACTGGGGCTCGCGTCGGCGCGCGCGCTGTGCGCCGAAGGCGCGCGCGTGGCAATGACGGGCCGCAGCGCCGGCGCGCTCGAGCGCGAAGCGCAGGCGATTTCTCGCGACGGCGGCGGCGAAGCGGTGGCGCTGCCGATGGATTTGTGTGACCCGGAGAGCATCGCGCGCGGGATCGAGCAAGTCGTGCGCAGGTGGGGCGGCATCGACATTCTGGTTGCCAATACGCCGGGGCCCGATGCCGGCCCCTTTGTCGCGCTCAGGCGCGAGCAATGGCGCGCCGCCATCGACATGACCATCATGCCGGTTGTCGATCTGCTTCAGCGCGTCATCCCGGTCATGAAGAAGGGCGGCGGCGGCCGCATCATTTGCGTGACGACGATCGGCGTGAAAACCGCGCAGCCGAGCATGGTTCTCTCGAACGCCACGCGTCTTGCCATCACCGGCATCGCGAAGACGCTGTCGGTCGAGCTGGCGGACGACAATATCCTCGTCAACACGATCTGCCCGGGGCCGATCGACACCGACCGCATGGTCGACCTCATCGCGGCGACGCAAAAGGAAAAGGGTCTGGATCGCGCGGCGGCGGAAGCGATATGGCTCGATGAAGTGCCGCTGCGCCGCATGGGCCGATCGCAGGATTTCGGCAGGCTCGTCGCGGTATTGGCGTCCGACGTCGCCTCCTATGTGACCGGCGCGGCCGTTTCCGTCGACGGCGGAAAGTCACGCGGATATTGAGGAACGAACCCGTGACGCAGACCACAAACCGTTTCGAGGGCGGCGACCTTGTCGTCCAGTCGCTGAAGACACTGGGCGTGCGGCAAATCTTTTCGGTGTCCGGCGGCCCGCTGAACTCAATCTACAACGCCTGCGCCGCGCACGGCCTGCCGCTCCATCACACCCGCCACGAGGCGGGCGCGTGCTTCATGGCCGAAGCGATTTCCCGTCTCACCGGCATTCCCGGAGTCGCCGCCGTCACGCTCGGGCCGGGCGTGACGAATACGGTGACGCCTGCTTTGGTCTCGAAGATGGCCGGCACGCCGCTGCTGATTGTCGGCGCGCAAGCCAATACCCGCGCGTTCGACCGCGGCGCCGGCATGTCGGCCGATCACATGCCGATCATGACGCCGGTCACGAAGTGGGCCGCCCGCGTCCTGAGCACGGAGCGCATTCCCGAATACATTGAGGCAGCCTGGCGCCACATGTGGTCCGGCACGCCCGGCCCGGTCTTCCTCGAAATCCCGAGCAACATCTTGGCCGCCCCCGCGGTCGCAACACCGATCCGATCGTTCGAGCGCCGCTGGCCCGGGCTTTCGTCTGCGGAAGCGGGGACGCTGATGGCAGCGATTGCGCGCGCAGAGCGGCCGCTGCTGCTCATCGGCGACGAAGCGCGCTGGGACGCGCCGGCGAATCTCGCCGCACTGGTCGAGCGCATGCACCTGCCGTTCGCGCCATTGCGGCTCGCGCGCGGCGTCATCGACGAGGCGTCGCCGCTCTGCATCGGGCCGGGCTATACGCCCTGCAACGGAACGCTCCGTCGCGCGCTGCGCGAAGCAGACCTGGTCATTCTGCTGGGTCACCATTTTGAATTCGACTTGTCGTTTGGAGATTCACTGGGCGCGCACACGCAAGTCATGCAGTGCGTTGCCAATGCGGAATTGCTGGGCCGCAACCGCAAGGCCGACTATGGCGCTATTGCTGCGCCCAGCGCCTTCGTCGAGGCGCTCATGGATGCGAAAGCGCCAAAGGTCGATCGGCGGTGGGTCGACGAACTCGCGTCCGAATGGCGCCGGGAGCGTGCGGCGCAGGTCGGGCCTGGTGAGGGCCTTCCGCTGCATCCTGTGCTCGCGATCGATGCCGTCGCCGCCGCGGTGCCGGAAGAGACCGTCTTCGTCACGTCGCACGGCAACGTCGATTTCTGGGCGGACGCGCGGCTGCAGATGAAAAAGCCGAATCTTTATTTGCGCGCGGGACAGTCCGGCGCGCTCGGCGCGGAGCTTCCCTATGCCGTCGGGGCGCGCTTTGCCGATCCCGACCGTCCCGTCGTCGTTTTCGTCGGCGACGGCGGCATCGGCTACCACGTCACCGAGCTCGAGACCGCCGCGCGCTACAATCGGCCTGTCATCGTCGTTGTGCTGGAGGACCAGAAATGGGGCGCCATCGCCCTGCCGCAGCGGATGTCGTATGGCGGCGAATTTGAAATGGAGCTGCCGCGGCGCGATTGGGTGAAAGTCGTGGAAGGACTGGGCGGCTTTGGCGCACACGCGAACAGCACGGACGAGATCACGGATGCAATGAAACGCGTGCTGAAATCCGGAAAACCGTCGCTCGTCCAGATTCCGGTTCGCTCGGTCATAAGCCCCTACATGGAATTCATCTCGAAATAGGAGCCCGTGATGAAAATCTGGCAGGAAAAGATGCCGGAAACGTTTACGCCGCCCGCCCATTTCGGCGGCCTCCAGGTGGCGAACGTATTTCCCTTCGAGAACGGAAATCTTTCGGTGCAGGTTTCGACGGCGCCGCCCGGCGCCGGCGGCGAAATGCATCACCACGATACGTGGTCGCAGGTGTTTTTCATCATGTCCGGCGAGCTGACGTTCGACACCGGCAAGAGGCGCTTCACGCTGCGCGCCGGCGAGGGCGTGCTGTTCGAGCCCAAAGACCCGCACTTCACCCTCAATGAGGGAAAGCAGGACAGCGTCAGTCTTGTGGTGACCGTGAAGCACGAAAACTGATTTCGCGGGGCGGTGTTCCAATGCGTATCGAACAACAGGTCTTCGTCGCGCGCCCGATCGACGAAGTCTGGCGTTTCCTCGCCGACGTGCCGGCCGTCGTCAGCTGCATTCCGGGCGCCGAACTGGGAGAGCGGCTGAGCGAAGACAGCTATCGCGGCTCCTTCCGGCTGAGGGTTGGAGCCCTCTCGGCCAAGATCGAGGGCGAGGGCACCGTGCACCGCGACGAGGCGAGCCGCAGCGGCAGCATCGAAGGCAAGGGCGCGGACCGGCGCGGCGGCTCGCGCGTGTCGACGACGATGTCTTATCGGGTCGAGGATGCGCCGGGAGGCGCTGTGGTCGCGATCGCAGCCGAGCTGAGCTTGTCGGGACAACTCTGGCAGATCGGCCGCACCGGCCTGATCGAAGACGTGGCGAAACGGCTGACGGACGAGTTTGCCGAGGCGCTGGCGGCGCGATTGGCCGCCGATGCGCCCGCTTCCGCCCCGCGCGAAATGGCCGCGGCGGTTCAAACGAGCTTTGACGTTGGACGGGCGATTCGCGGAAGCATCTGGAGCCGTCTTGCGGTGTGGGTTCGGCGGCTATTTGGAGGCGCGGGCCGGTAGGCGGCCGCGGCGGCACGTTGAAAGCCGGTTCGAGACTCATGCTAATGGATTTCGGTGGGCGAACGAGGAAGGCAAGCGCATGGCCAGGCGGACGATTTCGCTGAAGGCACGAAAGGGCGGCCTCGATCCGCAAAAGCGCGACGGCGGCCGCCGCGTTTCGCGCTCGGAGGATTTGCTGCATCGCCTCGAAGAAGAGATCTTTCTCGGCAAGCTGCAGCCGGGCGCGCGGCTGGACGAAAAGCTGTTGGCCGATCGATTCAAGGTGTCCCGGACGCCGGTGCGCGAGGCGTTGTGGCATCTGGCCTCCAGCGGCCTTGTCGAAATGCGCCGCCACCATGGCGCGATCGTGAAGAAGCTGACGCTGGTCGAGCTGATCGAGATGTTTCAGGTGATGGCCGAGCTGGAAGGCCTGTGCGCGCGGCTCTCGGCGCGCCGCATGACGCTCGCCGAGCGCAAGCAGCTTCGCCAGATACAGAAAGCCGGCGCAAAGATGGTTGCCACCCAGAACTTCGAGGGATTTTTCGAGAACAACAACGAGTTTCACGAAGCAATTTTCGTCGGCAGCAAGAACGCGTTTTTGCAGCAGGAGGCGCGCCGGCTTCGCAGCCGCGTCAATCCGCATCGCCGCTACATTACGTATCAGCCGGGCCGGATGCAGAAGTCGCTCGAGGAGCATGAGACGATCATCGAGGCGATCGAGCGAAACGACGATTCCGAGGCGCAGCGCCTCATGCGGGACCACGTCAACATGCTGGGCGAGGTGGTGGCCGATTTCATTGCCTCGCTCTCGGGCGGCGCGCATCAGGACGAAGAATACAAGATCAAATAAAAGCGGCGGCGAATTCCGGCTCCAGGAATGCGCGATCTGAATAACTGTCATCCTGGCGCCACGTCAGAAGCCTGTTGGCGGCCGGGCGCCCCGCTGGCATTGTGCGCATCGCGGCGGCGGCGCGACTGGAGCACCACCGGATGACCACCACTGTCGAAATTCTTGCCGCGGCCTTCAAGGACGCCGGCACGCCCTTCATCGTCGGTCACCCGGGCGGCGAGTCGGTCGAATTGATGGAAGCGGCGCGCCGGCGCCAGATGCGCTTCATGCTGATGAAGCAGGAGGTCGCGGGCGCGATGCTGGCCGCGACCTGGGGCGACCTCACCGGCAGCCCCGGCGTCTGCCTTTCCACGCGCGGGCCCGGCGCGACCAACATGGTCAATGGCGTCGCGCACGCATTTCTCGACCGCTCGCCGCTGATCGCGATCACCGATGCATACTCGCGTCCGACCTATGAAACGGGATTGCGCCAACGCATCAACCAGAACGCGGTCTATGAGCCGATCGTGAAATGGAGCACGACTATCGATGCGAAGGTCGTGCGCCAGCAGGTGCGGCGCGCGCTGCGCGTTGCGACCGGCATGCCGCCGGGGCCGGTCCATTTCGAATTTCCGCAAAGCGAGACGACGCGCGAGGCGGGAGACTACGTAGCCGAGCCGCCGCTCGTGCCGACATGGATCGTGCCCGGTCCCGACCGCGCCGATTTGAAGCCCGCGCTCGATATTCTCAATCGCGCGCGGCGGCCGATTGTGATCGCCGGCCTCGGCGTTTACTGGTGCAACGCGTCGGCGGAATTCGTGCAATTCGCGGAGCGGCTCGGCGCGCCCGTGCTCACCACGACCAAATGCAAAGGCATGATCCCGGAGGATCATCCGCTGCGCGCCGGCTGCATCATCGGCGGCCTGATCGAGCGCAAGCTGGTGATGGAATCCGATCTCATTATTACCATCGGTCTCGACGCGGTCGAATTGCAGCCGAAGCCGTGGCCCTACAAGCTGCCGGTGCTGGCGCTCTCGTCGGTGCCGAGCCTCGACGCGCTGGTGCCGGCCGATCCCGAGATTGTCGGCGACCTGAAAGCGCTGCTCGGCGCGCTGGCGAAATGGGCGCCGGAAGGCGCGAACTGGGGCGAGAAAGCCGCCAGGAATTTTCGCGACGAGGTGCGCGACGCGCTCAACACGCCGGCGAAGGGGCTTTCGCCGCAGCGCGCGATGGAAGTGGCGCGCGCGGTGCTGCCGCGCGACACGATTGCGACGTGTGACGCCGGTGCCAGTCGTCTGCTGGTCGTGCAGAAATGGGAGTCTTACGGCCCGCACGAATTTTTGACCTCGAACGGCCTCGCCTCGATGGGCTATGCCGTTCCGGGCGCGATGGCGGCGCGCATCGCCTACAAGGATCGCCCGGTGGTCGCTTTCACCGGCGACGGCGGCTTCCTGATGACCGTGGCCGAATTGCAGACCGCGCAACGCGAAGGACTGCCGATCATCGTGCTGGTGTTCGATGACCGAGAGATCGGTCTCATTCGCGTCAAGCAGGAGATCAAGGGCATTCCGCTGCACGGCGTGCAGTTGGGCGGTGTCGACTGGGAGAAGCTGGCGCAGGCTTTCGGTGCGGACGGCATCGTGGTCGAGACGGAGCAGGCGCTAAGCAACGCGCTTTCGGCAGCCGTCAAATCCAATCGCACCACGGTGATCGCAGCCCATATCGATCCGTCGGGCTACGTGGCGCAATTTAATGCATTGCGTGAGCTTTGACCGTCAGGCCGACCGCAGGCCGTCGCGGATGCCGCTCGTCCATTTCGAAGCTGCAGCAGCGAGAAACCCGATGTCCGATTGCGTGGTGATGAACTGGCAGCCGCGCTTGATGATTTCGACCTGACGTTCCACGTTGCGGTTCCCGCCGCACCCGGCCCATTTCCCATGCTTGCGGCAGGCGGCAATCACGCGCTCCTGCGCATCGAGGATAGCCGGATCGTCGAACTGTCCGGGCTTGCCCATATTGGCGAGCAGATCGTTGCTGCCGAGATGGATCACGTCGACGCCGTCGGTTGCGGCGATGGCATCCACGTTCTCAAGTCCTTCGACGGTTTCGACCATGCAGACCAGCAGGCAACTGTCGTTCAACTGCGGCACACTCGTCTTCAGCGGTACGGAGCGATAGTCGAAGTGTGGATAGCCGCCCGAGACCGAGCGTCTGCCTATGGGTGCGAACTTGCAAACGTCAACTGCTTTGCGCGCCTGCGCGGCCGTGTTCACGTCCGGATAGACGATGCCCATCGCGCCGTTGTCGAGCATCAGCGACACATCGGGATCATCGATACCGCGCACCCGCACCAGCGGCGCGATACCGCAGGATATGGCGGTGCTGACCACGTGCCCGATCGTCTCGATGTTGAACATCGAGTGCTGGCAATCGATGAAGATGAAATCGTGTCCGGTCGCCTTGGCGATACGGGCGATATCGCCGGAACGGCCAAGCCGCACCGGCATGCCAAGCGCGACATCGCCGGCCTTCAGGCGCTCCTTCGCAGGGTTGACAAGCGTCTCCGCTGAAGACGTCATGACGTGCACGCGATTTGTGTTGGCGGGTGGTCAGGCCACACGGCCGAGGGGCTCGCGGCCTTCCAGCGCTTCGAACAACTGCTGCGCCACCAGCATGGAGCTGCGGATCTGCGTCTCGTAGGTGCCGGCGGCAGCGTGCGGCGTCGAAACGATGGTCGGCAGCTTGACCAGCGGGTTGGATGTCGTCGGCGGCTCCTTTTCAAACACGTCGAGGCCGGCGCCGAACAGCCGGCCACCCGTGATGGCATCGTAGAGCGCACGCTCGTCGACGATGCCGCCGCGCGCCGCATTCACGAGAATGGCCGATGGCTTCATCATGGCCAGCGCCGCCGCATCGATCATGCGGCGGCTTTCGTCGGTCAATGGCAGATGCAGCGTGAGGATGTCGACCTGCGGCAGCATTTCGGCAAGCGAGCTCACGCGCTGATGCGGCGTGTCCGACAGAACATCCGGCCCGACGTAGGGATCGTAGGCGAGAATGCGCGCATTGAACGCGCCGTGCCACTTGCGCGCCACCCGCGTGCCGATATTGCCGATGCCGACGATGCCGACCGTCTTATGCCAGGATTCCATCCCGAGGAAATCCGCGCGTTCGACCACTTCTCCGGAACGGATGCGCCGATCGAATTCGCCGATCCGCCGCCCGACGGCAAGCGCCAGCGCGAGCGCGTGCTCGGCAACCGCCTCGCTGTTCACCCCGGGTGTGCGGCAAACGGTGATCCCGCGCGCCTTCGCCGCCGCAAGGTCGATGTTGTCGAGGCCGACACCTTGCTTCGAGATCACCCGAAGCCTTTTCGTCCGCGCAATGTCGTCCGCCCTGATTTTCGACGAGCGCACCATGATGCCGTCGGCGTCATCGTGCCAGTTTTTGACCCGCGGATCGTTCGGGCGGATGACCTCGGCCCGCTGTTCGGCAAATTCAATGCCGGCTGGATGAAAGGAATCGAGCACGTAGATCTTCATTCGCTGGCTCCTCGCCGCGGTTGATACGAGTTTTGGAAGTGACAGACTTCAGCTGCCTTTGAGGTCGTGTGACTCCGGCATGTACATGTCTTTCCACGAGGCCGGCAATTTCTTGATGCTGCCGACCTTGTGCATGAATTCGGCGTAGACCATCGAGTGCTGCGGCGTCGTCGTCCAGACGTTCTCCGGATCGGCGATCATGTTGGTCATCTCCGCGGGCGTGCTGCGTTTCTCGTGCGCGGCCTTGATGTAAATTTCGGCCGCCTGGCCGTGGTTCTTGGTGATGAACTCTTCCGCTTCGCTCAAGGCGGCATAGACCGCCTGCGTGACCTTCGGATTCGCGTCGCGGAATTTCTTCGACATGATCATCACGCCGTTGGTCGTTGGGCCGCCGAGCGTCTGATAGGAGGTCAGCACCTTGTGCACGCCGGGAGTTGCCAGCTCGTAGTAATAGAACGGCGCGACGGCGTAGTGGCTGTTGACCTCGTTCGCCTTCGACATCACCGCCGCGGCGGCATCGGGGTGAGCGCGCGTGATCGTCAGTGAATCGAGCTTGGCGTAGTTGTTTTGACCCCACGCCTTGGCGGCGGCCATTTCCAGGCAGATCGCCTGGCTCGAGACTTTGACCGCCGGCACGGCGATCTTGTCGTGCTCGTTGAAGTCCTTGACGCTCCTGATGTTGGGGCGATTGGTGACCAGCACGTAGGGCATCGATTGCACGGCCGACAGCGCGCGCACCTCGTTGGGCGTGCCCGCGGTCTTGGCCCAGAGCGTCGCCAGTCCCGGCACGCCGGTCACGCCGAAGTTCATCTGGCCGCTCAGCAGCGCATCGATCAGCGACTGCGTGCCACCCAGCCGCTTGTAGGTCGGTGACAGAGAGGTGATGCCGACCTTTTGCGCATGCTTCTGAACGAGCTGGAGCTCGTTCATCACCATCAGCGGCAGGTACGGCAATCCGTATTGGCTGACCAGCACCACGCTCGATACTTCATCGGCAAAGGCGGAGCGTCTCAGGGCCGGCATCGTCAGAACGGCCGGAGCCGCCGCCAGTGCTTTGCAGAAATCACGCCTGCGCATCATTTTTTCTCCCGTTGTTTGCCGCCGGAGGCCGCCCGATCAGGTCTGCATGCCCCAGCGTTGGACCGTTCTGGTTTCGATCAAACGAAACACGATGTTCTCGATCGCCAGCCCGATGATGATGATCGTCAGCAGGCCTGCGAACACTTCCGGAATGTTGAGCTGGTTCTTGCTTTCGAAGATGTACCAGCCGAGGCCGCCCTGGCCGGAGGAGACGCCGAACACCAGCTCCGCGGCGATCAGCGTGCGCCATGCAAAGGCCCAGCCGATTTTCAGGCCGGCGAGGATGCTGGGGAAGGCGGCCGGAATCAAAATCTTGGCGACGAAGCGCAGCCCGTTGAGATTGTAGTTGCGCCCCACCATGCGCGCGGTCGCCGAAACGCCGCGAAAGCCGGCGAGCATGTTGAGGGCGACCGCCCACATGACCGAATGCACGAGCACGAACACAAGGCTGCCGATGCCGAGGCCGAACCAGATCAGCGCCAGCGGCAAAAGGGCAATCGCCGGCAGCGGGTTGAACATCGCGGTGACCGTCTCGAGGAAATCCGTCCCGATGCGCGTGCTGATCGCAAATATCGTCAGCAGGCCGGCGAGCACGGTGCCGGTCGCGTAGCCGATCAGCAGAACCTGGATCGAGCTCAGCGCGCGCGCCGGAATCGTGCCGTTGCCGACGTCGCGCGCCATCGCCCGAAGCGTTTCGCTCAGCGTCGGCACCAGCAGCGGATTGTCGAGCCAGCGGGCATAGAGCTCCCACGCCAGGGCCAGCACGACGAGGATGAAAATTTTCCGCAGCCAGCTTTGATTGTAGACCTTTTCGGCCAGCGTCAGCGGCTTCTCGACGATGCCGAATTGATCGGCGCCGAGCGTGTCGCAATAGATGTTCGGCCGCTCAACGGCTTTGAGCATTCGTCGTCTCCTCGACCTGGTCGGCGAACAGCATCTGATGGATTTCGCGGCCGAGCGCGGCGGCTTCGTCCGAGTTCTCCCGCCCGCGCGGCACGCTGTTGATCTCGGCCTTCACCTGTCCGGGATGAGGCGACAGCAGCAGGATACGGCTGCCGATCTTGATCGCTTCCGGGATGGAATGGGTGACGAACAGCACCGTGAAATTCGTCTCGTCCCAGAGCGCGAGCAGCTCGTCCTGCATGCGCGTGCGCGTGAGCGCATCGAGGGCGGCGAAAGGCTCGTCCATCAGCAGGATGTCCGGCTCCATCGCCATGCCGCGGGCGATGGCGACACGCTGCTTCATACCGCCGGACAGCATGTGCGGATAGCTGTTGATGAAGCCGGCGAGATTGACCTTCTCGATATAGTGCATCGCGCGCTCATGCGCGGCTTTGCCTTGCAGCTTGCCGGTCGTCTTGAGCGGGAAGGCGACGTTCTCGAGCACCGTCTTCCACGGCAGCAGCTGATCGAACTCCTGGAAGACCATGATGCGGTCGGGCCCGGGCTTGCGGATCGCTTCGCCCTTCAGCCTGATCTCGCCCTCGGTCGGCTGCAGATAGCCGCCGACCGCCTTCAGGATGGTCGACTTGCCGCAGCCGGAAGGGCCGAGCACGACAAAACGATCGCCCTGCAAGACCTTGAAGCCGACTCGATAGGTCGCGGTGATCAGATGCTGCTGCGTCTTGTATTGCAGCGTGACGCCGCGCACATCGAGCAGCGACTCCGCGGCACCGGATTTCGCGTCGGTGCGCGAGGAGATTCCGTCTCTGGCTGGTCCCGCGCCTGAAAAGGCAGGGCTCGATGCGAGCGTCGCGCCCCTCGCCATCAGCTTATGCCTCCCACCTTCACGTTTTCCGTTTTTTGTCCGAGACTTGGCGCCTGTCGGGCATCTGTCCAATAATAATTTGGACGGTTTCCATAAGCCTGTCTATTGCCCCCGCTCGGAGGCCACGACATGGTTCAGGTGCGCGATGAATTCACTCAGAACTTTGGAGGGCGGAGCCGAGCGCGGCTGGATCAGCAGCGTTTCGACCTCGATGCGCGGCTTGAGCGGCCGCGCGACCAGTCCGGGCAAGCCCATCGACGCAACCAGAAACGGCTCGACCAGCGCGACGCCGGCGCCGTAACGCGCGAGCATGATGCCGGTCAGCGAGACGCTTACTTGGGCCGAGATGTGCGGAACGATGCCGGCTGTGCTGAGCGCCCGATCGACATAGCGGCGAAACAGCGCCTGCGGCAGATACGTGACGATCGAATAGCGCTCGAGGTCGCGCACCGCGACTTCCTTGCGGCGCGCGAGCGGATGGTCCGCTTTCATCACGCAGGCGATATGCGCGCGCATCAGGACCTTGGTCTTCACTTCCGGGCTGACCACCGGCTCGTAGGCAATGCCGAGCTCGACCTCTCGATGCACCACGTGGTCCAGCACCTGCGGCGACGTCAGCGATTGCAGCGCGATGCGCACTTTCGGCCGCTCCGCAATGAAGGTGGCGACGGCTCTCGCCAGGTAGCCGTTGGCGATCGGAAATGCCGCGGCAATCGACAGGGTGCCAAGCCGGCCGCCGACCAGATCCTGCGTCAGCAGGTTGACCGCATCGACCCGGCCAAAGATCGCGGCGACCTCCGGGAAAATGGCGAGCGCTTCGGCGGTCGGCTGCAGCCTGCCCGAGACGCGGGCGAACAGCTTCATCTTGAGCTGGCTTTCGCAGTGCTTGAGCACGGCGCTGACGGCGGGCTGCGTGACATTGAGCGCGCGCGCGGCGCCGGTGACCGAACCCGTCCGCATGATCGCGTGAAATACTTCCATGTGGCGCAGGTTCATCGCGGCGCGCCCCGAACGGTGAGCTCCCCAGGCCGACATAAGCAGAGCTTATGGACGATGCCAAGCTGCTGATTGGACGCAGGCGCCGGGCCGCGGCCATGCTTCGCGAAAAGGCCATAAGCGCGGGTGAGGCAGCATCGGCCATGAAGGCGAATGGAGTGGTGCGGATCGGCGCCGGGGCGGGAACGTCCGATGACCGCATGGTGCCGGCTCTGGAGCTGGCCGAACGCGGCGATATCGATTATCTCGTCTTCGAATGTCTCGCCGAGCGCACGGTTTCGCGCGAAAATCTTTCACGCAGCAAGAATCCGGACGCCGGCTATTCGCCCTCGCTGCACGCGCGTCTGCGCATGGTGCTGCCGGCCTGCGTGCGCAAGGGCGTGCGCATCGTCAGCAACATGGGCGCCGCCAATCCGATCGGCGGCGCGCGCGCCGCGCGGAAAGAGGCGGCCGATCTCGGGCTCGGCGACGTTCCCGTCGCGGTGGTGCTTGGGGACGATGTGTCGAGCATCGTCAAGCATCGGCCCGATCTCACGCTGATGGAAAACGGCGAGCCGCTGGAATCGGTTCTGCCGTCGATGATTTCCGCCAACGCCTATCTGGGCGCCGACGTTCTTTGCGAAGCGCTCAATACCGGCGCGCCCATCGTGCTGTCCGGCCGCGTCGCCGATCCTTCGCTGTTTCTGGCGCCCATGATGCATGAGTTCGATTGGGCCTATGACGATCTGCCGAAGATCGCGCAAGGAACGGCGGCGGGCCATCTGCTCGAATGCACGGCCTCGGTTACCGGCGGCTGTTTCGGCTGGCCCGGCAAGAAGGACGTGCCCGACCTTGCGCGCAATGGCTATCCGTTCGCGGACGCAAAGGAGGACGGCTCCATTGTGATCGGCAAGACGCCCGGCACCGGCGGCCGGCTCGATGTGATGACCTGCACCGAGCAGCTGATCTACGAGATCCATGATCCGACGGCCTACTTCACGCCGGACTGCACGCTCGACATCGCCGGCATCACGCTGACGCAGGAAGCGTCCGACCGCGTGCGCGTCGAAGGCGCGCGCGCAAGGCCGCGCACCGACACGTACAAGGTCAGCGTGGGCTACGCCGACGGCTATATCGGCGAAGGCGAGGTGTCCTACGGCGGCATCGACGCGGTCGCGCGCGCCAAGTGGGCGGCCGAAATCGTGCAGGAGCGGCTGCGGCTGCAAGGCTTCAGATACGACGACTTCCGCGTCGATCTGATCGGCATGTCGAGCCTGCACGGCGAGCCGGATTCGCGGCCCGAGCCTTACGAAGTCAGGCTGCGGCTCGCCGGCCGCACGCATGACCGCAGGGCGGCGCATGCGATCGGCTTCGAGACGCGCGCGATGCACATGCACGGGCCGGGCGGTGCAGGCGGCGCGTGCGAGCCGCGCGTGCGCGACGTGCTGGCGGTCAAATCCGTGCTGCTGCCGAAAAATCTGGTCAACGCCCAGGTCGTGGTCGAGGGGGCGCTATGAGCATCCGCGTCTACGACCTTGCGCACGCGCGCGCCGGCGACAAGGGCAACACGTCGAACATTTCGGTGATCTGCTACGACGAGAAGGATTGGGATTTCATCGAGCGCGAGCTCACGCCTGCGCGCGTTGCCGAAGCCTTCAAACACATCGCCAAAGGGCCGGTGAAGCGCTATCCGCTGCGCAATCTCAAGGCGTTCAACTTCGTGATCGAGAACGCGCTCGGCGGCGGCGTGACCATTTCGCTGGCGCAGGACATTCACGGCAAGAGTCTGAGCAACGTGATGCTTGCGATCGAACTGCCGGACAGGAAATGAGGAGAAAACAGTGAAGGCGAGCGATATCGCGCGCAACCCCGTCAAGGAAAAGCTTGCGCGCAACGAGGTCGTCGCCTCGATGACGGTTCGGCTGGTGCGCGGCGTCGAGATCGCGCGCCTCGCCAGGACCGCCGGCTTCGACATGATCTATATCGACGTCGAGCACTCCAGCTTTTCGCTCGATACCACCGGCCAGATTTGCCTCGCAGCTCTTGGCGTCGGCATCGCGCCGTTCGTGCGCGTGCCGGGCAACACGCCGGAATACATTTCGCGCGTGCTCGACGGCGGCGCGCTCGGCGTGATCGCGCCGCACATCGGCTCCGCCGAGGAGGCGCGCGCGGTCGTGAAAGCCGCCAAGTTCCCGCCGCTCGGCGAGCGCGGGGCGGCCGGCGCCCTGCCGCATCTGCATTATCGCCCGTTTCCCGCGGAGGAGGCCTATGCCGCCGTGAACGACGCGACAATGGTGATCGTGCAATTTGAATCGGCTGACGCCGTGGAGAAGGCGGACGAGATCGCGGCGGTCGAGGGCGTCGACATGGTGCTGATCGGCGTCAACGACATGCTCAACAGCCTCGGCCTGCCGGGCCAGTACGAGCATCCGCGCGTGCGCGACGCCTATGCGCGCACCATCGCCGCCTGCCGCAGGCACGGCAAGCATGTCGGCGTCGGCGGCCTCTCGACGCGGCCGAAGCTCGCCGCCGAGTTCGTCGGCATGGGCGCGCGGCTCGTGTCGACCGGCACGGACATTCAGTTTCTGCTCGCCGCCGCGACAGACAAGGCGAAGCAGGTGCACGAGATTCCGCTTTGAACACGATCGGAAAGACCAGCCAGCCATTCTTGGCGTAACGTCGACAAAAGACACGGAGGAAAGCCATGTGGAGAAAATTGGCCGCAGTCGCCTTATGCGCGATCACAATCGGCAGCATCGGCGACGCGGCTCGTGCGGAAGTGAAGGAGGTGCGGTTGTCGAAGCAATACGGCTTGCCGTACCTGCCGATGATCGTCATCGAGGCGCAGAAGCTGATCGAGAAGAATGCGGCGGCCGCGGGGCTGGGCGAAGTGAAAACGGTCTGGATGCAACACGCCGGCCCCGCCGCGCAACTCGATGCCCTGCTTGCCGGTCAGGTCGACTTCATCGGCCCCGGCGTCCCGACGCTTGCCACGATCTGGGACAAGACCGTCGGCACGCCGCAGGAAATCCGCGCGCTCATCGCCATGCAGTCGATGCCTTACGTGCTGGTGACGCGCAATCCGAACGTGAAGACGATCAGGGATTTCACCGACAAGGACAAGATCGCGCTTCCCGCCGTGAAACTCACCGGCCACGCGCTCGCGCTCGAAATGGAGGCCGCGAAGATCTGGGGCTTCGATCACTACGACAAGCTTGATTCGATCACCATCACGCGCTCGCACGCGGATGCGGCGGCTGCATTGATGTCCGGCAAGTCCGAGATCAACTCGCATTTTGCAAGCTCGCCTTTCTACTACTACGAGCTTGCGACGCCGGGCATCCATCAGGTGCTGAAATCCTACGACGTGGTGGGCGGCAAGCATACGAACGGGACGCTGGTCGCCACCAGGAAGTTCCACGATGCCAATCCGAAGACGTGCGCGGTGGTCATCGCCGCATTCAACGAGGCAAACGCCTTCATCAAGGCGCATCCGCGCGAGGCGGCGCAGCTTTACCTCACCGCCGCGCACGACAAGAATTCCGTCGATGCCCTGGAAAAGATGGTCGCCGATCCCGACGTGGACTACACGACGACGCCGGTGAATGTGATGAAATTTGTCGACTTCATGTACAAGGTCAAGCGCATCAGGAAAAAGCCGGCGAGCTGGAAGGACATGTTCTTCCCGGAAGCGCAAAACCTGAAAGGGAGCTGAGTTCGTCTGTCATGAGCATTGCAAGCGAAGCGGCTCCTGCCGAAGCGGCAAGAGGGCCGTTCTATGCGCGTGTGGAGGCGGCCGAAGCTTTCGGCCGCCACCTTCTGGTGGCGCACGGATTGCCGGAAGCCGACGCTGCGCTGGTTGCCCGGTGCCTGGTGCGTGCCGATTTGCGCGGCGTGGATACGCACGGCCTGCAATACCTGCCGCACTACCTCGATCGCGTGCGGCGCGGTCTCATCAATCCCAAGCCGAAACTGGATGTGGAACGGGTCACGCCGGTCGTGGGCTCGCTCGACGGCGATAACGGATTCGGATTCGTGGTCGCTACCAGGGCGATGGCGGCGGCGATCGACATGGCGCGCGAGTCCGGGGTCGGTGTGGTCAGCGCCCGCCGCAGCACGCATTTCGGCATGGCGGCGAACTATGTCTTGCAGGCGATGGATGCCGGGATGATCGCGCTCGTCTTCAGCAACGCATCGCCGGCAATGCCGCCCTGGGGCGGGCGCAAGGCCATCGTCGGCACCAATCCGTTCGCCGCCGGCGCGCCGGCGGGGAAGGAGCGGCCGTTCGATCTCGACATGTCGCCGGCGGTGGCCGCGCGCGGCAAGATCAGGCGTGCGGCGCGGCGGGGCGAAACAATTCCGCTCGGCTACGCGCTCGACAAGGAGGGGCGCGCGACGACCGACCCGAACGTAGCGCTCGACGGCGGCGTCGTGCAGCCGATCGGCGGGCCGAAAGGGTCTGGCATTTCGATGCTGATGGACGTGCTCGGCGGCGTGATTTCCGGCGCCGGGTTTGCGGGCGAAGTCGGCAACCAGTTCGTCGATTATGACCGCCCGCAGAACGTCGGGCACTTCTTTTTCGCCATGAAGCCGGACCTGTTCGTCTCCCGCGACGAATATCTGCGCCGAATGGACGTTCTGGCGCAGCGCGTGCACGGCTGCCCGCGCGCCGAGGGTTTCGACGAAGTCATCATGCCGGGCGAGCGCGAACGCCGTTTCGAGGAAAAATACCGGCGCATCGGCGTGCCGTATGGGCCCAAGGAACTGGCCGGCCTTCAGAACGAAGCCGCCAAAGCCGGCCTGCCGCCGCTGCCGGTTTCGGAAAAACCGCTCGCGTAAGGGAGCGCGCATGAAAATCGGCGACTACGACGTCGACATCGTCGTTCAGGGTTATCCCGGCAAATCGGTCTGTCACGGCGGCCTCGGCTGGAGCTCGGTCGTGCTCCTGCGCGCGCATGGCCGCATTGCCCTCATCGACACCGGCGGCTTCAGCATGCGGACGATGCTGCTGAAGCGGTTTGCCGAGCGTGGATTGCAGCCGGCCGATATTACCGATCTGCTGCTAACGCATTCGCACCACGATCATTCCGTGAACTGGACGATGTTTCCCCATGCGCGCATCGTGATCGGCGCGGACGAGCTTGCGTGGTCGCTGCAGGTGCCGTGGGGCGAGACGCCGGTGCCGGAGCTCTACGTGCGCGAGCTGAAGGACTGGAAGACGGTGCATCTGGCGCGGGAAGGGGAGGAGGTTTTCCCCGGCGTTACCGCGCACCTCGCGCCCGGCCACACGCCGGGCCATCTTGTTTACGTCCTGCGCACGCCGGAGCGCACGGTTGTCTTTACAGGCGATGCCGCGAAGAACCGCGCCGAGCTCGTGTCCGGCACGACCGACATGACCTATGACGCGGCCGTCAGCAAAGCGTCGATCGAGATGATCTGGCGGCTCTGGCGCGAGCGGCCCGGCACGATCGTCGTGCCCGGCCACGACATGCCCATGGTGCTGGAAGACGGTGAAACCAGGTACATCACCAGGCGTGAAGCGGCAATCGCCGCCTGGTTCGGCGATGACATGGAGACGACGACGCTGTTCAAGCTGACGGCGTGACGCCCGACACGCGCCGCTTAGCGCGCGGCCGCCGCGCCCCGCAGCAATTGCCAGATGCGCGGCGGCGACAGCGGCAACTCGTTCGGCTGCACGCCGAAGCTTGAAAGCGCGGCGGCAACGGCGTTGGCTGCCGTCGCGGCCACCGCTACCATGCCTCCTTCACCGGCGCCTTTGGCGCCGAGCGGATTGCTTGGCGAACGATGCAGCTCAAGCGTTACGCCACGAACGTGCGGAAAGTCCGTGGCGGTCGGCAGCAAATAATCCGCCAGAGATGCATTCAGCAGTTGCGCATTGGCGTCATAGATGAGGTGGTCGAGAAAGACTCCGCCCAGGCCTTGCACCACGGCGCCCAGACTTTGCCCGTGCACAAGCGCGGGATTGATGGCGCGGCCGATGTCCTCCACCGCAACATAGTCGAGGACCGCAACATTCCCGGTCCGCGCATCGACCGCGACATGCGCGGCGTGCGCGCCGTAGCTGAAGGTCCGTTTGTTGTTGGCGAAGGTGCCTTCCGCTGAAACCGCTCCGGCCGCGGCCGCCAGCGCCGCGAAGGTCAGCATCCGGCCATCCGGCCCTTTCGCTTTGCCGCCGTCGATTGTGACCTCGTCCGGCCGGCAATTGAATTGCAGGCTTGCCGCGCTCTGAATCGCGCTCAGGAGATTTTTGGCGCCGTCCAGAATGGCGGAGCCGCCCATCACCACGGCGCGTGAATGGTACGTGCCGAAGCCTTCCTTGAGCAGCGTGGTCGAGCCGTGCAGCACCTGAAACGTCTCGAACGGC
This sequence comes from Pseudolabrys sp., assembly GCA_035701545.1. GTDB lineage: Bacteria > Pseudomonadota > Alphaproteobacteria > Rhizobiales > Xanthobacteraceae > Pseudolabrys. The sequence goes on from DASSRW010000077.1 coordinate 17,978, forward strand.
AGCTCCAGCGCGTCGGCGGCGATCTGCGCGAACACGGTTTCCAGACCCTGGCCGAGCACCGACGAGCCGATCGCAATCGTCACCCGGCCGTCCCGCTCCAAAATCATGCGCACGTTTTCGCGCGGACCGGCGCCGCCGCTTTCGACGAAGCACGTCACGGCGAGGCCGTGATATCGGCCGTCGACGTTGCGGCCTTGCAGTTTCTTCTTTTCGTTCCAGCCGAACGTGTCGAGACACTTTTCGAGGGCGGCGTGATAGTCCCCACTGTCGTAAGCGCTTTCGTTTTCGTAGGGCACGAGCTTGCCGATCGAATAGGGCATTTCGGCCGCCGCGATCAGATTTTTTCGGCGGAATTCGACCGGATCGATGTTCAGGTCACGCGCCGCGATGTCGATCAGCCGCTCGCGAAAGAAATTCGCCTCGAAGCGGCCGGGTGCCCGGTAGGTGCCGATCGGCGTCTTGCTCGTCATGTAGGCCATGACGTCAAACTTGACCGCCGGAATCCGATAGGGGCCGTGCAGGAATTGCGCGGCTTTCGCAGGCACGACGCCGGAATTCGTGCGGGTGTAGGCGCCCATGTCGCCGTGAATGCGTCCGCGCAGCGCCAGAATGGCGCCGTCGCGGCGGCAGGCAATCTCGAGCTCGCAATCGATCTCGCGCGAGTGGTTGACGGCTTGCAGATGCTCGGCCCGGTCCTCGATCCATTTTACCGGCCGCTTCGCCATGCGTGCCGCGAAGGGGATCAGGAAATCCTCCGGATAGAACTCGCCGCGGACGCCGAAGCCGCCGCCGACATCGATCTCGATGAAATCGATGGCGTTTTCCGGCATCTGCATCATGGCCGCGAGCGCGCGCCGGTTGAAGAACGTCACCTTGGTGGCGCCGGTGACGATCAGCCGCTCGCTGGCCGCATCCCATTCCGCAACCACGCCGCGCGTTTCCATCGGCACGGCGGTGTGGCGGTGCGCGCGGAAGAACTCGCGCCTTGTGTAATCCGCGTCGGCAAAAGCCGCGTCGGCGTCACCGGAGTTAACAGTGTAGCGCGCCGCGACATTGGTGCCGTTTTGCTCAAACAAAAGCGCGCGGTCTGTTTCGGCGGCCCGCCAGTCGGGAACAGGCGCGAGCATTTCGATTTCAAGCTCGATTTCCGCCGCGGCATCCTCCGCGATTGCGCGGGTGTCGGCGAGCACAAGGGCGACCGGCTCGCCCACGTAGCGAACCTTTTCCGTCGCAATCACCGGCTGGAGGTAAAGCTCAAGTCCCTTGATCGGGGCGAGCCGGATCGGAATGGTCGGAATCACCTGGCCAATATCGGCGGCGGTGATAACCGCATGCACGCCTGCCATTTTCACAGCGGCCGAAGCGTCGATTTTCCGAATGCGTCCGTGCGCAACAGAACTGCGCAGAATAGCGGCATGCAGCAGTCCTGCCGGTTCGTAGTCGTCGACAAAGGTGCCGCGTCCGGTCAGGAACCGGAAATCCTCGGTTCGCTCGATCTCCTGGCCGATGTAAGCGGTGCGGACGGCGGTCACGGGCTGGCCGCCGTCTTCTGCTTGTAGGCGGCCCGTGCGTCGAGCACCGCCTCGACGATCTGCACATAGCCGGTGCAGCGGCAGATGTTGCCCGACAGAACCTCGCGGATGCGGTTCTCGTCCGCATCCGGCTCTTCGCTGAGCAATATGTGCGCGGTGGTCAGGATGCCCGGGGTGCAGAAGCCGCATTGCAGCGCGTGGTGCTTGCGGAACGAGGCCTGCAACGGGCTCAAGCTGTCGCCGTTCGCGAGCCCTTCGACCGTTACGATTTGTGCGCCCTCGGCCTGCACTGCAAACATCAGGCAGGCGCGTACCGCCGCGCCATCGAGAATGACCGTGCAGGCGCCGCAGATGCCGTGCTCGCATCCGACATGGGTGCCGGTCAGCCCGAGATCGTGCCGCAGGCAATCGGCGAGCGTCGTGCGTGGCTCGACCTCGGCCGCACAGGACTTGCCGTTGACCTTGAATTGCACCGTTGCGCGTTCGCTCATGCGCTTTCCCGCAAGGGTAGTCCGGCGGCGCGGGCGAGGGCGCGTTCGGTCAGCACGCCCAGCAAGGCGCGCCGATATTCGCCGGGCGCGTGAATGTCGTCAGCAGGATTGACACTGGCGGCTGCCGCCGCGCCAGCCTCGCGAATGAGCGGTTCCGTCAAGAGTTTTCGTTCAAGGACGGCTTCCGCCGCGGCAAGCCGCAAGGGCACATCGCCAACGCCGATCGCACCGACATGAGCGTTCGCTGCGCGGCCATCCGCGCCGACATCATAAAACAGCGCGACCCCGGCGAGGGCAAAATCGCCGCGACGCCGCGCGAACTCCTCGAAAGCCCAACGGCGACCTTGCGGCCATGGCGGGAGCCGCACCTCCACGATCAGTTCGTCCGGCTCAAGCGCCGTGGAAAGCGCCGCGACAAAAAATTCGGCCGCCGGAATTGTCCGGCGGCCGCGCACGCCGGCAACGACGATCTGCGCATCGCAAGTGACGGCGATCCCTGGCATTTCCGCCGCGGGATCGGCGTGGGCGAGGCTGCCGCCGACGGTGCCGCGGTTGCGGATCTGGTAGTGCGCGACATGCCGCACCGCTTCGACCAGCAAGGGATGCGCGCGGCGCAGCTCATCGCTGCGTTCGATGTCTCGCCACCGCACGAGCGCGCCAAGGGCAATTCCGTCGCCGCCGACGGTGATCTGGTTGAGGCCCGGGATGCGGCCGATATCCACCAGCAGGCGCGGGGCGGCAAGACGGAACGCCAGCATCGGGACGAGGCTTTGTCCGCCGGCGATCGCCTTGGCGTCGGATCCGTGCTTCGCCAGCGCCCCGATCGCGTCCTCCAACCGGGTCGGCCGCACATACTCGAACCGGGGAGCCTTCATCGGTGAACGTTCTATTTGACTCGGCTTCGCTGAGATCGTTAGCATACAAATAATTCGGGGATGAGCAAATGCTCGATCGGTCCGCGAAAGACCACGTGTGCAGCGCCGTCGACGCGCTGCACGAAGAGCTGACCAGGCTCGGGCTCGATCTCGGAAATATCGAAGCGCCGCTCGGCAAGGAGCGCGAGGCCGGCAACTACGTCTACGAGTGGATGGCGCAGAACGGCTTCCGGCCTGAGCGCATCGGCGTCTACGAGGACCGTTTCAATGTCATCGGTGGCGTCGCTGGCACCGGTGGCGGCCCCAGCCTCTCCTTCAACAGCCATCTCGACACCATCATGTCGCGCGAAGACAGCGCGCGCTTCACTGACGCGAATGACCGCATCTACCACAAGGCCTGGCTCGAAGACGGCAAGATCTGGGGCTATCCGCTGGTCAACTGTAAAGGCCCGATGGCCTGCTGGTTGATTGCCGCCAAGGCCCTGCAAAACGCCAAGGTCCGGCTGAAGGGCGATCTCGTCCTCTCGGCGGTGTGCGGCGAGTTGTGTGGCGACACGGTCGACGAATTCCAGGGCCACGACTATCTCGGCAACGACATCGGCACGCGTTTTGCGATCACGCACGGCGCGATCAGTCATTATGCGCTCGTCGCCGAAGCCACCAATTTCAAGCCGGCGTGGGTCGAGGCCGGCAAGGTCTATGTAAAGATCACCGTTTATGCCGGGCCGTCGCGTTACACGCCTTACGTTCCGCGCCCCCTTCCGGCGCTGAAAAGCCCAAATGCGATCGTGCGCATGGCCAAGCTCATCGAGGCGATCGAGGAATGGGCCGACAGCTACGAGAAGCGCTACACCAAAACCTATAGCGGCGGCACCGTGGTGCCGAAGGCCGTGATCGGCGCGATCCGTGGCGGCGTTCCCTACAAGGTCTATCGCATTCCCGAGCTGTGCTCCATCTATCTCGATGTCCGCCTCAATCCTGACACTTCACCTCTGACCATCAAGGACGAACTCGACGCGATTGTCGCCAAGCTCGACGTGAAAGCGGAGGTGCGGCCGTTTCTTTACCGGCGCGGCTTCAACGCCGAAGGGATCGAGCCGCTCAGGGACTCGCTCGAAACCGCGCACCAAAGCATCATCGGCAAGCCATCGGAACCGGCCGGCGCCCCGGAGTGCAGCATGTGGCGCGACATCAATCCCTACAACGAGCTCGGCATTCCGTCGCTGACCTACGGCTGTGGCGCGGGCGCCGGCGGCGGTAACACGTATTTCGCCGTCGAGGACATGATCAAGGCGGCGAAGATCTACGCGTTGACCGCCATGGAACTATGCAACCGCAATACGACAACGGGCTAAAGCCCGGGCATCAGGGAGGAAATTATGGCGAAGACTTTGCTGGCTTTCACAAGCGCACTGTTCTGCCTTGCGCTCGGTGCGTCGGTGTATGCAGCGGACGTCAAGACGATGTCGATCATTACCATGAACGACACGCCTCAGTTGCTTGAGGTCAAGGACGGACTGCTCAAGGGGCTCGCCGCCCACGGTTATACCGAAGGCAAGAATCTCAAGGTCGACTTCAAGAGTGCCCAGGGCAATTTCGGCACGGCGCAGCAGATCGTGCGCCAGTTTATCGGCGAAAAGCCGGATGTGATCGTGACGATCACCACGCCGACCAGCCAGGCGGCGGTCGCCGCAACCAAGGAAATCCCGATCATCTTCACGACGGTCACGGATCCGCTCAAGTCCAAGCTGGTCACCCGGCTCAAGCATCCTGGCGGCAATGCGTCCGGCATATCGGACCTGGTGCCGACGGAACGGCAACTCGATATCGTCAAGGAAATCGTGCCGAAGCTGAAGCGGCTCGGCCTCGTGTACGATCCAAGCCTCGATAACGCTCGCTCGACGGTGGAGAGCATCAAGGCGCTGGCGCCGAAGATGGGCTTCACGACAGTCGAATCGCCGGCGATGGGGCTCAATAACGTTCCGAGCGCCGGACAGGCGCTGGTCGGCAGAGTCGACGCAATCTTCGTGCCGAACGACACGACGGTCTACGGCGCCTTCGAGTCGCTGGTGAAAGTCGCGCAGGACGCCAAGCTGCCGATTTTCACGGCGGAACGCCGTAGCGTCCAACGCGGGGCGGTCGCCACCGTCGGATTCGACTTCGTCGACATGGGCAAGCGCACCGCCGACATGGTCGACAAGGTGTTCAAGGGCACCAAGCCGGGAGACATGGACGTCCAGTACATGAAGGACCTGCCGAACTCGCTCGCGCTCTACGTCAACAAGGAGTCGGCCGAGAAAATGGGCGTGAAGCTCTCGCCGGCTCTGCTAAAAAGGGCGGCGCAAGTCTTCTGACGCTTACGACGAGCTTTGGACGTAAAACTTGAGTCTCTACGCTTTCACCGGCGCTCTCGAGACAGGGCTGGCTTTTGCGCTTGTCGCGTTGGGCGCCTATCTCACCTTCCGGGTGCTGGATTTCCCTGACCTGACGGTCGAGGGTTCGTTTCCGCTCGGCGCCGCAGTCGCCGCCAAGTTGATGGTCAGCGGCGTCGACGCCTGGACGGCGACGATCGTCGCAGGGCTCACCGGCTGCCTTGCAGGGTTCGCGACAGCCTTTCTCAATCTCAAGCTGCGTATTCTGCATATTCTTGCCGGTATTCTGACGGCCATTGCGCTCTATTCGGTGAACCTGCGCATCATGGATCGGCCCAACATCGGGCTCATCAACATGACGACGGTTTACACGCCGTTCGAAAAACTCGGCGTTCCCTCGCTTTATGCGCCGATGGTGTTGTTGCTGATCGTGGTGATCGTCGCCAAGATCGCCGTCGATCTCTTTCTCGGAACGGGATTTGGCTTGGCAATGCGCGCGGCCGGCGCCAACCCGCGCATGGCGCAGGCCAACGGCATTCAGGTCGGCCGCATGATCGTGGTCGGCCTGGCGATCGCCAACGGGCTGACGGCACTGAGCGGCGCCTTGTTCGCGCAGATGCTCGGGGCAGCTGATGTCTCCATGGGCATCGGCGTCATCGTTGTCGCACTTGCGGCGGTCATCGGCGGCACGGCGCTGATGCCGTCCCGTCTCATTCCACTGCTGACGCTCTCCTGTGTCCTCGGCTCTATCCTTTACCGCATCGCCCTCGCGCTGGCGCTGAGCAGCGACGCCATCGGCCTGACCGCATCCGACGTGAATGTCGTGACAGCGGTGCTGGTTGCGGTCGCGCTCTGGGTGCCGGTGCGCAAATCCTCGCTGTTGCGGCGGGCAGGCGGTGCCAAATGATCGGTGTCGAAAATCTCGGCGTCACTTTCAACAAGGGCACCGCGCTCGAGAATCGCGCGCTGCATGGCGTCAATTTGACGATCGCCGCCGGAGAATTTGTCACCGTCATCGGCTCGAATGGCGCCGGCAAATCGACATTGCTCAATTTGCTGGCTGGCGAGATCGCACCGAGCACCGGCCGTATCTTCATGAATGGCACAGATGTGACCAGCTGGCCGGTGCACCGGCGCTCCGCAATCCTGGCGCGCATGTTTCAGGATCCGCGCGCCGGCATCTGCGAGGATATGTCGATCATCGAGAATATCGCGATCGCGGCGGCGCGCACCGCGCCGCGCGGGTTCCGCTTCGCCATCACCGACGACATCCGTCGGGCCGCGGTGGAACGACTCACAATGCTTGGACTCGGCCTCGAGAAGCGTCTGCACGACCGTGTCGCGCTGCTTTCCGGCGGCCAGCGCCAGGCCATGGCGTTGATCATGGCGACGCTCGGCACGACCAAGGTGCTGCTGCTCGACGAGCACACCGCCGCGCTCGACCCCGCCGCCGCCGAGCTGGTCATGAATCTCACCCGCGAGGTCGTGCAGAAATTCGGCATAACGACCGTGATGGTGACGCACAGCATGCGGCAGGCCCTCGATTTCGGCAGCCGCACGATCATGCTGCATCAGGGGCAGATCATCCTTGACATTGCCGGCGCCGAGCGAGCCTCACTCACGGTGGAGCAGCTCGTGCGAATGTTTCGCCGCAAGGAAGGCTCGGACATTTCCGACGATCAGCTTTTGCTGGCATAGGCGGGACGCCTGGAAACGGCCGCTGCGGCAGTGAGGGGCCGTCTCAAAGCAGCGATTTCAGCCGCGTCATGTCGATGTTGCCGCCGCTCACGACGCAGCAGACGCGGCTTCCCGCGGGCACATTGAGTCGTCCGCTCGTCAGCGCCGCGACCGAGGCGGCCCCTGCGCCTTCGCTCAGCCATTTGCAGCGCGCGAGCAGCATGCCGATTGCGCCGACGATTTCTTCATCGGAGACAAGAACCACCGAAGCGACGTGATCGCGCACGATCGGAAATGTCCGCTCGCCGGCAAACGGGGCGCCCAAGCCGTCGGCGATGGTTTGCACTTTCTCGATTCGGACCGGCTTTCCGGCTTCGAGGCTGCGCGTCATCGCCGCGGCCCCGGTCGGCTCGACGCCGATGATCCTGGTGCGCGCCTTCGTGGCATTGCGCGCCAGCGCCACACCTCCGATCAACCCGCCGCCTCCGATGCCAACGATGATGGCATCGAGATCGGGCAGGTCGGCGACAATTTCGAGGCCGAGCGACGCGTGACCCTGCATGAGATCGTCGTCGTCGAACGCCGATACAAATGTGAGATTCTCCGCCTTTTGAATCGCCATGCAGTGTGCGACCGCTTCGGCGATGTCTCCGTGCAGCACGACCTTGGCGCCGTAGCCGCGGGTTGCTGCGGCTTTGCTGGCGCTCGCGGCCTCGGGCATCACGACGGTGACGGGAGTCCCGGTGATCAGGCCGGCATAAGCGAGCCCCTGCGCGGCGTTGCCGGCAGAAAACGTGATCGCGCCGCGGGCGCGATCTTCCGGTTTCAGCGTCAGCAACTTTGCCAGCATGCCGCGCGGCTTGAACGAGCCGGATTTCTGGAACAATTCGGCCTTCAGATAAACGTCATAGCCGGTAAGCTTGCTAAGGAAATCGGAGTGAACGACAGGGGTGCGATGCAGATAGGGCGCGATGCCGCGCGCAATGCCCTCAAGTTTTTCGAGGCTCGGTTCAGCCCGCGGCATGGCGACCGTCATCGTTCGTGCGGATCGAGCGCATTGCGCAAAACGGATTGATCAGAGCCTGACTCGTGATTGCTCCAGCCCCGGCCTGTGCATAGGGGACCAAGGCGCCGACCGCGAAAAAGCGGGTCGCCACCGCGACTCCGAATTTTCCGGTCTGCGCATCGCGCGCAATGATGGACCAAGTCATGCGCTCACTGGTGCTCCCTGCCTTTTATTGCACGGGGTCCTGCAAAAGTCTCCGTGGATTCGATCAGAGCCGGAGCCGCCGCTGCTCGCGGCAGTTGGCCGAAATATCCTCAATGGAGGTAAAGTGATCTCGAAAAGCACCCGGGAACGCTAAGCAGAGCGCATCCGATGCGGCTGTCCTTTGCCGAGCAACGTTTTGAGTGCGGATGTGTCGGACAGCACAGCGAACGTTTCCGCCGCATCGAGAAGTGCCGTCGCTTCTTCACGATTCTCCGTTTGGGCGATTTTCGCCAATCCAACCACGAGATTTACGTTCACGTCGCCTTTTGCTTTCGGCGCCGGGGCCTGCAACATTTTCAGATGTGCGGAGTAGAGGCCTGGGTCGCTGATCAAGCATGCGAACGGCTCGCGGATCGGGATCGATTTGTATTCGTCGGCCAGCTCATTTGCCCGCTGCAGGATTCGCGGTGTAGTGCGCTCCTCCGGTGTCAGCAGAAGCCCGGCGGCGCGAAAGCCGCGGCCTACGGACGGAATCGCGGTCAGCCAGCCGACCGGGATGGTCAGGACGAGGCCGGCGACCACCGGCAGCATCCAAACAAGGAGCGGAGTCGAGACAGAATACGCGCCTGCGCCGAGCACGAATCCCAAAACGGTAGGAGAGATGTAGCGTCGGACGAACCCGGTCCGGCTGAAGCTGCCGTCGCCGCGTTGCTGGGCGGACCAGCCTGCGTCGCGGCCGAGCATGATTTCCGCCACCGAGCGACTTTGCATCAGCATCATCACTGGGGCGATCAATGCAGAAATGACAATTTCCACAATTGTGCTTCCCAGCGCGCGCAGCGTTCCGCCGATCGCCCGCCGCTCCTTCCGCCGGACGACCGCCGCAATCCACCCAAGGAACTTCGGCACGAGCAGCATCGCCATCGTGCCGGCAAACACATAGGCCGACCGGATCGGGTCCTGCATCGGCCATTGCGGAAACAAGGACGCGTGGTGCGGAAAGTAGTCGGGCGGAATGAACCGCGCCTGGAGGGAAATCAGAATGCCGACGAGCAGGAAGATCAGCCAAAGCGGCGCGGTGACATAGGCTCCGATGCCGGTCAGCAGGTGCAACCGCGACACCCAATGCAGGCCGCGCGCCGGCAGAATTGCCGCATGCTGCAAGTTGCCCTGGCACCAGCGGCGGTCACGCGTGAGGTAATCGGCGAGGGTGGGCGGGCATTCTTCATAGGAGCCGCCAAGTTCAGGCAGCAAATGGATCGCCCAGCCGGCGCGGCGCATCAACGCCGCCTCGACGAAATCGTGGCTGAGAACATGGCCGCCGAAGGGCTTTCGACCGCGCAAGGTTGGCAACCCGGCCTCGCCGGCGAAGGCTCGCACGCGGATGATAGCGTTGTGGCCCCAGTAATTGCTTTCGGCGCCGTGCCACCACGCGACGCCCTGGGCGATGAGCGGACCGTAGATGCGGCCCGCAAACTGCTGCAGCCGCGCAAACAGCGTGTTGCCGTTGAGGAGCAAGGGGAACGTCTGGATGAGGCCTACTCTCGCGTTCCGCTCCATCGCGCCGGTCAGTCGCACGATGGTCTCGCCCTCCATCAGGCTGTCGGCGTCAAGAACGATCATGTGATCGTAGGCCCCACCGAACCGCCGAACCCATTCGCCGATATTGCCCGCCTTCCGGCCGGAGTTGTCGGCCCGATGCCGATAGTAGAGCGGCTTGTCGCCGGTTGCGGCGCGCAGGCGGAGGAAGGCCGCTTCTTCGGCAATCCAGACGGCCGGATCGCTCGTGTCGCTCAGGATGAAAAAATCGAAATCGGGAAGACGGCCGGTCTTGCGAACCGATTCGTAAATCGCCTGCATTCGTGCCATCACGCGGTGCGGATTTTCGTTGTAGGTCGGCAAGAGCAGGGCGGTGCGGGACCTGAGGCTGGGCAATTCGTTGCTGTCTATTCCGAGCTTGCCGCCGCGGACGAACAGCAGTGCGACAAAGCCGACGATCGCGCTGACAAACGACAACGCAATCCAGGCGAACAACAGAATGAAGAGAGCAAGCACCAGCTGCTCGAGCACGGTCATGCCCCCGACCTGGAGCACCTCGTACATTTCGTAAGCGGCCACTCCCGTGAGCGAGATCGCCGCGGCGAACACAAACAGCCGCCGCAAGCGAATGAGCGGCACGCCTGTGGCAGGCGCATCCGCGCGGGGGCGCGGCCCCCAAAGCGATTGCTGCGGCATCGCAAGCGGCGCTTCCGGGGGAAGCGTCTCGAGGTCGCGCGCCGCTTCGCTTGCCGATTGCGCTAGCGCGTCCATCGATAGAGCCAGGTTTCGGAAACCGGTTTCTTGTCGTTTTGCAGGAGTCCTCGCAACTCGATGAGCGGCTCACCCTTTGTGTCGAGGTCGAAACTCAGCCGCAATCCGCCGGTTTCCGGATTTGGCTGGAGTACCAGATTTTTGATGTCGCCCTTGCTGGCGCTGACGGCGGGCTGGATTGCTTCGGTCTCCGTGCTTGACAGCGCTGCTCCGGTTATTTCGAGCACGAAGCGGCGCGTGCCGTCCGGGCCGGCGCCGATGCGTGTTTTGACGAATTGAGCGGCGTCCCTGGGCCGCTTCGGAGGTCCCTTTCCCCAATGGAGGCGATAAGTGAAGATGTATTCGCCTTTCGCCTTGAGCGGCTCCTTGGGCCGCCAGAACGCAACGATGTTGTCGTGGATTTCCTCTTTTGTCGGGATCTCGAGCAGCTCGATGTTTCCTTCGCCCCAGTCGCCGATCGGCTCGACCCAGAGACTTGGCCGCTTCTCGAAATGCGACTCGAGATCGTCGTAGGCGAAGAAATCGCGTTCGCGTTGCATCAATCCGAAACCGCGCGGATTGATGTCGCCGAAATAGCTGAGCTGGAGATCGCGCGGATTACTGATCGGGCGCCAGATCTCCTCGTTGCGGCCGCTGTGCATGGCAAGTCCGTCGGAATCGTGCACGGCGGGTCGGAAATCGTCGACGCCAACCCGGTCATTTGCGTCGAAGAGGAACATGCTGGTGCCGGGACCGATGCCGGACTCCAAGATATCGGTGCGCGGATAGAGCGCCATCTCGGTGTCGTAGACCGTCGTGTCACCCGGCCGAATCGTGAAACGGAAGGCGGCCGCGGCGCTCGGGCTGTCGAGCAGCGCATGCACGACGATCGAGGTACTGTGTTGCGCAGGCTTCTCGATCCAGAAGGTGGTGAAGGCCGGAAATTCTTCTCCTTTCGGATCGCCGGTGCGCAGAGACAAACCGCGCGCCGACATGCCGTAGACCTGGCCCTTGGCGACCGCGCGAAAGTAGCTGGCGCCGAGAAAGACGCCGACCTCGTCGTAGTAGTCCGGTCGATTTATCTTTGCGTGCAACCGGAAGCCGGCAAAGCCGATATCCGTGTCCGGAGGCGGCGGCTTGATTTTGCCGAAGTTGAACAGATCGGGAGAATACGGAATGAGCGTCGTGCTCCCGTCGCTGACGACATAAATCGTGACGCGATCCTTGAAAATCCATCCACGATGGAAAAACTGCACCTGGAACGGCAGGTTTTCGTTGCGCCAAAGCGCCCGGTCGGAATTAAACCGGATGCTGCGGTAGACGTCGTAGTCGATATCGTTGAACGGAGCCGGCAAGGAATTGTCCGGAGCCTTGTAAGGCTTGCTCGCGAGCTCCTTGGCCTGTTTGCGCACCATGTCGGCGCTGAACGTGCCGCCGTCGGCGGCGCTCACTTGCCGGGTGGCTTTGAGAATCGAAATCGCCGCCGCCGAGCCGGCGATGAATTGTCGTCGATCCAAGGTGGCGGCTCCAAAGGCTTTGTTGGCGTCGTTGCGGGTTGCGCGGCACGTCAATAACAAGTCGCAAGCCTGAAACGAGTTCCGCCGACCGGCCGCAGGGGGACCAGATGCTGCCAATCAAAGACAAGCGGATTCCACTCTGGTCACGAATGTCAGATGCGGAGCAACGGCGGGCCGCCGATCGGGCTGCCGAGCGAGCGCGAGGCCTCGAGCCGCGGTTGCACGCGTTCGCGGCACTCGAGGAGTCGCTCGGCCCCCAATCGGCCGGTGTTCTTGCGCCGATGCCTTACGCCGCCAAAGATATGTTCGCGATCCGGAGTCATCGTCCTGGTTGTGGACTTGCGTCCGCCGCCGCGCTCGTCGTGGAGGGGGTGGCGGAGGTCTTGCGGCAACTGGACGACGCCGGCGCGTTTCGCGTCGGTTTCACCAGGATGACTGAACTCGCCTACGAGCCCTCCGGCTACAACGCCGTTGCCGACTATGCGCGCAATCCCTGGGACGTCGATTTTATTCCCGGCGGCTCTTCGTCGGGTTCGGCGGTTGCGGTGGCGAGCGGGTCTGTCGTCTTCGCGCTGGGCTCCGACACCGGCGGCTCGATCCGCATCCCCGCGCATTGCTGCGGCGTCACCGGCTGGAAACCGACATGGGGCGGCGTGAGCGCCGTCGGCACGTTGCCGCTTGCACCGTTTCTCGACTGCATCGGTCTTCTCGCGCGCGCTGCGTCCGAGCTTGCGCCTGCCGCGGCTGTGCTTTCGTCCGATATGCGGCCGCGTACGGCCATCGAGCGGGCGGTTGTTCTTCGCGATGCGGTCGCAAATTCGGAAGAAAGCATTCGTCGGGCTTGTCGCGACGGACTCGATGCCATCGAAGCGTGCGGCATCGCGATGTCGAACATGGACGGTCTTCCGGCAATCGAGAAAATCGATTTTCATGCGCTGCGGGTCATGCAGGGCGAGGCAGCACGGACTCACCGTGGCCGGATTGACGATCCTGCGATCAATTGGGTTCTGCGCGCCCGCCTGGCCAAGGGGCTCGACGTGGACGATCCAATGCTCTCAGCCAGCCGCGCGGCACGCGCCACGCTGGCCAAGGATTTCGAGGAGCAGATTTTGGGCAAGGCGGACGCCGCCGTGCTGCCGGTGATGCCGTTGCGGACGCCGCCGTTCAGCGAAGTCGACCCGTCCTCGCCGTCGTTCAGGGCTCGCCGCTTGTACGCGCTCAGTAGTTATTGCCGCTTTGTCAACATGCTCGGCTTCCCGGCGGTCGCATTTCCGGTCGGGTTTGACGACCGCGGACTGCCTGTCGGGCTGCAGATAATCGGCCGTCCCGGCCGCGACGGCGACCTGATTGCGCTCGCCGCGAAGATACAGGAAAAGACCGAGTGGCACCGTCGTGTGCCCACCGCCGTCCGCGATCTCGTCGATGCTTGAAAAGGGCTTCCACGCATGACTGAGGATTCCGCCGCGCTCGCCCGTTTGCGCGTCCTCGATTTGACACGGGCGCGCGCCGGCCCGACCTGCTGCCGTGTGCTGGCCGACTTCGGTGCCGACGTGCTCAAGATCGAGGCGCCTGCGGGCGTTGATCCGAACGAGAGCATGAACGGGCCGCGCGACGGCTACGATATGCTCAATCTCCACCGGAACAAGCGGTCGCTGACGCTCAATCTGAAGGAGCCGCAAGGGCGCGACATATTCATGCGGCTGGCCAAAACAGCCGATGTCGTCGTGGAGAATTTCCGCCCCGATGTGAAGGAGCGGCTAGGCATCGGTTACGAGGCTTTGCGGGCGGTCAATCCGCGCATCATTCTCGCGTCGATTTCAGGCTTTGGGCAAACGGGACCCTATCGCTTGCGTGCCGGATTCGACCAGATCGCGCAGGGGATGGGCGGGCTGATGTGGGTTACGGGCAAGGCCGGCGAGGGCCCGATGCGCGCCGGCATCGCTGTCGCCGATTCATCGGCGGGCCTTTATGCGACAATCGGGATTCTCATGGCGCTCGCCGAGCGCGAGCGATCGGGCGCAGGGCAATGGGTGCAGACGTCGCTGCTGCAGGCGCAGATCGCCATGCTCGATTTCCAGGCGGCGCGTTACCTGCTCGACAGCGAAGTGCCTGTTCAGGCCGGTAACGATCATCCGTATTCGACGCCGATGGGCGTCGTGCAAACGGCGGATGGTTACATCAACATCGGGGTCGGCGGGGACGGCCAGTGGCGCGCGCTGTGCAAGGCGCTGGAGCGGCCGGACCTTGCCGCCAATTCGGACTATGAAACGCTCGCCGGCCGTTACCATCATCGCCCGGCCTTGATGAAGACGCTTGCCGAGGTCTTTGCCACGCGCACATCCGCCGCGTGGCTTGAGCGGCTCGAAGCGGTCGGTGTGCCGGCAGGCCCTATCAACAAGCTGAACGAGGTCTTTGCGGATCCGCAGGTCGAGCATCTCGGGATAGCCGTTAAATGCCGGCATCCGGCCCGCGGCGACGTGCGCATCGTCGGCCAGCCGGTCAGCTTGTCCCGCACCCCGGCGCGCATCCGGACGATGACGCCGCCGCGTGGCGAGCATACCGATACGCTGCTGCGCGAACTGGGCTTTACGGTGGATGACATCGCGCGGCTGCGGGAAGGCAATGTGGTCTAGCGAGGAGTTATGACGGTTGTACTGGTAACTGGCGCGAGCGGCTTTCTGGGTGCGGCTGTCGTTGAGCGGCTGACGGCACAAGGCCGTCAGTGCGTCGGGCTTGATCCGCTGCCGCCGCTGACCATGTCGCATCGGCACGTGAAAGACGATCTGTCTGATCGCAGGCGCCTGGAAGCGCTGCTGCGCGACGAAAACATCTCGCACGTTCTGCACTGCGGCGGCGTTTCGGGCCCGATGGTCATGAGCGACGATCCGGCGCGGGTCATGGATATCAACGTCGCCGGCAGCCTCAACCTCTTGCAGGCGTCCCTGGTGAGCGGGGTGAAGACGTTCGTTTATTGCTCGTCGGTCTCGGCTGTCGGAAACTTTTACGAAGATGCGCCGATTGCCGACGACTATCCGCTGCGCCCGGTCAGCGCCTATGGAAGCTCCAAAGCGGCGATGGACATGGTGCTGCGCGGCCTGTGGGGACGCGTGGCGCTCGATCTCTGCTCACTGCGATTCACCAGCATCTACGGGCCTGAGCGGCGAGCGCGATTCGTCATCGATGACATTGTCGCGGCGGCGATCGGCGGCGAAACGCTCTCAGTCGAGCCGACGACGGACTGGCCTTATATCTATATCGACGATGCCGCCGACGCGGCGGTTGCAGCGTGTTTCTCGAATTCCCGCCGTCAGCTCTATTATTTTATCGCCTATCCCGAGCAGGTCACGCTCGAAGAGCTCGCGCGCGCCGCCGCGAAAAGCGGAGGCAAGCTTGTGCGGCTTGCCGTGGACGACACGATCCCGCGCGCCAGCCGCGGGCCGCTCGACATTGCACCTGCGCGGCGGGATTTCGGCTTTGCTCCAAAAATCGATCACCGCGAGGGAATTCGACGCATGGTTGAGGCGCGGCGCGCAAGGCAGGCATGATTTGCGCCGGCGCTCTTGTCCGGTAGACGCGGGGTCGTCATAGTCGCTGGCTGTTTCCCCGCCCAAGACGAGCCGGCCTTCTCACCTATCCCTTAGCGGAGACCCGTCAATGGACCTGAGGCTTGCAGGAAAGTGCGCACTGATCACCGGCGGCTCGAAGGGGATCGGCCGTGCCGCAGCCGAAAGTTTTGCTGCGGAAGGCTGCAACCTCGTCCTGGTGTCGCGCACGGCAAACGATCTTGCCGCTGCGAAAGAGCAGATTGCGCGCAAAGCGAATGTCCGAGTCGACACCGTCGCCGCTGATCTGTCGGACAGCAAATACGTTGATCAACTGGCGAAGAATTTTCCGAACGTCGACATTCTGGTGAACAATGCGGGCGCCATCCCCGGCGGCAAGTTGCTCGATATCGACGAAAAAACCTGGCGCAAGGCGTGGGATTTGAAGGTCTTCGGCTATGTCAACATGTGCCGCGCCTTTTACCGGGTGATGAAGGAGCGCGGCTCCGGTGTGATCGTCAACGTCATCGGCAATGCCGCGCAAACACGCGATCCCGAGTATATCTGCGGCGTGACGGGCAACGCAGGGCTGATGGCGTTCAGTCAGTCGCTCGGCAGCGTAAGCCCGCACGATGGTATCCGCGTTGTTGCGATCAACCCCGGACCCGTTGAAACCGAGCGGCTGGTGGGCTTGATGAAAAGGAAGGCGCTGGACCGTACGGGTGACGCCGACAGCTGGCGCGATCTGTTGAAGCCGCTGCCGTTCGGCCGCGCGTGCTCTCCGGAGGAGATCGGCTCGATGATCACGTTTCTGGCATCCGATCGCTGCGGGTACAACAGCGGTTCAGTCGTGACCATTGACGCCGGCCACTCGGCGCGCTCCATGAGCTTTTGACAGCAGGGGACCAGGACAAATGCCGCATCTGACCACCGACGACGGCGTCAAACTCTATTACGAGGAGACCGGCAGCGGGATTCCGATCGTTTTCGTGCACGAGTTTGCCGGCGACTACAGGTCGTACGAATTGCAGATGCGCTATTTCGGGCAGCGCTACCGCTGCATCGCCTACAATGCGCGCGGCTATCCGCCGTCGGACGTGCCGAAGGATGGCGAGCGTTATTCGCAAGACCGCGCGCGGGACGATATCCGCGCCGTGCTCGACGCGTTGAAGATTGACAAGGCGCACGTCGTCGGCTTGTCGATGGGCGGCTTTGCGGCGCTGCATTTCGGCTTCACCTATGCCGACCGTGCGCGTTCGATCGTCGTGGCCGGCTGCGGCTATGGCGCCGCGCCGGACAAGCGCGCCCAATTCGCGGAGGAGGCGGAGGCCGCCGCCCGCCAGTTCGAGCAGCAAACCATGGCTAAGGCCGCGGAGGCCTACGGGCTTGGCCCGACACGCGTCCAGTTTCAGAACAAGGACCCGCGCGGATGGCGCGAATTCGTCGACCAGCTCGCCGAGCACTCGACCGAGGGTTCGGCGCTGACCATGCGCGGTGTGCAGAAGCGGCGGCCGTCGTTGTTCGATCTCGTCGACAAAATGAAGACCATGACCGCGCCGACGCTGATCATGACAGGCGACGAGGATTGGCCGTGTCTGGAGCCTGGCCTGCTGATGAAGCGGACGATTCCAACCGCCGCCCTGGTCGTGATGCCGAACGCCGGCCACACCATCAACCTTGAAGATCCGGCGGCGTTCAATCAGCACATTGCTGATTTTATCGGCGCGGTCGACGCGGGCGCATGGCGCAAGCGCGACCCGCGCGCGATGGCCTCGTCGATTCTCGGCAGGTAGTGCTGGTCGCATCTGTCATTCCGGACGCCGCGGAGCGGCGATCCGGAATCCAGAAACACGAAGGAAATCCATGTAGCTGGATTCCGGGTTCGCGCTTTCAGCGCGCGCCCGAATGACTTGCCGGGCGAGTGCGCATCACGTCGTTGTATACCCGCCGTCGACCAGCATGTCGGCGCCTGTCATGAAGCTTGCCGCGTCGCTGGCAAGGAACAGCGCGGCCTGTGCAATTTCATCCGGCTGGCCGAGCCGGTTCAGCAAATGCTTGGGCCCGGACAGGCGGCGCGCCGTCTCCATGTCGCCGAAACGCAAAACCATTCGGCGCGTTTCTACGGCGCCGGGCGAGAGGGCGTTGACACGGATGTTTTGCGCCGCGTGATCGACGGCCATCGCCTTGGCGAGCTGGATGATTGCGCCTTTCGAGGTGCAATAGGCGGCGCGTGCAGGTGCGGCGACGCGGCCGAGTTGTGAAGCGATATGAATAATGCTGCCGCCGCCGCCCGCGACCATCGAGGGCAGGACAGCGCGGCTCATCAGATACGCCCCGGTCACGTTGACGGCGAGCACGCGATTCCAGTCGCCGGGCGAGGTTTCGAGCACGGTTCCGTTCGGATCGTCGGTCGCGGCCGCGTTGACCAGTACATGAATGTTGCCGAACGTCTTTTGCGCGGCATCCGCCGCGGCGCGCGTGTCAGCTTCGACGCTTACGTCGCATCGTCGCGCAAGCGACCGGCCGCCGGCCTTCTCGATCGCGTGGGCAGTCTGTTCGGCGGCGGCGGCATCGAGGTCGAGACAGGTGACCGCCGCGCCGGCAGCGGCGAAGGCCCTCGCGATGGCGGCACCGATGCCGTTGCCGGCGCCAGTAACGATGGCGGTTTTACCAGTGAGCGTCGTCATGGCGTTGCAACCGCAGCGCTGCGACCGAGGTAAGCCTGCTGAACGCGCTCATCCTGTTTCAACATGCTGCATGCTCCGGATGCGATGATCGAGCCGGTCTGCAAGACGTAGCCGCGGCTTGCGGTTTCCAGCGCATACCGTGCGTTCTGCTCCACCAGGAGCACGCTGGTGCCGCTTTCGTTGATCGAGCGGATCGTGCGGAAGATATCCTGCACGACGAGCGGCGCCAGCCCGAGCGAAGGCTCGTCGAGGCACAAGAGACGCGGCTCCGACATCATGGCGCGGCCCAGAACGAGCATTTGTTGCTCGCCGCCGCTCAGGGTTCCGGCGTTTTGGGTCGCCCGCGCGCTCAGGCGCGGGAACATCGCAAACATGCGTTCGATGAGTGACTTGATCTTGCCGGCGTCGTTCCGGAATTTGAAGCCGCCGAGCTCCAGGTTTTCGCGCACGGTCAGGAAAGGGAAAACGTGACGGCCTTCCGGCACGAGGGCGATGCCAATCTTGCTGCGCTCGTGTGACGGCAGCCGCGTGATGTCGCGCCCGGCGAAACGGATTGTGCCTGCGCGAGGAAGCAGTGCGCCGGCGATCGCCCGCAGCGTCGTTGATTTGCCGGCGCCATTGGCGCCAATGAGTGTGACGATCTCTCCCTCATCGACATGGAGCGCCACATCGCGGCAGGCCGGCACCTGGCCGTAGGCTAGTTCGAGCCCTTCAGCAGCAAGCAGCGCGGTCATCGCACTTCGGCTCCCAGATAGGCGGCGATGACACCGGGATGCGCTTGAACGTCGGTGGGCGTTCCCTCGAACAGATATTGACCGTAGTCCATGACAAGAATGCGGTCGGCGATCTGCATGACGAGATCCATATTGTGCTCGACCATCACGACGGTTATTCCGCGTGTGCGCAAGGCGATGATGCGCGCCAGCAAGGCTTCGACCTCCGCCGCATTCAACCCGGCCGCCGGTTCGTCGATCATCAGGAGACAGGGCGCGGTGGCAAGCGCCCGCGCGATTTCAAGCATGCGTTGTTCACCATAGGAAAGCGACCCGGCGGTGACGTTCGCGCGCTGAATCAGGCCGACGAAGGTCAGCAAATTTGCGGCTTCGTCGCGGCAGCGCTGCCGGTCGCGCCGAAACGCAGGTCCATGCAGAACGTACTGCCACGGTGGAATCTGATGATGCAGATGAAAGCCCGCGAGCACGTTTTCGAGAACGGAAAGCTGTCTGAACAGCCGGATTTTCTGGAACGTTCGGGCAAGGCCGTGACGCACGCGCCGGTGCGACGGCATGCCGACAACGTCGACGCCGGCAAATGTCAGTTCGCCTGCGTCCGGCTGGTAGATGCCGCTCATCAGATTGAGCAATGTCGACTTTCCGGCGCCATTCGGGCCGATGACGGCGAACACCGTTCCGCGTGGAATGTTCAGCGAAATATCGCGCACCGCCTGCACGCCGCCGAAGCTTTTGTGCAGGCCTTTTGCGCGGAGCAGGATTTCGCCGGCGCCGCTCATGCTTTGCGCCTCGGTTTGATGCTCTCTCGCGCGCGAGCCGAGACCACTCGCGCGGCCTGCACCAGGCCGCCCGGCATGAAGAGAACCACCAGCGTCACCGAGACGCCGTAGACAATGAGCCGCAGGTCGCCGATGCCACGCAGCAGCTCCGGCAAAACCGTGAGCAGAATGGCTCCGACCACGGGGCCGATGAGCGTGCCCATGCCCCCGACGATTACCATCGCCAGGATGGTGAACGACTCGGTGATAAAAAATGCGTCGGGAACGAGCGTACCGACGAAGCTCGCATAAAAGCAGCCGCCGGCACCGGCGACAGCCGAGCTCACCGCAAATGCAAATACTTTCCACCGCTGGCAATTCACGCCGAGCGATGCGGCTGAAACTTCATCCTCGCGGATCGCGGTCAAGGTCTCGCCGACCGGAGAGCGCACGAGCTGATCGAGCAGCAGGTAGGTGAGGAAGGCGAAACCCGCGACCAGATAGAAGAGATCCGCAAGATTGCTGAATTCGACCGATGGCAGGCCAGGAATAGCGATCGGCGGCGGCGGCGCGATGCCATAGATGCCAAGGGGCCCTTGCGTGAGGCTGATCCAGTTGAGCAGAACCTGATAGGTGATGACCGCAAAGCCGAGCGAGGCGATCGCGAGGTAGTGCCCGCGCAGGCGGACCGCGAACATGGAGAGAAAGACGCCGGCGATTCCCGCGAGCAGGACACCAGCTGCAAAGGCGATCCAGAACGGCACGCCGAGCCGGGTAATCAGCAGCGTCGAGGCGTAAGCGCCGATTCCGTAGAACGCCGACTGACCCAGATTGAGCTGGCCGGCGTAGCCGAGCACGAAGTCCAGTCCGATCGCCAGCAGCACGTTGATCGCGCAGACGATCAGATTGGTTCGCCAGTAAGAATCGGTAAAAATCGCGGGCAAGAGGCCGATCACGATCGCGGCCACCAGCAGCCAAAAGCGGCGTGAGGCGATCGACGGCGTCGTAGCCGGGTTTGCTGGTTGCGCGGCGGCGGGGTTAGACATTCTCTTCGCGTCGCTCGGCAATCAAGCCGGTTGGCCGCACCGCGAGCGTCAGCAGAAGCAGCGCGAAGACGACGATATCGATCCAGCCCGGGTCGAGAAACTGGGTCGTATAGCTCTCGATCAGCCCCACGATGAGGCCGGCAATGATCGTGCCTTCGACATTGCCGAATCCACCGATAATCACGATGGCGAACGCCTTGACGATGACCGACGTGCCGGCAAACGGCGTGAGCACCAGCACAGGCCCGAGCATCGCTCCGCCCATGCCTGCCAATGCCGAGGCGATCACGAATGTCAGCATGATCACATAGTTCGGGTTGATGCCCATGAGGCCGGCCGTCTCGCGGTCCTGCGAGACGGCGCGCAAGGCCTTGCCGAGAAAAGTGAACTTCATGAACAGGTAGAGCAGCGCGATCGTGAGAGCCGACACCACAATGATCAGTGCGTTTTGCACCGTCAGGAACGTGCCGCCGAGACGAATGACCTGGTTGCTGTAAGGGGTATTGAATGCGTAAGGAATCGGCCCAAGCAGCACCAGCATCGCATTCTGCAGCATGATCGAAACGCCGATGGTTGCGATCAGCGGCAGCAGTTCGTTCCCGCGGTCCCGCAAGGGAGCGAAGATTGCCGCATTCATCATCCAGCCCAGCGCGGCTCCGACCACGAGCGCCACGGCGATGCCGGCAAAATAATTCCCGCTCAGCCAGTGCGTGACGAAATACGCGACGAACGCGCCGACGGTGACGATGTCGGCATGCGCGAAGTTGATCTGAACCAGGACGCCATAGATGAGGGTAAGCCCCAACGCGACCAGCACGTAGAGGCTTCCCACAACGACGCCGTTGATTCCCTGCTGAAGGACGACCGTCAGCATGCCGGCAGGACTAGTTCCACTTCAGCGCGGTCCAGGAGAGATCAGGCTTCGTCTCCATGTAGTGGACGGTGTCCATCTTTGTGTTCTGGTTGTGCTTGTCGAATTCGACGCTGCCGGTGACCCCGACGAAGTTCTTCGTCGCGGCGAGCCCGTCCCGAATCGACTGGGCATCCTTGCCGCCACGCCGTACCACGTCGGCGATCAGCATGATCTGGTCATAAGCGTGTGCATTCAGGTGCGTCGGACTCTGGTTGTACTTGGCTTTGAAAGCATCGACGAACTTCCGCACGACTTCGCGCTGGTCCGTGGGATCGAATTGCACGATGCGGATGTATCCCACCGCCGCCTTGCCGGCCTTTTGCTCGAAGCCGAACGGCAGCCAGATCGTGCCGAGCTGAATGGCGTGTCCGCCGCCACCCTTGACGACGCCGGCCTGTGCGAGCGCTTGCGTGATTTTCAGCCCCTGACCCTCGAGCGTGTAGGTCGGGATTACATCGATCTTTCCGAGCCCCGCCACGCGCGTCGCAATTGACGTGAAGTCGTTGACGTCTCGGCCGAAGCCGATATCGGCAAGGATCTTTCCGCCGTCCTTCGTAAACGTATCCGCGAACACTTTGGCATTGCCGATGCCGGCGTTGGTGTTTTCGTGAAGGATGACGGCGGTCCGTGCATTGAGCCGCTTGTAGGCATTGTTCGCAATGTCGATGCCCTGCATCACCTCGTTCGGCATGATGCGGAACGTCCAGGGATTGCCCGGATCTGTGATCTTGATCGACGACGAGCCTGCGTTGAGCAGCGGAATTTTGGCCTGCGCCATCACGGGCATGATGGCGAGCGTCGCGTCCGAGCATTCTTCGCCGATTGCGACGTCGGGCTTGAACTGGTCGATCAGCCGTTTGGCCGCCTGTGTCGCGGGCAACGGGCTGCATGCCGAGTCCTCATACTTGACCTCGAACTTGTAGCCGTTCACGCCCGTCTTGTTGAGCTGCTCGAGTGCGAGCTCGACGCCCTGCTTGTCTTGCGTACCGAAATAGGAGCCCGGCCCGGAAATCGGAAACAGTGCGCCGATCTTGATGATCTTGTCCGCGGCAAAGGTTGCCGTCGAGATTGCCTGTGCCCCGAAGATCGTGGCAACCGTCAGCAGTGCGCCATACAGCCACTTTGTCATTGTTGTCCTCCCACGCTGGCGCAATATTAGACCCGTATTCCATCCGACTTGGCAATGGGCTGAGTGGGCTGAAGCACGGTACCTATTGACCCATCTCGTGCGCCAAGCGCCCCTCGACTCCTGAGGCGGCCGCGCCAAATTGAAAGTCCGCGGTTGTGTCCCGGGGCCGTGCAACCTCCAGCGAGAGCCGATCAATGCCCGGATGCGCGGGGCGCACCGAGACTTCATCATCGACTGGGCCGCTCCGTGATCGGTGACCCTTGGGTCAATGGGCGGGACTATCTATTCGCAATTCGAGATGGCGCCCGCCTTTGTAGAGGTACCATTTCGTCCGCGACAATTCGGGCGCCTCCTGGCCGCGTGCCGATGGTCAGTTTTCGTTGGTGAAAGGCCGCGAGTTCGGGGCGGTGCGCGACGCTGATCACCGTGGCCGTGGAAAGGCGGCCCAAAACGAGGCGCATCATGTCAGCTTGCGCCCGCACGTGCAGCGCGGATGTCGCCGAGCGGGCAGCCGTTTTTTCGCGCGTCCGCTGTATCGCGAGCATTGCCGGCATGCGCGTCCGGAACCTCTGCCGCGCGTCACGGAGGCACTCGGAACCGTCGCGCCGTTCCCGCGTTCGTAAAAGGGATTTTCTGGCAGCAAGCAGGGCAGGTGATACGCGGCGCTCAACCGTACGGCGTCCCGACACGTGCACAAATCGCGCAAAGCGGACGATGAAAATACTCGATTACGAGACAGAGCTGAAGATGCTTGAGCAGGCGATCAGGTCGCAGGCGCGTCCTGATGCAATTTTGCAGGTTCTTGAGGCCGGCTGCGGGCGGGAATGGTACTTTGAACTGGACGGGGTCTCGTACGAGGTCACCGGAGTTGATCTGGACGCGCACGCGTTGCAATCCCGGCAAAGCCAAAAGCGCGATTTGAATCGTGGAATTGTCGGAGATCTGCGTACCGTTAACCTGCCTGCCTCCCATTTTGACGTGATCTATTGCTCGTTCGTGCTCGAGCACATCCAGGGCGCGGCGCTCGCGCTCGACAATTTTGCAAAATGGCTCAAGCCGGGCGGCTTGCTGATTGTCCGGGTGCCTGATGTCACCGGCGTCCAGACGTTTCTCGCCAGGTCGCTGCCGCGCTGGTGCGCCATCGCCTACTATCGCCACGCTTGGGGCATCAAGGATGCGGGAAAACCGGGTTTTGCGCCCTATCCCGCTTTTTACGATGATGTGATCTCGCCCTCCGGCTTCCACGCGTATTGCAACATCCGAGGCCTGGAAATTGCCGACGAGCTGGGCGTCGGCACATACAGATCGCGCGGGAGAGGGGTCCTTCGGCAGGTCCTGTCCGCCGCCGCAAGACTCGTCAGCATCGCGAGCGGCGGAAAAATTCACGATCGGTTCGTCGATCGGACATTTGTTGTCCGAAAGCCGGAGACACCGCTTTCTGCCGGCGCCAGGCGGCCGGAGGCTACAGAGCCACTGCTCGCTGGTGCATGACCGGCTCTCGGGCTGCAGTTTTCTGTCCAGCGAGCCACGCCTGAAGCGTGAGCACATTCCACAGCGGTGAGCACCATTCCTCTCGCCCTGGCGTTCTTGCCAGATGATCGCGCCAACGCGCGCGGACAAGTTCGGGCTGCAGAATGCCTTGCGAGCGGATGGAGTTCTCGTCGAGCAGATCGTCCGCCCAACGCCTGAGCGGTCCCCGCAGCCAGGCGGCGAGCGGGGGGACGAAACCCCATTTCGGACGCTCGAACAGCTTGCGCGGGACGTGACGCGCGAGAACGTCTCGCAGCAGCAATTTGCCTTTGCCGGCGTGCGCATGCTTTGCAGCGGGGAGCGACCACGCGAACGAAATGACCCTGTGGTCGAGCAACGGCACGCGCGCCTCAAGTCCGGCCGACATTGTGGCGCGATCCACCTTGGTCAGTACGTGGTCGGGGAGATAGGTCAGAAAATCGATCAGGCGGAGCCGGTCCACGAAATCCGGAACATCGTGGCTGCCCGCCGGATCCCAATGCAAGCCGTACGGCTCACTTGTGCCGAGCACGAGTTTTTCGGGTCGCGGCCAATGGCTTTGGAGCTGCCGATAGAGCGCGAGGCCGTCTCCCTCATGCAGGAAGTTCGAAAGCTTGTGCCATTTGTCCTGCGCCCCGGGCGAGCTTAACGGCAGCAAGGAGCGGGCCATGTCGGAGTGTTCCGTCAATTTCGAGGCATGATCGAGCAGGGCGGCCAATCGCGGCCTGACCGGCCGCGGAATGCGGCTGAACATTCTCCACAATCGTTTGGCCTGGAAATATCGCGAATAGCCGGCAAACAGCTCATCACCCCCATCGCCCGAAAGGGCGACAGTGACGTGCTCCCGCGTGAGCCCGGCCAGAAGGTATGTCGGTATCTGCGAGGGATCGGCAAAGGGCTCGTCGAAATAATAGCTGAGCCTTGGAACGATCTTCAGCAGATCGCCATCGTCAACATAGAGCTCGGTATGCGAGGTGCCGAGATGCGCGGCGACCTGCTTGGCGTGGACAGCTTCGTTGAAGTCATTGTTGGCGAAACCGATCGTGAACGTTCGAATCGGCCGCGGGCTGTTCGCCTGCATAAGAGCGACGACGGTCGACGAATCGATTCCGCCTGAAAGAAATGCTCCGAGCGGCACGTCGGAAATCATGCAGCGGCGCACCGCATCGCCGAGCAATTCCTCGAGCTCGTCGGTAACAGCAGATTTGACCGCCCGTTTCGGTTGCGCGGCGATTTCTCGAATGTCCCAATAGCAGCGGTCCGTCACGCCCCCGCCGGCATCGATCGTGATGATGTGACCCGGTTCGAGCTTGTAAACATTCCGGTAAACGCTGCGCGGCGCCGCGATGTATCCATACCTCATAAACCCCGCGATCGCGTCGCGGTCGAGAGTGCCGTCAAAGCTCGGATGGCTGCGGATCGCTTTCAGTTCGGACCCGAAAAGGAAAACGGACCCGAAACGCGCCCAGTAGAGCGGCTTTATTCCCGCTCGATCGCGGACCAGCGTGAGGGCACGTCGTTCTTCATCCCACAGGGCGAATGCAAACATGCCATTCAAGGCCTCGACACAGCGTTCGATGCCCCAGGCTACGCATCCTTCGACGATGACTTCGGTATCGGAATGACCGCGGAATTTGACGCCCTTTGCCTTCAGCGACAGCCCCAGCTCCGTCGCGTTGTACACCTCGCCGTTGTAGGTGATCACAAACCGGCCGTTTGCCGAAGCCATTGGCTGACGGCCGGCAGGCGACAGATCGATGATTGCGAGGCGCCGATGACCCAGCGCGACGCCGGCCGCCGGATTCGTCCACACGTCTTCCCCGTCAGGCCCCCGGTGCGCCAAGCTTCTGGTCATCGCGGCTGCCGACGCGGCAAGCGTCTCGTCGTATGCGCCTCGCATGTCGAAGACGCCCGCGATTCCGCACATTACGAGCCGCTCCGCGTGCAGGCCTCTGCCTGGCGCATCAACTGGCCAAGGCTCCGCAGAACTCGGCTGCCGTAGCAAAACTCGGACAATCGCTGCAGCATGACGAATTCACGCGCGATGTGGTCTCTAAAACGCCGTCCCGTCACGCGACGGCTTGTTTATCCTGTAGGCCTTGTGCGGGCGGCTCGTTTTGCCGGCGGGCGCGTTCGAGCTCGATGTTGTTGACGAACCATGCGTAGACGTCCGCGATGCCTTCCCTGAGACGGCGGCGCGGCTGCCACCCGAGCGAGCGCAGAACCTCGGAGTTCAGCAATTTGCGCGGCGTTCCGTCCGGTCGCGTCGGATCGCGCTCGATGGCGCCCTTGAAGCCCACGACGTCGCAGACAAGTTTCGCAAGATCCAGGATCGTTATGTCCTGGCCTGCGCCGATATTGACCGGCTGATCCCCCGAATAGGCTTTGGCGAGGTGCACGATCGCGTCCGCACAATCGTCGACGTGGAGAAATTCCCGTCGCGGGGTTCCGCTTCCCCAGATGACGAGCTTGTCGGCGTTCCGGAGCTTTGCATCATGCGCCTTGCGGATGAGAGCCGGCAGCACGTGGCTCGAGTGAAGGTCGAAATTGTCCCCGGGGCCGTAGAGGTTGGTCGGCATCACGGACATGAAGGCGTCGCCATATTGCTTGCGGTAGGCCTGGACCAGCTTGATGCCGGCGATCTTCGCTATCGCGTACCACTCATTGGTCTGTTCGAGCGGACCTGCAAGAAGCGCGTCCTCGGCAATGGGTTGCGGCGCCAATTTTGGATAGACGCAGGAAGAGCCAAGAAACACCAATCTTTCTGCCCCGACGCGGTGAGCGGCGGCGATCAGATTGGCCTCAATCATCAGATTGTCGTAGAGGAAATCGACCGGATACGTCGTATTCGCTGCGATACCGCCGACCTTGGCCGCTGCAATAAACACGACCTGAGGACGGGTTTGAGCCATCCAGCTTTGGGTTTGTTGTTGCTGCGTCAGATCGACGTGCATGCGATCGGCTGTGACAATCTCGCAGTGCTCCGAGGCGAGCCGGCGCACGAGCGCCGATCCGACCATGCCGCGGTGGCCGGCGACAAAGACGCGCTTTCCCGCCAGAGAGTAGAAGGTGCCGCTCATTCCGCAGCCTCGCGTAGATGGCCGATGTAGGCGTCGCGCTTCAGCGCGTCGAGATCGGATTGCAGCATCTCACGCACGAGCTCCGCAAAGCTTGTTGTGTGATGCCAGCCCAAGCGCTGACGCGCCTTTCCGGAATCGCCGACCAGCAAGTCAACCTCATTCGGCCGAAAGTACCGCGGATCCACCTCGACAAGAATTTCCCCCGTCCTTGCATCGATGCCTTTTTCATCGACTCCTTGGCCCTGCCAGGAAATTGAGCGGTTGACCTCTTCGAAGGCAAGCTCGACAAACTCCCGCACCGAGTGACATTCGCCGGTGGATAGCACGTAGTCGTCGGGCTCGTCCTGCTGCACGATCCGCCACATGCCTTCGACATAGTCGCGCGCATGCCCCCAGTCGCGCCGCGCGTTCAGGTTGCCGAGATAGAGCTTGCTCTGAAGCCCCAGCTCAATCGCCGCAACGGCCCGCGTGATCTTGCGCGTCACGAAGGTCTCGCCGCGGATCGGGCTCTCGTGATTGAAGAGGATGCCGTTCGACGCGTGAATTCCGTAAGCCTCGCGGTAGTTCACGGTAATCCAGTACGCATATAGCTTGGCGGCGGCGTAGGGACTGCGAGGATAAAACGGCGTGGCCTCGCGCTGCGGCGTTTCCTGCACGAGGCCGTACAGCTCCGACGTCGATGCCTGGTAGAAGCGCGTTTTCTTTTCCATGCCCAGGATTCGGATCGCCTCGAGCAAGCGGAGCGGTCCTATGCCGTCGGCATTGGCCGTGTATTCCGGCGTCTCGAACGACACCTTCACATGGCTTTGTGCGGCAAGATTGTAGATTTCGTCAGGCTGCGTCTGTTGCAGGATGCGGATCAGGTTTGTCGAGTCGGTCAGGTCGCCGTAGTGCGTCAGAAATCGCAGGTTTCCCTCGTGAGGATCCTGATAAAGGTGCTCGATACGCGCTGAATTGAAGGATGACGAACGCCGGCGAAGGCCGTGAACAACGTAGCCCTTTGTCAGCAGGAGCTCGGCCAAATACGCGCCGTCTTGCCCCGTAACGCCGGTTACCAACGCAACTTTTCGGTTCATTGAGACCCCGCGGCCGCAATGGGCAAAAAATCAGCAGCCCCCGGCGACATTCAGTTCTCATAAGCCGGTGGTGGCGCGTTGGTTCCGTGGGGGGCTTGCCGCGGTCTTTTTTGAGAGCTTTCGAGGATACGCGCCGCGGTTGGCCGGCCGTGGCTTCACGCCGGAGTCGTTGCGGCAGTATGGCGGTACGGTACCAAGCCCGCGGCAAATATTTCCCGGTCGTGGAACTCGCCATTGCCTCGGACGTTGGTCGGCGAGGGTAATTGCTCGTCGATTCCTTGCACCGGGCGGCCGTTCGCGAAACTCCGCGGCGCGATCACTGTGGATCAATCGTGCCCATAACATCGGCAGAAGTATCGAATGTCAGCACCGCCTCCGGCTTCTCCGTTGCGCCTGCCGTCAGCATTGTCACTCCTTTCCACAATCGCGCATCCTTGTTGCCGGCGATCCTGCAAACGCTCGCGCAGCAAACCTTCCGGGAGTTTGAGCTTATTGTCGTCGACGACGGCTCGGAAGATGATCTGGGTCCGATTGTCGAGAAGGTCCGAACGGCTTTTCCGCTTCGGATGATTCGCCTCAGCCGCAACCTGGGCGCCGCTTCGGCAAGAAACGTCGGGCTTGAGGCAGCCGAAGGACGCTATGTCGCGTTCCTCGATAGCGATGATAGCTGGCACCCGGAAAAGCTGCGCCGGCAGTTCGATCACCTGAACCGCGCTTCGGACGGCGGTCGGCTCGTAAGTCTCACACGGCAGCTCGTCGTTGGCGCTCGCACCTACGTTACGCCGCGCCGGCTGGCGCGGCGCAACGATTCGGTCGGCCGCTACTTATTCCAATGCGGCGGCGTCATACAGTCCAGCATGATATTTCTGCCTACCGGTCTCGCGAGGTCGGCGCGGTTCGCCGATGGTGCGCGGGGTCATGACGACTGGTCATTTGCGCTCCGGCTGGAGAACGTCGGCGCCAGATTCGAAATGCTTCCAGAGGTTCTGACGATATACAATGACGAGCAGGGACGCGCGCGCCGCTCGCCCGAATACTCTGAAAAACGATTTGAGTGGCTGCAGCAATCGCGTCAGCAGCTCGGCGAGGCGCCGTATCTGGCTGCGCGCGCCGCCTTTGCTTCGCGCATGGGCGCGCGGCGCTCGTTCGACTTGTTCCGCATGATCGTGGTTGCTTGCGTGCGCGGCGCAATATCGCCGTGGCGGGCCGGTTACTACGCGGCAAGCTTCGCTTTTCCCTCATTCAGGACTGCGTGCGTGCGCGCAAAGGAAATCTGGCTGAGCCTGCGCTTGCCGCGTGGTCCGGGAAGACCGGGAAAATCCCGATTTCGGCCAATCGTTCGATAGGACGAAGGCGGCTCGAAACATTCCTCCAGCTCGCAATGAGCGCCCAATCAGATGTCGCTGCAAAGTACCCTGAAATCCTTGATCTGGCCGTTCATCGAAGCGATCAGCGGAATACTCTCCGGTGCGGTCGCCGTGCTGGTCATCGCTCGAATTATCGGAGCGGAAGCGTTCGGGCTTGGATCGATTGCCCTGGGCGTCGTGCTGATCGCTCAGGTCGGCGTCAACAGCCTGGTCCACGATGCTTTGGTCCGCAGCGAACATCTCGTTCGCGACGACGTCGACGTCGGATTCACGGCGTCCGTTGTCGCGGCGATCGCTATCGGTCTGATTGTGGCGTCGGCGGCGCCGGTCGTTGCCTATTTCGTCAAGCACGACGCCATCACGATTCTCGTCTGGGCGTTCACGCCGATTCTCGTCTTCTCGGCCTTGCCAATGACGATGATCGCGGAGCGGCGGCGGGCGCTGGATTTCAACACCGTCGCGATCCACCAGATTATCGGGAGGAGCGTGGGTGTGGTGCTCGGGGTCGGAGCGGCACTGGAAGGCGCCGGCGTCTGGAGCCTCGTCATCCAGTACACCTGCGCGAGCATGTACATGGCGATCGCGATGTACGCGCTGGCGCCGCGCTGGCCGCGCCTGCGTTTCTCATGGGAACGGCTCGCACCCATGCTCAGTTTTTGCTCGCCGATCATTGCAAGCCAGTTGATGATCTACGCGACCAACTGGTTCTTTCTCTTCACGATGGGCCGCTGGCACGGGCTCGGCGCGGCCGGGCACTGGAGCGTCGCCATGCGGCTTGCGGACGGCCTGTTCGGCGGCATCATGCAGGCGGCCTACCAGGTGGCGTTGGCAAGTCTTGCGCTGCATCAGGCCGCGCGCGAGCGGTTGAGAGACGCGCTGGTGAAGGGACAGGCGCTGTCCGGATTGGTGGCGATTCCCTTGCTGGTGGCGCTGGCCGCCGCGGCCGAGCCGCTTTTGCAGTTGCTGCTGGGGCCAGGCTGGGGTCCGGCGGGACAGCTGGCCTTGGGCCCTTTGGTCGGGTCGTTTCTCTTTCTGCGGCAGATCCTGCCGAGCACCGCGCTGCGCGTGATCGGCATCTCGGCCGTCTCGCTGGCTGCGACGCTTGCCAACGCGGCGACCGCGTGCGCCGGCCTTGTCCTGTTTGGCCATTACTCCCCACTGGCGATAAGCGCGGTATACGCGCTCTCGATCCTGCCCGGCTACTCGCTGATCTATTTCGTGGCCGCGCGCAAATTTTCTCTGCCGGTCGAGCGCGGGCTTGCCGCGCTCGGACGCGATCTCGCTTTGGCGATGATGGCGTTTGCGTTGGCCCGAAGCATCACCGGCCAGCTTCACAGCCCGTCATTGCTGCTGAAAGTCGCGGTCGCCGGCTCGACGGCGTTTCTGGTTGCGGCAGTGTTGCTGGCGCTGTCGCAGCGAAAGTTCTTTCAGGCCGTGCTTGTTGCCGAATTGAAGGGCGCTGGCGCTGAAAACAAAATCCGATGACCGGGACTGTGGCCGGAGGGATAGGGACGATGACATCAGGAAGCAAAGCGCCCGATTCACCGTCGCGAACGTCGCTCCGGAGCGACGTGTTTTCCTTTTTGTACAAGACACTGCCCTATGCGCCGTCCGTCGATCGCCTTCTGCTGCTGGCGCGCTTTGTTCGCGCACACAATCGCATTCCACGCAATCCGGCCCGGACCGGCGCCACCTTCAACGATCTGATCTTCGGCCGGTTGGTCAAGGCAGACTGGAACAATCTCGAGCGATTTTGCATCGACAAGGAGTACGTCAAGTTTTTCGCGCAGGGCGTCTGTCCCGATGTAAGAACGGCGCGGACAGTCGATGTCATTCGTTTCGACCGTGAAGCGGGGTTCGAGGCCGCCGAATCCGTCCTGCTCGCCCGTGCCGGGACCGATCTCGTTGCGAAACCCACCCACGGATCGGGAATGGTCCTTTTCCTCCGCAAGACTCCGTTGCGCGAGGAGATACATCGTTTCTGTGTGGCAGCCTCGGAGTCGTATTATCGGCGGTCACGCGAAAATCTGTATGCAGGACTGGAACGCAAAATCCTTCTTGAAGAGGACCTTTCCGAGGACGAGCAGCCGCCTGTCGACTACAAGTTTTTCTGCGCCCGCGGAAAGGTATTGTTTGGCCAGATCGACGTCGACCGTTTCGCCCACCACCAGCGGGCTCTTGTGACCCCTGCTTTCGAGCGGATGGACGTGCGCTACATGCACGACACGCCGACCCGGCCGTTGGGCCGGCCCGCCAACTTTGAGCAGATGGTCGACGCGGCAGCAAAGCTCTCCAGGTTCTTTTCCTTTGTGCGAGTCGACCTCTATTCCGTTCGCGGCGCAGTCTTTCTCGGCGAGCTCACGCTCGCGCCCGAAGGCGGCGCGGGATCGCTGTCCGACGAAAGCTTCGGTGCGCGCGTGATGGCGGACATACGGAAGGCCAACGAGGGCGGCAGACCGGCCTTCGCCGGAACGGCGTTTCCGGAAGACAAGCCGCTGGTCTCCGGAGGTGAGCGGCGGAAGCGGCGGGGGCGCCTTGCAGGAGGACAGCTTTGAAGACCACACGGTTTGACGCGCTGAGCCGCCGCTCGCTGCTGTGCGGCGGGCTCTCCCTGCTCGGCGGCCGCGTATTTGCCCAAGCGGGAGTGCTGCCACAGCGCGCCGCCGGCCGCAGATTTTATGTGGCGCCGACCGGCAGCGACACGAACCGCGGCTCGGAGACGTCACCGTTCCGAACGATCAGCGGCGCCTTGAGGACGATTTCCGACCTGCATGCGAATGACACGTTGGTCGTGATGCCCGGCGTTTACGCTGAGCAGGTCGTGATTGCGAGGGGTGGCGATGAGAGCGGGTATCTGACGCTGCAATCGCAAGTGCCGCACGCCGCCAGGATTCGCTCTCCGAAGAACACCTACAGCGCAGTCAATATCGTCAGCAACTACGTGGCGCTTGAGGGCTTCGACGTGCAAGCCGGCGGAAGCGGCCACGGCATCGAGGCGACCTTTCTCGAGGGAAACCCCGCCAATAACGGGCCTCACCACATCAAGATCGTCAACAACGTTTCGCATGACAATGCCGGCAGCGGAATAGGAGTGGCGTATGGAGATTTTTACACGATCGACGGAAACGTCTGCTGCCGCAATTGCGCAACGAACCGCTATCAGGGCAGCGGCATTTCAATTTATGCCGCGCGCGCGGTGGCTGGCGCAACGGACGCGTTCCGCAATTTCGTCCGCCGGAACATCTGCTTCGACAACATGATCGTTGATCTGCCCGGCAGTCCCGAGCCGCCGCATTCGGACGGCAACGGCATCATCATCGACGATCTGGCCAACTCGCAAAGTCACTATCCGGCAGGGGCATACCCTTTCGAGACGCTGGTCGAGAACAACGTGTCGTTTCGCAATGGCGGCAGGGGCGTGCATGTGTATCTGAGCGACAACGTCACGGTTCTGAACAACACCAGCTATCACAACAACCGCGACAAGCTTAATCCGGGCACCTGGCGCGGAGAACTCAGCAATGTCGCCTCCAGCAACACGATATGGGCGAACAATATCGGCGTGGCCGATCCGGCGGTGAACCGGAACAACGTGGCAATCAACGAGGCTTCGACGGAGGAGCGGCGGAGCAGCAATGTCGCCTGGCACAGCAATCTGACTTTCAATGGTCGGCCGGGCGATGCCTCCGTTGATCTCGGCAAGCCTCACGGCGTTCTCTCCTCAGGCAAGTTCGGCGACAATCTTCTCGGCGTCGATCCGCTGTTCGTCGGCGGCAACGTGCAAGAGGCGGCAGACCTGCGGCTTCGCGCCGGCTCGCCGGCGGTGGATGCCGGGACCATTTCCTATGGCGCTTCCGAGACGGATGTCGCGGGACATGCCCGGGTCAGGGGCGGATCGATCGATCTTGGCGCGTTCGAATATGGCGATGAGGAAGAAAGCCGGGATGATGCCTTGGGAAGCGGCGCTCGGGGGAGCACCGTCCGGTGAGGCACAAGGGCAGGGTCATTCTTGCGCCTTGTTGCGGCGCTCAAATTGGCGGTGCTTGTAGCGGAGAAGAGCATGGGCAAGAACAGGCTTAGAGCCCTGCCGGGCAAGCTGGACGCCAACGGCACGCAACGCGAGAATGTGAGCTTCTCGGACGCGAGCGGCCTCATCTGGCAGAGCGCCTCATTCGTCTTTTGCCGGCGCAATGCGAAGCTCATCTCGGTTTTTGCGATCATCGGGCTGGCGATTGGTATTTCCTATCTCTCGCTTGCGCCCGCGATGTTCACGGCCAAAGCGCAGTTGTTGATCGAGCCGAAGCTGCCGCAATTTTTGCAGGAGAACGCCAGCGACTCGAGTCACGTCCTCGACAGCTCGCAACTGGAAAGTCATATGGTGCTTCTGCAGTCCGAACGCGTCGCGACGGCGGTGATCGAAAAACTGAACCTGTTGCACGACCCTGAATTTCAGGAGCAATCCGGCTGGGCCGAACGAGGATTGAGCGAGCTCGGCCTGGTGAAGGACGGAAAGCTTCCGGACAGCCTCGACTTTCTTTCTCCGCTGGTCGCGCGCGGAGACGGAAAGGACCCGATGCAGACGGCGGTGAAGCGATTTGCGGACCACTTGCGCGTCCGCCGGATCGGTATTTCGTACGCAGTCGAGGTGGCGTTTTCTTCACGCGATGCCGCAAAGGCGGCGAGGATCGCAAATGCGACAACCGACGCTTATTTGCAGACGCTGATCGACTTCCGCGCCGATGCGGCGCGCGTCGCCAGTCAGTGGCTGGAAGACCGGCTTGCCCAGCTCAGGGTCCAGATGAATGCTGCAAACATCCGGGCGCAGCGATTCAAGGCAGCGCAGGATTACCGCATTGTGAAGCCGTCGGACCCTCCGAAGCCCGTCACGGATGGCATCGACAAAACAACCGCATCACCAGGCGGCGGCCAGACGACGCTCGACGAGCTTGAGCTGACGGCGGACACCTATCGGAAAGTGTATCAGAATTTCTTCAGCGCCTTCACCGAGGCCGTGCAGCGGGAATCCTATCCGGTTTCCAATGTGCAGGTAGTCTCAAAGGCCGTTGCGCCCGATCACAAGAGCTCGCCGAAGACGCTGATCGTTCTTGCTCTGGCGCTGGCCGTCGGCGCCTTCATCGGCGCCTGCTTCGCGCTGCTTCGCGACGTCTTTTCGCATCGCCCTCCGGATTACCCCTTGCCGGAAAAGACCTGAGAGGCCAATTCGTGCCCCGGCCGAAGCGTATTTGGGTGGCAACCCCCTATGGCAAAGATGGAATGGGAGGCATCGACCGGCTGAATGATGCGATCTTTGATGCCGTCGGCCGCCGTCCTCAGCTGGGTTTTCAATGCGTTCGGCTGGTGACCCGCGGGAAGCGAGGATTGCTCTCGGCCCAAGGCGTGTTCGCATCTGCGCTGCTGCGATTCTGCATGGCGGCGTGGAGAGGCGACGTCGATTTGCTGCATATCCATCTTTCGAACGGCGGCAGCAGCTATCGCAAGGCGGTGCTCGGCAAATTCGCGAGGGCGCTCCGAATCCCTTACGTGGTGCACTTGCATGGCATCCAGTTTCGGGAATTCTGGGCGAGCACGAACCCGCTTCTCCAGGTGGAGCTGGAGCGGCTGCACGAGGGTAGCGCGCGCATTGTTGTACTGGGCAAGTACTGGGCCGAGGTGATCCTCGAGCGTTTACCGGATCTTGCCGCCCGGATTGTCGTGCTTCCCAATGCGACCGCGCTCACCCCGCAGGTTTGCCGCAGCAAGCGTGAGCAAGGCAAGGTACAGATCACCTTTCTGGGAAAGCTGGGTACGAGGAAGGGCGTACCCGATCTGATCAGGGCACTGAGCCGCCTGGCGAATCTGCCGGATTGGTCGGCGACGATTGCGGGCGACGGCGAGATCGCGGAGGCCAAAGCGCAGGCGCAACAACTCGGCATTGCCGCGCGCGTCGAAATTCCCGGCTGGCTCGACGTTGCAGCCCGCGAAAAGTTGCTGGCAAGAACGGACATACTCGTTCTGCCGTCTTATGCGGAAAATCTGCCCATGGTGATTGTCGAGGCGTTCGCGTGCGGTCTGGCGGTGATTGCGACTCCGGTCGGCGCGATACCCGAAGTGATCGTGGATGGCGACACCGGGCTCCTGGTGCAGCCGGGAGACGACGCCGCGCTGGCGAGCGCGATCGAGCGGCTCGTGAAGGAGCCCGGTCTGCGCAGCTTGTTGGGAGAGGGCGCGCGGCGGATGTATCGGGAGCGCTTCGAATTCGATCGTTATATCGGGCAGCTGGCCGAAATCTGGCGTCAGGCGACTAACTGAAGGGTGTTGTCTGGCTCGGCTGCTTTGCAAGCACGAGCATTCCAGCGAGCGCCGCAGCGAGAAGCGCGTTCAAGTTGTTCGGCAGAATGATTGTCGTTTCGACGAAGTTGTGAATGACGATGATCGATATCACGGCTAGCGGAAAAACGGCGGGACGCGGTTCATGTACGTGCATCGTGAGCATGTGGCGGGCCGCGCAAAAGATCAGCCATGCAACCACTGCAACGCAAACCGCCAGGCCGGCGTAGCCGAGATAGATGAACGTCTCGAGATAGCCGTTGTGGGCGCTTCCGAAGCTCGTCTGCAGCAGCGCCGACACTTCGCTGTCGAGCGTGAAGAAGCCCGTAAAGTAACCGCTGCCGAACAGCGACGGCGTTTTTTCAACGATCTGGAGGATGAAATACCACAGAAGCGTTCGTCCCGTCAGGTCGCTGTCTCGGTCGAGAAGGTGCAAAGCCCAAGCCGCAATCTCGTCCCGCAGCAGCAGCAGCACGACGGCCGCAAGGGCGACAATCAGCGCAAAAATTCCCTTGTGGGCGGGAGACTGCCGGCAAAACGCGAGAAGCACCAGGCTGAGCGCCGTCATTACCGCTGCGATGACAAATCCGGTGCTCGAACGCGCCCCCACGAGGCATGCAACAGCCGCAAGCAGTGCAACGCCGCGCGTCGTCAAATGGCTGAAACAGTCGCGGCCAAAGACCAGGACAACCGCGAACGCGACCCCTGCCCACAGGCCGAGCGTGTTGCGGTGGCCAAAAATCCCTCGCCAGGCGCCCGCATGGATGGCCTGGATTGCATCGCCCGGCTGATGCACGCCATACAACGGATAAACGACAACCATCGCGCAACTGAGCACGCAGGCCAGACTCAGGCCGCGCCCAATCAGCGCGATCAGGTCGCGTCTGGCGTACGCGGCGCCGAGCGACAAACCGAACACTGTCGTTCCGGCAAAAGCGCCGGCCCGGCGCAGCGAGAGCAAGGGGTCGGGCGACCAGACGGTCGACAGCATGGCAAGCAACGGCAACAGGAGAATCGGCCAGGCGCGCGTCAGGACGGGCGTCATGTTCCTGTTGCCAAGCAGAAGCAGGCTTCCGGAGCAGTAGAAAAAGGCGAGAATGGTTTGCGAGAGGGCGGAGCCGGCGCCGGGCTCCGATGCGAGTCTAAGATCCGCGCCTGATGTCACCAACACGAAGCCGCCGCCGACGAACAGAAAGCCTGTCAGGTAAAACGCGTAGAGCAGCCTGTTCAGAGGTACAGCCGACGACCTGAGGTCTATCGCAACGGTCATGACCAAACGCCGGTTACGGCTGCCGGCCGAGCGACCGCGGCAGGCGCAGATCCAGCAGGCTGAGAAAAACGAAGCGTGGGGCCAAATAGAGGTAGCGCCACCAAAGCCTGCGCGGCTCGGAAAGCAGGCGATACAGCCACTCCAGTCCGTTTGACCGCATCCATGCCGGCGCGCGCTTCAGGCGCCCGCTATGGAAATCAAAGGCCGCCCCGACACCGATTGCGATGAGATTGTTGAGCTTCCCGATATTCTGCAGCATCCAGATTTCTTGTTTGGGGCAACCGAGACCAACCCACAAAATATCCGGTGCTGTCTCGTTGATCCGATCGACTGCTGCGGTCGCTTCCTGCTCGGACAGTTCACGAAAAGGCGGGCAATCGACGCCCACGATGAGCAGGCCGGGATACAACGCCCTGGCCCTTCGTGCGAGCTCATCCGCCACTCCCTGGGATCCGCCGTAGAAGTAGTGACGCCACCCCATCTTTGCCGAATGCTCCAGCAGGCGGAGCATCAGGTCAGGGCCGCAGACGCGTTCAATCTGCCTTTCTCCACGCAGCCTCGACAGCCAGACGACCGGCATGCCGTCGGGAAGGATCATCGCTGCATGGCGCAGCGCCTTCCTGTGCAACGGATCGTCGCGCGCGCGCATGATGCTGTGGACGTCGGCAGCGCAGATGTAACGGCTCGCTTTTGCTTCGATCCACCGGGCGACGGTATCGATCACCTGGTCCATGTTGAGTGCGGCCACGCCAACGCCGAGTATTCGGACCGTTCGCGGAGCAGTCGATTGCGGATGCGGCTGATGAACCACCTCTTCGCAAGATACGTCTGGATTGCGTAAAAGCATAATAAGCAACTTCTACTGAAATGGTCGCGTCTATCTGGATTGCGCGTCTCGGGGTTGAAGCGGCTGCGCCTGCAAGGAGGCCTCGGAGGTTGCTTCGGCCGGCTGGCTGCCGCAGCATTTGACCTTGATCGTGTCGCCGGGCTGCACGAGCGTCGTTTCCGTTGCGGGAAATTCCGCGAAGTTCTTTCCGGCGCGCCGGATGATCGAAAAGCTCAGCTGCGCGCTCACCCAAATCGGTGCAATCTTGTCGGATTCGGCGACCAGGCTCCGGTCGGTGGCCATTTTGACTCCGATCTGCTCGAGCCTTGCGCGCGTCGAATTCAGGTCGCCGACGACGCTTTCCCTGAACTTCGATCGAAGCTCCATGAGCGACGTGTCGGCCTTGCTCAGCTCTTCGATCGTCCCCTTGAGCCGGCTTTTCAGGCGGAGCGATTCGCCTTCCGTGGTCGCCGCTTCCCGTTGTGCGGTCAAATAGCGCTGCTCGGTGACGAGCCCGCTTTTCTGCTTCTTGTCGACTTCCTGCTTGTCCTGTTGCGCCAGCGCGAGCAGCTTGTCCTGCTGCTGGATTTGCGCCTTGATTGAATTGACCTCACCCGTCAAATAATTCTTCACTTGCTGAAACGATTGCGCGCTGATTTCCAGCGCATGCTTGCGCGCTTTAAACAACAAGCGCTCCTGCGCCATCGCTGAGGTCGCCTGCTTGTCCCCGTGCTCGGCCAAAGACGATGGAAATTTGATGTCGTCTTGGCCGTTCAGCTCGGCGTCCAGCCGGGCCGCTCGTGCCAGCAGGGCCGTTCGCTCGCCGGCAAGCTCGTTCAATTCGCCGGTCCAGCCGACAATCTCGCGCTCGATTTGATGGACATCGATTGCATGACTACGCGGCAGCCCGCCGGCTATCGCCATCGCTTGAATGACGGTCATCCCGGGCCGAAACGAATATTCGCCGGAGGTCGCCACATCGCCCACGATATAGAAGGGCCGGAATTTGATGATCTCGACCGAAGCATCCGGCCTTTGAGCGATGTTGATCCGCTCCTGCAGCCGCTCGGAAATCAGTCGGGCCAGTTCGCCCGTGGTGGCATCGGCGGCCTGGACCTCGCCGACGAGCGGCAGGGATATTTTCCCGGCGGCATCGATCGTATAGTCGCCGTTGACGGATTGCCATTCGAACACCTCGGCCTGGGACGGTCGCCACGCCACGATCTTGAGGCGAATCTGATCAAACGGACCGAGGTGGTATTCGGAACGCGCAGACGCGGTCTTGTCAGCCTGCTCTTGAATTTGCGCGAAGCCGGGCTGGAGGGGGCAAAGTGTCACGGCAAGCGCGAACGTCGTCGCCAGCGCGAGAAGCTGGCCGCGACGCTGGCAGCGCGAGGGAGCGAGTTCGGACATACGAGTGCTCATAGGCGCGTCCCCAAAGTCTCCGCAGATACGAAAAAAACGTGTGACTCCCGGTGGATCGGCGGCAGCATTGGGTCTTGCTGTTCGGGAGAGGCAGCAGGATACCGGCGCCCCCGAACAGTTCGAATTAAGAACTAATTGGCTAATTCGGGGTTCCGATCCGTAAACGCATTTCCGGGCGCGCAACGTCGCAACGCGAACAAGCCGGCATCCCGTTCCGGTCAGGCGACGCGATTTCAGCGCCGGGCCGTTCAGTCCAGGTACTGCGCCGGCTTTGTCTCCAGCTGAAATATCCAAAGCAGCAGCGTCGCGGCGGCTGCAATCGCGGCGATCAGAAAGAATCCGACCAGCCGGCCAAACTCTTGATAGACAAACCCGTCGTAAGCGTGCTGACCGATGCTGCCAGGCCGGACATTGCGCGGACCGCGCCGCGGGCGAAATTGAAACGCCCGTTGCCGGTCGTCAGGTCGGTTATCACGAGCACGGTCAACACGGTCACGATCGCGCTGGTCACGTCAGCGCGAGGACCAGGATGATTGCGGAGCCGCCAATCAGCACGATGCCGAGTGCGACCAGGGCGCGCTTGCCGACGCGACGCCCTGGAAGCGCGGGGAGATCGCGCCGACAACACCCGCTTTGTTTGCGAACTGCATTGCAACGGATCCTCTCACGTCGCGAACTCAGCCTTTCGGCTCTGCCGTTTCGCCGTTTCCGAAGATCGACAT
This sequence comes from Pseudolabrys sp., assembly GCA_035701545.1. GTDB lineage: Bacteria > Pseudomonadota > Alphaproteobacteria > Rhizobiales > Xanthobacteraceae > Pseudolabrys. The sequence continues at coordinate 58,349 of DASSRW010000077.1, forward strand.
CTGGCCTCGATCTCACTCGTGCGCAGAGAGCGCATTCAGAATGAGGCGGCCGGCTTCGGCGACATTCTGATTGCCGCGGTTGGTGAGGATCACCAGGCCGAGCTTGCGCTCGGGGATGAGGCCGAGATAGGTCGATGAGTTGTTCAGGCCGCCGTTCTTTTCGACGATCGGCGGATTGCTGTTGTAGTTGATCTCCCAGGCGAGGCCTTGGCCGTTTTTCGGGCTGATGGCGAAAAGGTCCTGCTGGGCGCGCCGCATGCCCTTTGCCAGCGCGGGATCAATGCGGAGCTCGCCGAGATTGGCGGCGACAAAGACGGCAAGGTCGCGTGCCGACGAGTACATCTGCCCGGTGCCCGGAAAGTGATAGTAGGTCTGCTGGTCGCCGGGCTCTCCGATGCGCTCGCCCGATTCCGAATAGCCCTGGACGGCGCGTGCCATCAAATCCGGAGGAAGCTTCGCGCGTCCGTCGGCGCCGCGCGGCGGCAGCATCGTGGCGTGGAGACCGAGCGGCGCAATGATGCGCTTCTGCAGGAGCTCGGCAATCGGCTTGCCGAAGCGGCGCTCGAGCGCGAGCTGCAGCAGCACGTAACCCGCATGCGTATAGATGTGCTGCTTGCCCGGCGCCTGCTCGTCATCCTCCCGCCAGCGGTTCAGCGTGTCGATGAATTCAGGCAGCGTATATCCGCGGTCGGGCCAGGGCGGATGATCCTGCGGCAGCAGCAGGCCCGACGTATGCGTCGCCAATTGTCCGAGGGTGACGCGGCGAATGTCTTGCCCATGCTGAAGCTCGGTAACGTATTTCGCGACAGGATCGTCGAGGCTGAGCTCGCCTCGGTTTGCCGCCTCCGCGAGCAGGACGGCCTCAAATACCTTGCGGACCGACGCGAGATTAAAGAGCGAGTCGGAGGTGACGGGATGGCCGCTGGCATGGTCGGCCCATCCATAGTTGAAAAACACCGTCCGCCCATCGATGCGGACCGCCACCGCGGCCCCCGTGTTTGAAATCAGGAGCGGCTGCACGCGACGCGCGACCAGATGCTCAATCTCGTCCCGCGTCGGCGTTGCACTGGTCGCAGCCATTGTGATGGCCACCGCGAGAATCGCTGGGCACGCCAGGAGCAGCCGGCTCATACCGGCTGCAACCCGGCAGCGCGTATCGCGGTTCCTCTTTCCGGCCGGCGCGAGTTTTAATGCGCCGTGCCGGCCGGCTTGGGCGACGTGGTTCCGGATCCGGTCGTGGCCGGCGGCGTCGGCGACGATTTGCTCACGGCCGGCGTGTTATTCGAGGCCGTGCCGGTGTTCCTGCCGGTATTTGCCCACGAAAATATGACGATAATCGCTATCAGAATGAGCAGTCCGACGATCCAGCCGGTGTAGGTCGTGCCGCCGGCTGCCCGCCGGCTCGTGCGGTTCAGATTGGGGTCGTCAGGAAAGGTCATGGGTCGCCTCCATTGGTTTCAGGGACCAACGTGGCGGTGGCGGCGACGTTCCCCATCGGCAAAGCGGGGCCTGCTATGTGCTTGTTTTTCAAGCCCTGCGCCGGTCGGGGATCGGCGTCCGGCTCTTGTCGCGCCCTGAAAAGTCACGGACAATGAGGCGAGGGGACTTGCTGATGGCCGATGACACGATCCTCGAAACGGAGGATCTCACGAAGGATTTTGCGGGATTTGTCGCCGTTAGCGGCGTCCATTTGCATGTCCGTTCCGGCACAATCCATGCCCTGATCGGTCCGAATGGCGCCGGCAAAACGACCTGCTTCAACTTGCTGACCAAGTTCTTGAGTCCGACCCGCGGCCGCATTCTGTTCAAAGGCCGCGACATCACCGCCATGCAGCCGGCGGACGTGGCCCGGCTCGGCCTTGTGCGGTCGTTTCAGATTTCGGCGATTTTTCCTCACATGAGCGTGCTCGAGAACGTGCGCATCGCGTTGCAGCGAAAGCGCGGCACCTCGTTCGACTTCTGGCATGCGTCTTCCGCGCTCGACGTTTTCAACGGCCGTGCGATGGAACTGATCACGGACGTCGGCCTGTCCTCCTACGCGAACTGGGCCGCAGCCGAACTGCCATACGGACGCAAGCGGGCGCTGGAGATCGCGACGACGCTCGCGCTCGATCCGGAAATGATGCTGCTCGACGAGCCGACCGCCGGGATGGCCCAGGAGGATATTGGCCGCATTTCGCAACTGATCAAGCGCGTTGCCGTTAACCGCACGGTGCTGATGGTGGAGCACAATTTGTCCGTTGTGGCCGACATTTCGGACCGCATCACGGTGCTGACGCGCGGGCGCGTGTTGGCCGAGGGCGACTACGAAGCGGTCTCCGGCAATTCGGAGGTTCGCGAGGCTTATCTTGGAGTAGGGAATGCTTGACGTGCGCACGCCGCTGCTCGCGGTGGAGGGCCTGCAGGCCTGGTACGGTGAATCGCACATCTTGCACGGCGCAAATTTCAATGTTCACGAAGGAGAGGTCGTCACGCTGCTCGGCCGCAACGGCGCCGGCAAGACGACGACCCTGAAGTCGATCATGGGCATCGTCGGGCGCCGCGGCGGGTCTGTTCGCTTTGAGGGCCGGGAGCTGATCAGGTGCACGTCCGATCAGATTGCGCGCGCCGGTATCGCCTTTTGTCCGGAGGAACGCGGCATTTTTTCCAGCCTCGGTGTCGAGGAAAATCTCCTGCTGCCGCCGGCCGTCAGGCCGGGCGGTCTGTCGCTCGAGCAGATTTTTGAGCTGTTTCCCAATCTCAGGAACCGGCTCGCCGCGAGCCAAGGAACGAAGCTGTCCGGCGGCGAGCAGCAGATGCTGGCGATCGGCCGAATCCTGCGTACCGGCGCGCGGCTTCTGCTGCTCGACGAGCCGACCGAAGGTCTTGCCCCCGTCATCATCCAGCAGATCGGCCGCACCATCCGCGCGCTGAAGGAGAAAGGCTTTACCATCCTGCTCGTCGAGCAGAATTTCCGTTTTGCCTCAACCGTGGCTGACCGCTACTACATCATGGAGCACGGCCGGATCGTCGATGATTTCGCCAACTGGGAGCTGGAGGCAAATACGGAAAAGCTTCACGCCTATCTCGGCGTATGAACGAGAGCCGGACAAAGAGAGAGTTTGCAGGACTTCAAAAAAGCAAACACAAAGGAGGAACCAAATGAGACGTTCTTTCGCGCTTGTCGCGCTTGCCGTCGCGTTGACGTGCGGCGCGGCGCAAGCCCAAAACAAGACGATCAAAATCGGCGTGCTCAGCGACATGTCGAGCCTTTATGCCGCCATCGGCGGGCCGGGCTCGGTCGTGGCCGCGAAGATGGCGGTGGAGGACTCCGGCGTCGAGAAGAAGGGCCTCAAGGTCGAAATCCTGAGCGCCGATCACCAGAACAAGCCCGACATCGGCGCCAGCGTCGTGCGGCATTGGATCGACGTTGACCACGTTGATGCAATTGCCGATACACCGACTTCCTCGGTCGCGCTCGCGGTCAGCCAGGTCGTCAAGGAGAAGAACAAGGTCTTCCTGATTTCCGGCGCGGGTAGCTCGGACCTGACCGGCAAGGCTTGCTCGCCGAACAACGTGCACTGGACCTACGACACGTGGGCGCTGGCGCACGGCACCGGCAAGGCCATCGTCGAGAGCGGGAAGAAGACGTGGTTCTTCCTCACCGCCGACTACGCCTTCGGCCACGCACTCGAACGCGATACCGCTGCGGTCGTGAAAGCGAACGGCGGCAAGGTGCTTGGCACGGTAAACGTCCCGTTCCCGGCAACCGACTTCTCCTCGTTCCTGCTGCAAGCGCAGGCGTCGAAAGCGCAGGTGATCGGGCTTGCCAACGCGGGCGGCGACACGATCAATGCGATCAAGCAGGCGCACGAGTTCGGCATCGTCAAGGGCGGCCAAAGCCTCGCCGGCCTTCTGGTGTTCGTCACCGACGTGCACTCGCTCGGCCTGGAAACGTCGCAGGGCCTGCTTTTCACGACCGCCTATTACTGGGACCGCAACGACGCAAGCCGCAACTTCGGAAAGCGCTTTGCGAAGCAGCACAATGGCGCGATGCCCACCATGGTGCAGGCCGGCGTGTATTCATCGGTGCTTGCTTATCTGAAGACGGTCGCGGCCATGGGCGGCAAAGCCGACGATGGCAAAGCGGTGATGGACAAGATGAAGTCAAAGCCGATCGACGATCCGCTGTTCGGGAAAGTAACGATCCGCCCGGACGGCCGCGCCATCCATGACATGTATCTCGTCGAGGTGAAGAAGCCTTCCGAGTCGAAGGGTGCGTGGGACTACCTGCATATTCGCGCCACCATCCCGGCCAAGGAGGCGTTCCGGCCTCTCAATGAGGGCGGCTGCCCCTTGGTGAAGGGATAAGGATTCGCGGCGTTGCCGCCTCGCTCCGAGGGCGCGCGGAAACGCACGCCCAGGGGGCGAGGCGGCCGGTTGGCTCCCGTATCTAGACGGGCTTTGCCGTCCATTCGCGGCGGCGAAGCCCAGGATCGATCCCCGTGTTCGAGATCTTCGGCATTCCTTCGACCGCCCTGTTCGGTCAGCTTCTCATCGGGCTGATCAACGGCTCGTTCTATGCGTTGCTGAGCCTGGGGCTCGCCGTCATCTTCGGCATGCTCAACATCATCAATTTCGCGCACGGCGCGCTTTACATGCTGGGCGCCTTCACGGCCTTTCTGCTGCTTCACTATGCGGGCGTCGGCTATTGGTGGGCCCTTCTGATCGTGCCCATTATTGTCGGGATCGTTGGAGTGGTCATCGAGCGGCTGCTGCTGCAATGGCTCTACAAGCTGGATCACCTCTACGGGCTGTTGCTGACCTTCGGCCTTGCGTTGATTATCGAAGGCGTCTTCCGGAATTTCTTCGGCGCTTCCGGCCGTCCGTACCAAATTCCCGATGTCCTGCGCGGCGGCCAAAATCTCGGATTCATGTTTTTGCCGAACTACCGCGCCTGGGTCATATTCTTTTCGGTCATTGTCTGCTTCTCCACCTGGTTTTTGATTGAGCGGACTTCGCTCGGCGCGACGCTGCGCGCCGGGACCGAAAATCCGGTTCTGGTGCGCGCCTTCGGCATCAATGTGCCGCGCATGATCATGCTGACCTACGGCTTCGGTGCGGCGCTTGCCGCCCTGGCGGGCGTCATGGCGGCGCCGATCTATAACGTGTCGCCCCAGATGGGCTCCGACCTCATCATCGTCGTGTTCGCTGTCGTGGTGATCGGCGGAATGGGCTCGATTCTCGGCGCGATCCTCACCGGATTCGGCCTCGGCATCGTCGAGGGGCTCACCAAGGTGTTTTTCCCGGAGGCTTCCAACACGGTTGTGTTCGTCATCATGGCGATCGTGCTTCTGGTCAAGCCGGCGGGGCTGTTCGGGCGGAGAGGATGATGGAGCGCGTCGTTGATCCGCTCACCGAAAACGAGTCTGCCTTGCGCGGACAGAGCGGACGCATTGCATTTGTCATCATGGTTGCTGCGCTCATCGTTGCGCCCTTCGTGACCTATCCGCTTTTTCTGATGCAGGCGATGTGCTTTGCCCTGTTCGCCTGCGCGTTCAATCTGCTGATCGGCTATGTCGGCCTGCTTTCATTCGGCCATGCACTCTATTTCGGTTGGGCAAGCTATCTTTCGGCCTACGCGGCGAAGGCCTGGGGCCTGCCTCCGGCACTGGCCATCCTGACAGGGATGGCGACGGCGGCGGTCTGCGGCCTCGTCGCCGGCGCGCTGGCGATCCGCCGCCAGGGCATCTACTTCGCCATGATCACGCTGGCACTGGCGCAGATGATGTATTTCTTCGCGGTCCAGGCCGAATTTACCGGGGGTGAAGACGGCATTCAGGCGGTGCCGCGCGGCAAATTGTTCGGCCTGATCGATCTGCAAAATGAAGCGGCCATGTATGTTGTCGTGCTGGTGATCTTTCTTGCCGGATTTTTGCTGATCTACCGCATCATCCATTCGCCTTTTGGCGAGGTGCTCAAGGCCATCCGGGAAAACGAAACGCGCGCGATCTCGCTCGGCTACAAGACCGAGCGTTACAAGCTGCTTGCGTTCGTGCTGTCCGCCACGCTCGCGGGGCTCGCAGGCGCCACCAAGGCGATCGTGCTTCAGCTTGCATCGCTCACCGACGTGAACTGGCCGATGTCCGGCGAGGTGGTCTTGATGACGCTTGTCGGAGGGCTCGGAACGATCTTCGGGCCGGTAGCTGGCGCGTTCATCATTCTGGTGATGCAATACAAGCTCGCGCCGCTCGGCGAATGGGTGCTGGTGATTCAGGGCGCGATTTTCGTCGCCTGCGTTTTGCTGTTCCGCCGCGGCATCATCGGCGAACTTGCGAACCGGTTGCGCATTCGGGAACTGTAACGGCCGATCGGCCTCGGAACGAAACGAGAGCGGCCAACGTTGGCGGTGATTGCCGGCTGCGCGAACGGCAGCAGCCGGCCAACGGAAAACCGATCAAGCGGAGAGGCCATGCTGAAGATCATCGTCATTCCCGCTGTCTGCGCGCTGGTGGCGCTGCCGCTGGCGGCGACGGCGCAGACCACAACGCCCTCGCCGAATCTGGAGAAGAACCAGGCGGCGCCGACCACGCCGAACTCCGGCGCGGGAATTCCCGGACAGCCGGGAAACAAGAACGGGCCGCCGGCGAAATCCGGCACCACCGGCTCGGCGAATCCTGCGGCCGTTCCGCCCTCGAAAGACGCTGCAAAAGTTCCCGGAAAAGCCGGCGGCAAGAGCGGTCCGGCGGTGCGGGCGCCTTCCGGCTCAACGTCCAAATAGCAGGCCGCGCAGCCGGCTATTCCAGTTTCTGCTGGATCGCGCGCGCGAGCGCGAACAGCCGCCGTTCGATCGTCGACGGCACTTCGCAGACATAGCCGATGGTGTGCCGTCGTTCGTCGAAGATGCGGGTGTCCCAGGCCACCTGATTTCCAAGCTTGTCGATCGCGCCGGGGTCTTGCTTCGAAGCGTCCTCGTGCGTCCGCAATTGCGTCAGCTCGGCGCTGATCTTCTTGCGGAGATCCTGCTGGCGCCGTGAAAAGCGCTCGATGCCATTCATGACCTGGGTGCGCTCGTTGCTGAGCGTCGCGAACAGGCCGGCAAACAGCAGCTTCGCCTTGCTTTCCTTTTCGGCCTTCGTCCCCGTAACAAAGTCGGCGGCTGCCTTTTCGGCGTCATTCAGCGGCGTGCGCCGCGCCGCGAGCCGGACTACGAGATCCTCGATCGCAGCGTCGTTCTTCCAGGCGTCGCGCACGTCATCGATCGCAGGCCCGTTCCAGAACGCCGCGACGGAGAGCTGCGGGACCTCGATCTGCTGGCACGGCCAATCCGGATGGCGCGGGTCCATGGCGGTGGCCGCGCCCGATGCGATCATGGCGGCGATCACACCCAACGCCGAGGCGACCGCGCGCTTCACGTCACAGCCCCCGCTTCGCCGCGCCGCGCCAGCAGGCCGCGCGAGGGATCATAGGCGAGGATCGCCGCAATCATGAACAGCGCGGTGCAGCCGCAAACCACCGCGAGCGAAACCCAGTCGATCCGCGCATAAAGCGCAAAGCGAATGAGTTCGACGGCGTGCGTGAACGGATTGTACTGGCAGATGTAGTACAGCATCGGGCTTCCTTCGCGCACGCGCCACAACGGGTAAAGCGCGGAGGAGGCGAAGAACATCGGAAAGATGACGAAATTCATGACACCGGCGAAATTCTCGAGCTGCTTGATTACCGAGGAGATCAGCATGCCGAGCGCGCAGAGCATCAGCCCGGAGAGGATCAGCGCCGGCAGCGCCAGAAGATAGCCGAGCGTCGGCGGCT
>DASSRW010000078.1:0-4269 GCA_035701545.1 Pseudolabrys sp.
TTCCGCGATCCGACCTCTCCCCACAGGGGAGAGGTGAACAGTGCTCTGGGCGATTCAATCCAAAGCAAACTTGCTTTAGGCAATCGCCGGCGCCGGATGGCGCAGCCGCCAGGCGCAGATCCAGCCGGTTATTGTGAGCACGACGGCACCGAGGACGAGCACCGGCGCAATTCCGATCGTGCGCAATCCGAGCCCGTAAATCACCGGCCCGACCGCCTGCCCCAGAAAAAAGAACGCGGAGTGTCCGGCCATCGCCGATCCGCGCGCCGACGGCGCCAACTCGGTGACAAAAACCTGGATGCATCCGTGCAGCGTGTAGAAGCCGAATCCAAGCACGACGAAATTGGCGAATTCGACCGGCCAAGGCGCGCGCAATGAAATCACGAGCAGGCAGGCCGCGATGATCATGCCGCCGGCGGCCATCAGGCGCTGCGGACCGAACTGCGCGAGCAGCCAGGAGACCGTCATGGTGTAGCCGATGCCCCCGACGCCGAAGCCCGCGATCACGATGCCGGCGATCGACGCGCTGGTGACGCCTTCGGTATGCAGGAGGGTCGCCATGTACGGAAAGACGCCGAACATGAAGATCGCTTCCATGAAGACCGCGCCAAAGCAGAATTTGGCGAGCGGGTTGCGGAATACGGCGCGGTAGTTCGGCACGAAGGTCGACAGATCGAAGCGCCCCGGTGTCTCGTGCATCCGGCGAAAGCTCGGGATCGCGACCGCGAGCGCGAGCAAGCCGATGCTTGCGGTAACGAAGAACACGCTGCGCCAGCCCGCAAGGTCCGCGATGATGCCCGAGCCGGACGCGCCGAGCAGATTGCCGCTCATGGCCGCGAACAGGATGCGCCCGATGGCGACCTGCCGCTGCTTGACCGGAACGCGGTCGCCCGTGATGGCAAGCGCAATCGGAAACACGCCACCTGCCGCGATGCCGGCGAGCACGCGACAGGCCATCATCACTTCGAAGCTCGTCGCAAATCCGGAGATCAGCGTGATCACGCTCAACGACAGCATGCAGGCGATGATCAGGCGCGTCTTGCTCAGCATGTCGGCAAGCGCGCCGAGCGCCGGCTGGATCAGCGCATAAGGCAGCGTAAAGCCGCTCGACAGCAGCGCCGCGGTCGTGGCGGCCACGCCGAGGCCGAGGGCGATTTGCGGAATGATCGGATCGACCGTGCGCATGAACAGCGTTGTCGCGAATACGACGAACGCCATCAGGTTGAGTTCACGGGTCATTGCGGAATGGAACTTGCGGCGGGTTAATGCTTGGCGAGCCGATCGAATTCGATCAACCGGCGTAGCAGCGGCTCCATTCCCTTGAGCGGCATCATGTTGGGTCCGTCGGACGGCGCGCGGTCGGGATCCTGGTGCGTCTCGATGAAGACGCCGGCCACGCCGACGGCAACCGCCGCGCGCGCCAGCACCGGCACGAATTCGCGTTCGCCGCCGGAGGACGTGCCCTGCCCGCCGGGCTGCTGCACGGAATGCGTCGCGTCGAAGATCACCGGCGCGCCGGTTTCGCGCGCGAGAATGGGCAGCGCGCGCATGTCGGAAACCAGGGTGTTATAGCCGAACGATGCGCCACGCTCGGTGACGAGGACGTTTCGGTTTCCGGCGCCGGTTATTTTCTGCACGACGTTCTTCATGTCCCACGGCGCGAGAAATTGCCCCTTTTTTATGTTGACGGCTTTGCCGGTTTCGGCGGCCGCGATCAGCAGGTCGGTCTGCCGGCAGAGGAATGCCGGGATTTGCAGCACGTCGACGGCGGCGGCAACGCGCGCGCACTGCGCAGCCTCGTGCACGTCCGTCAGCACGGGTACGCCGAGCGTCCCGCGGATTTCGGCGAAAATCGGCAATGCGTGATCGAGGCCGATGCCGCGCGCGCTTTTGGCCGAGGTGCGGTTCGCCTTGTCGAAAGACGTCTTGTAGACGAATTTGATGCCGGCGCGGGCCGCGATCTCCTTCAGCGCCGATGCCATCTCGAGCGCGTGCGCGCGGCTCTCCAGCGCGCACGGACCGGCAATAAGCGCCAGCGGCAATGTGTTGCCGAAGGGCACATCGCCGACGGCGACAGTCGCATGCGGAAGAAGACTGTGATCCAAGCGCGTTCACCCTGTTCGGGGCGAACATGAAGCGCCCCGGCGGCGGGGTCAACGGGTTGCGCAAAGCCTTGGTCCGCGCCAAATGGGCCGGCGGAACGGAATCCCGCCAGCCCGTGCTGCGTACGCGGAATCGGTGACGCGCTATCTCTTCTTTGCGCGCCTCACGGCCGGCGCGGGATTTTCGCAAGCCGTCCAGTAGCCGTAACCCATGTCGGCGTTGGTCGACACCCAGCAGTTGCCGCCCATCTGGGTTGGGCCACCGGCACTATGAACCATGCTCTGATTCATCATGCCTTGGCTCATCGTATCTTGCTCCTGGGCCTGTGCCGGCACAGCCGCATACAGGCCGCCGACCGCAAGCGCACAGATTGCGGTAATCGTGTAACGCATTGGAGTTGCCCTCAAGGTTGCATAAATTTCGAGCGACAAAATCCAACGCGCGACGCCTGCCTTATACAAATAGTCTCTGCGCTAATAACGCTGGCGCCGTAATAACTTCCCCGCAAATTCAAACCGTTTTTGCAAGTCAGCAATGCAATTTGGGCGACGCCCCGAAAACGACGCCGTCAGGGCGTGGCACTAAATACAATGGCGCCGATGCGCCCGCTGACCCCGCCGGCACCAAATCGATCGGCCAACGCTTTTGCCGCGCAATCGGTCGCCTTTTCGAGGCCCGACGGATCGCGCGCCTCTATTTCATTCCTGAGCGGCGTACCCTGACAGTACGCGATCGCGACCTCGCGCGCAGAAGGCGCCTCGCTTCTTTTTTCGACCGCTTCCACCGACACAACGGCGAAGCCGGCACCCTTGAGCTCGGCGCGGATGCGATCGATGTCGTGATAACCGTGCGGCGTGCGGGCGAGGAAAAGCGGCGGATCGTGCGGAAACATCTCGGCGAGCGCTTGCGTCACCACGTCGGCAAACTCGTTTTCCGCAATGCCGTCCCAGACGCTGAACAGGAAACGCCCGCCCGGCTTGAGGACCCGGCGCGCTTCTCCATAGGCCCGGATCTTGTCGGGGAAAAACATGGCACCGAACTGACACACCACGGCGTCGAAACTCCGATCGGTGAAGGGCAATGTCAGTGCGTCGGCTTGCTTCCAGTCAATGCGGCGGTCGTCCGCTTGGCGCGCCTTGGCGTGATCGAGCATCGGCTGGTTGAGATCGGTTGCGACGATGCGCGCCTCCGCCGGGAGTCTCGATGCGATCGCGCGCGTGACAGCGCCTGTTCCGGCCGCGATCTCCAGCACGTTGCTTGGATGAGCCCGGGCCAGGCGCGCGGCGAGGTCCTGCGCATAGACGTCGAAAATAAGCGGGACCAGATAGCGGTCATAGAGTTGCGGAATCGAGCCCGCAAAGACCTTGTCGCCCATTTCGGCCATGACCGCGCCTCCGTCGAACAGCGCAAGCAGATTTATGGGATCGTGGTCCCGCCTGAGCGTATGAAGCTTCCACGGAGCGGCCGGAGAAACCGACGTTACACCAGCCGGCTCTGCTCGACCGCCGCGCCGATGAACGAGGCGAACAGCGGATGCGGCGCGAACGGGCGTGATTTTAACTCGGGATGGAATTGCACGCCGATGAACCACGGATGATCGTCGTATTCGATGATCTCCGGCAAAATCCCGTCGGGCGACATGCCGGAAAAACGCATGCCGCGCTGCTCGAGCCGCCCCTTGTAGTTGGTGTTCACCTCATAGCGGTGCCGATGCCGCTCGGAAATTTCGGTGCCGCCGTAGATTTCCGCAACGCGGCTGCCACGCGCCAGGTTTGCGGGGTAGGCGCCGAGCCGCATGGTTCCGCCAAGATCGCCGCCGGCGGCGCGTTGCTGTAGCTCGTTGCCCTTGAGCCATTCGGTCATCAGGCCGACGACCGGCTCCCGCGTTGCGCCGAACTCGGTCGAGTTCGCTTCCTCGATGCCGCAGAGATTGCGCGCAGCCTCGAGCACGGCCATCTGCATGCCGAAGCAGATGCCGAAATACGGCACCTGGCGCTCGCGCGCGAATTGCGCCGCCTTGATCTTGCCTTCGGCGCCACGCTGGCCGAAGCCGCCGGGCACCAGGATGCCGTTGACCTGCTCGAGGAAAGGCGCGGGGTCTTCGTTCTCGAACACATCGGATTCGATCCAGTCGAGGTTGACCTTCACCTTGTTCGCGATGCCGCC
>DASSRW010000079.1:0-8442 GCA_035701545.1 Pseudolabrys sp.
CCGCAAGATGTGCTGACGCCGCAGTTGATCTGTGCGCTTTTTGGGCTCGCGCTGCTGGCGCTGGTGCCGGTCTTTGTGCACCGCTGGCGCGGCCGCACCCGGGCGGCAAAATAGATCGGCGGCGGGGGCATGGCGGAAAAGGTGACACCGGACATTTGCGTCATCGGCGGCGGGGCTGCCGGCCTTTCGCTGGCCGCCGGCGCAGCTGCATTCGGGGCCTCGATCGTGCTCGTGGAAAAGGGCACGATGGGCGGCGAATGCCTGAACACCGGCTGCGTGCCGTCCAAGGCGCTGCTGGCCGCCGCCAGGCGCGCGCGGCTTGTGCGTGAGAGTGCGCGCTTCGGGGTAACCGCGTCGCTCGCCGAAATCGATTTTCAGAAGGTGCACGGGCACGTGCACGATATTATTGCCGCCATTGCGCCAAACGATTCGGCCGAGCGATTCACTGCGCTTGGCGTGCGCGTGATCAAAGGCGCGGCGCAGTTCGTCAACCGCAAGACCGTCGCCATCGGCGATGACTTCGAAATTCGCGCGCGGCGCTTCGTCATCGCGACGGGTTCGTCGCCCGCCATCCCGGCGATTTCAGGTCTCGAGTCGACGCGCTATTTCACCAACGAAACGATTTTCGACCTGACCGTTCTGCCCGAGCATCTTGTTGTCATCGGCGCGGGCCCGGTCGGACTCGAGCTCGCGCAGGCGTTCCGGCGCCTTGGCAGCGCGGTGACGGTGCTCGAAGCCGGCGCGCCGCTTGCGAAGGACGATCCTGAATGCGCGGATGTCGTGCTCAGCGCGCTTCGCCGCGAAGGCGTCGTCATCCGCTCCGGCGTGACGGTTGTGAAGGCAAGCGGGAACGGTGACGGAATCACGTTGACCGTTTCGGAAAAGGGAACGGCGGAAACGATCAAAGGCACGCACCTTCTGGTCGCCGCCGGACGGGCGCCGCGTGTTGACGGCCTCGGTCTTGATGCTGCGCGCATCAAGCACGGCTCCGCCGGCATCAAGGTCAACAAAAAGCTAAGGACCAGCAACCGGCGCGTCTACGCGATCGGCGATGTCATCGGGCCGCCGCAATTCACCCACGCGGGCAATTATCACGCGGGGCTCGTTATCCGTAGTGCACTATTCCGTTTGAAGGTCCGCGTGGACAACGATTCAATTCCGTGGGTGACGTACACCGATCCCGAACTGGCGCAGACCGGCTTGACCGAGGCGCGGGCGCGTCAACGCGGCATAAACATTCGCGTGTTGCGCTGGCCGTATCACGAGAGTGACCGCGCTCAGATCGAGCGCGACACGATCGGCCACATCAAAGTCATCACCGACAGAAAAGGCGGTATCCTCGGCGCAACGATTGTCGGCGCGCACGCCGGCGAACTCATTACGGCCTGGACACTTGCCATCAGCCAACAAATGAATATTCGCGCCTTTGCCGGGATCGTTGTGCCCTATCCCACGTTGTCCGAGATGGGGAAGCGCGCGGCGATCGACTTTTTTACGCCAAGTTTGACGAGTTCCTGGGTACGGCGCATCATGACTTGGTTGCGGCTTCTGGGTTGAAATTGCAAATCGGAATCGTGAGGCCGACTTGACGACAAGCGAAGATGCAGCGTTCCTGCCCGGCTCCGGGCGCGGGCTGCGCTTTGGCCTTTCCGGAAAACTCTTGTTCCTCACCATCGTGTTCGTGATGGTGGCGGAAATCCTGATCTATGTTCCCTCGATCGCGAACTTCCGGCTCAACTGGCTGCACGATCGTCTGGCGGCCGCGCACACCGCAGCACTGGTGCTGGACGCCGCGCCGAGCGGCATGGTGCCCGAGAGCCTCGCGCGGCAGATTCTCAAGAGCATCGGCGCCCGCGCGGTGGCGATGAAGATGGGCAAGCAGCGCCGCCTGCTGGCTGCCTCGAACCTGCCGGAATCGCTCGACGAAAGCATCGATATGCGCACGGTGACCTGGTATGGCGCGATCATCGATGCCTTCAAGACATTGTTCACGGTCACGCCAAAGTCCGTCATGCGGGTGGTCGGGCCGGCGCCGATGGGAGGCGACTTTCTCGAGATCATTCTCGATGAGGCGCCGCTGCGCAAGGCGATGTTGCAGTTTTCGATCAACATCCTGATGCTATCGCTGGTCATTTCCGGCATCACCGCGACGCTGGTGTTCATCGCGCTTACGCGTCTGCTGGTGAAGCCGATGCGGCGCATAACAGCAAACATCACCGAATTCCGCGCCGATCCCGAGAATCCTGCGCGCATCATCGATGTCTCGGGGCGCCGGGATGAGATCGGGACGGCCGAAAGCGAGCTCGCCGCCATGCAGCGCGATCTCGCGTCGATGCTGAGCCAAAAAAATCGCCTGGCGGCGCTCGGGCTCGCGGTGTCGAAGATCAACCATGACCTGCGCAACCTGCTCGCGTCGGCGCAGCTTTTCTCCGACCAGTTGTCGAGCCTGCCGGATCCGAAAGTGCAGCGCTTTGCGCCCAAGCTCATGCGCACACTGGAGCGCGCCATCGCATTCTGCCAGTCGACGCTGTCCTATGGCGCGGCAAAGGAGCCGGCGCCCGACCGCAAGCCGATCCCGCTCGAGCCGCTGCTCGAAGAAGTGCACGAGTCGCTCGGCCTCGGCCTCGACGTGCCGATCCGCTGGATCGTTGCGGTCGAGCGCGGGCTTACCGTCGAGGCCGATCACGACCAGCTCTTCCGCATTCTCGTCAACGTCGCGCGCAACGCGATGCAGGCCCTCGCGTCGCGCGGCGCCAACGATCCGGCGCGCGATCAGATCCGCATCACGGGCCGGCGCGAGGGGGCGGTTGCGGTCATCGAGGTTTCGGATACGGGTCCGGGCGTGTCCGAAAAGGCGCGCGCGCATTTGTTCGAGGCGTTCCAGGGCTCCACGCGCTCCGGCGGATCGGGACTGGGCCTGGCGATCGCGGCCGAGCTGGTGCGCGCGCACGGCGGCGAGATCGGTCTGGTCGCCGGCACCATCGGCGCGACGTTCCGCATTTCCATTCCGGACCGGGCGGTCGATCTCAATTCCCTCCGCAGTGAGCGCGCCAGCGCCTGACGGCCAATTGCGCGGCACCCCCCTTTTTCATTTCCGGCGCTTTTACGCGCTCCGCGGTCACGCCAATGTGAACCGAAGCGGTGCCTGAGGCGTCCATAAACGGGCGCAAGCGGGGTTTCACGTTTCGGATCGGAGTCATTTCGGACTTGGGCGGCGACGTTCCGGAGCGACCAAAGTTGACGACCGCCTACATCAATCGCATCGCCACCGCCGTGCCGCCTTACGACGTGCATGCCGTGTTTCGCAATTTTGCGCAGTCGCTCTTTGCGGATCGCCGCAATGCGCTGCTGTTCAGGCGCATGGCCGACAAATCGGGCATCGAGCACCGTTATTCGTGCCTTGCGCCGACCGAACTCACCGACGACAAGAACGCCGGAAAATTCTACACGCGCGGCGAATTTCCGGACACCGCGGCGCGCATGCGCTGCTTCGAGCGCCATGCGCCCGAGCTGGCGGAGCTCGTCGTCAACAAGCTGCTCTCCGGCAGCGAGCGCGACCGCATCACCCACCTGCTGATCACGTGTTGCACCGGCTTCTCCGCGCCGGGTCTCGATCTCGACGTGGTCGACCGCTGCAAGCTGCCGACGACCGTCGAGCGCACCATGATCGGCTTCATGGGATGTTATGCCGCGATCAACTCGCTGAAGCTTGCGCGGCACATCGTGCGCTCGGACCCGTCCGCGCGCGTGCTCATCCTCAATCTCGAACTGTGCACCTTGCACCTGAAGGAGACGACCGACCTGGAGCAGGTGCTGTCGTTTCTGCTTTTCGGCGACGGCTGCGCCGCCTGCCTTGTCACCGCTGACCCCGTTGGCACCGCGCTCGACAGCTTCCGCGCGGTGCTGGTGCCGGGTACGCGCGAGCTGATCACCTGGAACATCCGCGACTTCGGTTTCGACATGGTTCTCTCAGGGCAGGTGCCGAGCGCCATTTTCGATGCGCTGCACGCGGGCGCCGACGAAATACTGGAAGGAAAGCCGATCGGCGCCATCGATCTGTGGGCGGTGCATCCCGGCGGGCGCACGGTGCTGGACGCAGTCGAGCGGGCGTTCGACTTGGCGCCGCAGGCACTTGCCGTTTCGCGTGACATTTTGCGCCGCTATGGAAACATGTCATCGGCAACGGTGATGTTCGTGATCGAGCGCCTGCTGAACGCGAATGCGCGCGGCTCGACCGGCTGCGCGATGTCATTCGGGCCCGGTCTCGTCGCCGAAACGATGCTGTTTCGCACGGCCGCTTGATGCCGCTGCCGCGGTTTGATTGCCCAATGAGTTCGCTGCATGGATTTGACCGCCGACCAGCCATTGCCCACCTTCGATGCCGCGCGCCGCAGCGCGCAAATCGAAATTCTCGATCGTCCGATTGGCACCGGCGACCTCGCCAGAATTCTTCGCGATCTCGCCCGCTTCAACGGCGCGATGATGGGCCATCGGCCAATCATCCGGTGGCTCAATCGCGCCACGGCGAACGTGCCCACCGATCGAACGCTCACGTTTCTCGACGTCGGCTGCGGCTATGGCGATCTTCTGCGCGCGGTGCGGCGCTGGGCGCGCCGGAAGGGTCGTCCGATGCGGCTTATCGGCATCGATCTGAGCCCGCAGGTGATCGAAATCGCGCAGCGCGCAACCGACGCGGCCGACGAGATCGAATATCGGGCCGCGAACGTTCTCGATTTTGACCCGGCAGTCCCGATCGATTTTGTGGCCACCAGCCTTGTTACGCACCATTTGTCCGATGACATGATCACGCGGTTTTTGCGCTGGATGGAAAGCACGGCTCGCCGCGGCTGGTTCATCTACGATCTCCAGCGCAGTGCCGTGCCGTTCTATTTCATCGCGCTCGCCGGGTTTTTGATGCGGCTGCATCCGGTCGTCGTCTACGACGGCCGGATTTCGGTCGCGCGCTCGCTCACGCGCAGCGAATGGGAAGGCTTGATCGCGAAGGCGGCGATCCCGCGCGCTGCCGTGAAAATCCGCTGGTTCATGTTTCGCTTCGCCATTGGACGGCTGCGATGAAACGAATCGAAACGGCCGTCGTGGGTGGTGGTCCCGCCGGCGCCGCGGCCGCTTGCGGACTGGCCGCGCTCGACCGCGAGGTGATGCTGATTGAGCGCAGCCGCGCGCCGCATCACAAGGTTTGCGGCGAATTTCTCAGCGTGGAAACACAGGCGCATCTGCGCCGCCTGGGCATCGATGCCGCGGCGCTCGGCGCCGCGCCGATCGGCCGCGTATCCGTGACCGCCGGCCGCCGTACCGCCACGGCCGATCTGCCGTTTCGCGCTCTGTCCTTGTCGCGGTTTCGACTCGACCATGCCCTGTTGCAGCGCGCGGCGGAACGCGGCGCCGACGTGCGGCGAGGCGTTTCGGTGCGTGCGGCGTGGCGGGAGAGCGGCGGATGGATGTTGCCCTGCGACGACGGCGAGACGATCCAATGCCGGCATCTCGTCCTCGCCACCGGCAAATGGGGACTGCGCGGCATCGAGGACGAACGCGACACCTCGCTGGTCGGCCTGAAAATGCATTTCAAGAGCACGCCGGAAATGCGGCACGCGCTCGAGGGCTGTGTCGAGCTCTCGCTTTTCGATTCGACTTACGCCGGCCTCGAATTGGTGGAGGAGGGCATCGCAAATCTGGCGCTGCTGCTGCCGCGCGCCGTCGTCGCCCGCATCGGTCCCGGATGGCCGGCCTTGCACGATCATCTGGCCGCGGTGATGCCGAGTCTTGCCGAACGGCTGCGAGGGGCCGTGCCGCGATGGGACAAGCCGCTCGCGGTTGTGTGTCCCTCGGGCGGACACCTGCAAGCCGACGGCGGTGGCGAGGCGTTCCGCATTGGCGACCGTCTTGGCCACATTCCGCCCTTTACCGGCGACGGACTTGCGATTGCGCTCGCGTCGGCGGCGCTCGCCGTCGAGCACATTCAACAGGGCCGCACCCCGCAAGCTTATCTTGCCGCCGCGCGGCGGCTGACCGCCGGGCCGATCCGCCTCGCGAGCGCGGTTTCCGGCATTGCAGCGAACCGCGTGGGGCGAACGGCCCTGATGCATGTCGCGTCTTTAATGCCGGGGCTGATCGGCACAATCGCACGCCGGACGAGACTTCCGGTTCCGCCCGCGCTTCCGCCGGCCGAAGAAGGCCATTCAGGCCGCCTTGCCATGTGGCAGTCGAGACGATAGCTATGCGCGCGCTGCTGCTGATTTCCGCAAGCGGCACAAGCGCCCGTAGCTCAGCTGGATAGAGCACCAGACTACGAATCTGGGGGTCAGGAGTTCGAATCTCTTCGGGCGCGCCACCCTCTTTTTCAGACTCGCGCGTGCGTTTTAGACCTGCGCCGACCGGCGCAGCAAATGGCCGCGCTGGGCCCGCCGCGAGGTGATGCAGCGGTTCGAATCGGGTAGAGGGGCGGATCGTGCGCCTATCGACTTTCGTTGACTGGAGGCTCCGCCCGACCGGATGCAGGATTCACCGCAGGTCAGCGTCGTCATCCCGGTATTCAACGGGGAGAATGTCATCGGCCGCGCCCTGGCCAGCGTCCGCGCGCAGACCTTCTCCGACGTCGAGATAATCGTCGTCGACGACGCCAGCACGGACCGGACCGTGGAGCGGGTCGGTGAGGCGGCAGGCGGGGCGGTAAATCTGCTCAGGCATGCGCGCAATCGCGGCGCGGCCGCCGCGCGCAACAGCGGAATTGCCGCCGCGCGCGGGCGCTGGATCGCGTTTCTCGATTGCGACGACGCATGGGCGCCCGACAAGCTTGCCCGCCAGATCGAACGGCTGGCGAAATCCGGCGCCGCGGCATGCGCGAGCGGGTATCGCCTGCACAAGAACGGGCGCGAACTGTCTTTCACCATGACGCTCACGCCGCGGCAGTTCCGCCGCGAGATCCTGTTCGGCTGCACGATTTCGCCCGGTTCAACGCTCATGGTCGAGCGTCGGGTGTTCAAGGACATCGGCGCCTTCGACGAGTCGTTCTGGCGGCTGGAGGACTGGGACTGGCTGCTCCGCTTTGCCGAGCGGCACGACATGACGTTCGTGCCCGCGCCGCTCGCGGACATTCACGCGGCGGCGCAGCCGCGCCGGGAGGATTTCGCAAAAGTGGCGGACGCGCTCGATCGCATCGGCCGCAAGCACGGGCCGCGGCTGGCGCCGCTCGCAAGGACGCGCCTGCGCAGCTCGATCCTGATCGAGAAGGCGGCGATATTCCACCGCGCGGGCAAGCCGCTTGCCGCCGCGGGCTACGTCGCCGCGGCGCTGGCGGTCTATCCGTTCCGCAACGTCGCGTTCTTCCGTATGCTGTGGCGCTCTGTTAGAAACAGGCCGCGATTGTGAGGGCGGGGCCCACACGTTCATCCCGCAAGCGGGCGGCAGATCTGCGAACGAGCATGCGCATTGGTTGATATTCCCCATCCCATATCGCCGCCGCACACGCGCGCCGGCGTTGACGCGCTGCGCCGGCTCGGCCGGTTCTTGCGCAAGTCGTTCTACTGGGCCTGGCTCGACACCGTCTGCCAGTATCGCCGCTCGCGCATCGGGCCGTTCTGGGAAACCATCAACGTCGCCGTGATGATCGCCGGCCTCACCGTCGTCTCCTCCGCCGTGTTCGGCGGCAACATCCGCGCGCACATGGGCTACATCGGCGCCGGCGTCATCGCCTGGTCGGCGATCAGCGCGCTGATCACCGAAGGGCCGGGCACCTTCGTGCGCCACCACGCGCTGATTGCCAGCACCAACATCGACGTCGAGGTCTATGTCGGGCGCACGGTGTTCAAGATCCTGATCACCTTCGCGCATCACCTGATCATCTACGCCATCGGCGCCGCCTTGCTGATCGTGCCGGTCGGCTGGGCGAGCCTGCTGGCGCTGCCGGGCATCGTGCTGATTTTCATCAACGGCTACTGGCTCGCGACGGTGCTCGCCTTCGTCTGCGCGCGCTTCCGCGACGTCGAGCTGATCGTGCGCAACCTGCTCCAGCTCGCGTTCTTCGTGACGCCGGTGTTCTGGGACTACACGCAGGTCGCCGCCGACCGCCGCTTCATCGTCGACGACAACGTCCTCTTCCATTTCCTGCAGATCGTGCGCGCGCCGCTGCTCGGCGAAATTCCCACCGCGCAGAATTACGCGGTCGTTGCCGCCATCACCGTGATCGGCAGCGCGCTCGCCTTCGTCGTGCGGCGCCGCATGCGGCGCGAGCTCGCGTATTTTGTTTAGGCTGGGGGAGCTGCAGGGTGGGCAAAATCGCACGCACGCGCCGCTCAAGCCGTCACGATCCTGGCGAGCGATTTTGCCCACCCTACGGTCTGCGATGGTGTGGCGCATGACCCACGTCCGTCTCAGCAAGGCCAATGTCGAAATCCCGATCTACGACAGCCACTCCCTGCGGCTGAT
>DASSRW010000080.1:0-5798 GCA_035701545.1 Pseudolabrys sp.
AAGCCGCCGCGCGCCGCGCGGCCGTCCTCGCCCGCATCGGCAGCGCATAAGTGAATCAGCTCGAGACGGACATTCTCATTCTTGGCGCGGGCGGCGCAGGCCTGTTCGCGGCGCTGCACGCGAAAAAAGCCAATCCCGATCTCGACGTGACGATCGCGGTAAAAGGCCTGCTTGGCAAATGCGGCTGCACGCGCATGGTGCAGGGCGGCTACAACGTCGCGCTCTCGCCGCTGGATTCAGTCGAGCGCCATTTCATGGACACCATTGAAGGCGGCGCCTGGCTCAACGATCAGGAATTGGCCTGGATTCTGGTGTCGATCGCGCCGAAACGCATTCGCGAACTGGAAACCGAGCTCGGATGTTTCTTCGATCGCAATCCGGATGGCACGGTGCACCAGAAAGCCTTCGCCGGACAGACGTTCGACCGTACGGTGCACAAGGGCGACCTGACCGGGATCGAGATCATCAACCGGCTGGCGGAGCAGGTATGGCGCCGCAACGTGCGCCGGCTAGAGGACTACCGCGCTCTCGATTTTATCCCGAGCAGCGACGGCGCCGAACTTGCCGGCGTTCTGATGCTCGACATGCGCTCCGGCGAGCCGCTGATGGTGCGCGCACGGGCGACGCTGCTGGCCACCGGCGGCGGGCCGACGATGTACCGTTATCACACGCCTTCCGGCGACAAATCCTGCGACGGCCTGGCAATGGCGCTGCGTGCCGGTCTGCCGCTACGCGACATCGAGATGGTGCAATTCCATCCGACCGGCCTGCTCGCCGGCGAAGGTACACGCATGACCGGCACGGTGCTGGAAGAAGGCTTGCGCGGCTCAGGCGGTTATCTCACCGACTCGAAAGGTGAGCGTTTCATGTTTGCGTACGACAAGCGCGGCGAGCGCGCGACGCGCGATATTGTCAGCCGCTCGATCATGGATCGCATTCGCAAGGGCTTCGCCAGCCCGCATGGCGGCGTTTATATCGAGATGGGGCATCTCGGCCCGGACCGCGTGCGCAAAGAATTCAAGGGCATGGTCGAGCGCTGCGCCGACTGCGGCTTCGATCTCGCCGCCGGTCGCGTCGAGGTGATCCCGACCGCGCACTACATGATGGGCGGTGTGGTGTTCGCGCCGGATTGCACCACGCCGCTGCCGCGCCTCTATGCTGCGGGCGAAGACACCGGTGGCGTCCATGGCGCCAATCGCCTCGGCGGCAACGGTGTCGCCAATTCGACCGTGTTCGGCGGCGTTGCGGGTGACTCAATGGGAGCGCAGACGAAGCGCTCAGGCGCCCTGCCCGAACCTGATCGTCACGCGATTGAAGCCGCGCGCGAACGCGCGTTCGCGCCGTTCGCGAAAAACGGGGGCGACCTGCCCGCGATGCGCGAAAAGCTCTACAGCATCATGTGGGATGATGTCGGCATCCTGCGCTCGCCGGAGAGCTTGGCGCGCGGCAAGGCGGCGCTGGATTCGCTCGCGAACGACATTGTGGAATGCGGCGTGGCCGATACCGACCGCCGTTATAACCTGACCTGGATGGATCGGCTGAATCTGGAAAATCTGACTTTGGTAAGCCGCACGATCACCGCCGCCGCCGAATTCCGGCGCGACAGCCGCGGCGCCCACTTCCGCGAGGACCATCCGACCGCTTCCGATCTTACGACATCAGCCTATACCGTGGCGCAGATGACCGGGGACAAAATTGCCGTGAGCGAAAAGCCTGTGGCTTTCACACGAGTACGGCCGGGCGAAAGCCTGCTCACAAAGATGGCAGCCGCGAGTTGATCATCTACGCCTAGGCTTGGGCGGCGGTTTGCGCAGCGGCGGATCGTAGCTTTCCGTTGCTCGCGGCACATCGCGCTTCTCCCGCGTGGCCTCGACGTCGACTTCCAGATCGTCCGTCAACACGACGCCGTAGTCGTGCTCCGCCGCCGCGCGGCTGACATAGCCGTCGATCACGTCGTTGCGCACACGCTCCATGTCACGGTCGAACGGATCGCCGTAACCGCCACCGCCATCGGCGAGATAGGAAATGACGTCGCCCGGCCCGAACTCGCCGCGAAACATGCCGCAATAAATGACGTTCTCCGGCTTGTCGTCGTAGAGATAGCTGTTGTCCGCGTATGAGATGATGTCGCGGTCGAAATGCTCCTTCCAGTCCGGCCGCTCCGTATTCGGAATGAGAATGCTGAGATTGAGCGGGCCCGGCTTGCCGCCCTTCAAGCCCCAGCCCGGCGTGCGCGACTTCTTCAAGATCGTCAGCGCACCGAACGGCGCAAGAAAACGATAGTCGCGCACGGAACCCAGGCCGCCGCGGAAACGACCAGGACCGCCGGAATCCTGCCGGAAACCGGCGCGATCGACCATCACCGGCAGCCGCGATTCCACGACCTCGACCGGTATGTTCTTCACCGTGCACATCGAGACATGCTGCGTCGTGTTGATGCCGTCGCGATCGGCGCGCGCGCCCCAGCCGACGCCGGCATTGGTCTGGTGCCAGACCTGCCGGCCGGTGTAAGGCTCCTTGCCGTAAAAGCCGGGATCGCCGAGATCGCCGCCGGTGCCGGCCCACATCTTTTCCGGCACGGCTTTCGCCAACGCCTTGTAGATGGTCTCGACCGCGCTGACGCCCGCCCAGATCGTAAAAACCGGCGACGGATAAACGGCATTGAACAGGCTGCCTTCCGGCGCCACGATTTTCAGCGGCCGGAATTGCCCGCCGTTCGACGGCTCGTTCGGCGTGGTCAGGCTCTTGAAGCAGATGCGCGCGGCCGAGCGCGCCATGCCGAGGCCGAGATTGATCGGCCCGTCCACCTTCTGGCTCGAGCCGGAATAGTCGACCGTCATTTCGTCGCCATCGATCACGACGCGCACGTGCACGCGCACGAGATCGTCGTTGACGCCGTCGTTATCCATCCAGTCTTCGGCTTCCCATTCGCCGTTCGGCATTGCGCGCACCGCGGCGCGCGCCTTTTCCTCGCCGGCCGAGAGGATGCGCTCGATCGAGGCGTCAACCGTATCGGTGCCGTATTTCTGGTAAAGCTCGTTCACGCGCTTGACGCCGACGCGCAGGCAGGCGACCTCGGCGTTGAAGTCGCCCATCACGGTCGCCGGCGCGCGCGAATTGGCGCGGATGATGCGCAGCAATTCCTCGTTCGGCTCTCCCCGGCGCACGATCTTCTCGCCGGGAATCATGATGCCTTCCTGGTGCACGGTCGTTGAATCGAGGATGTAGCCCGGATCCTTGCCGCCCATATCGGTCCAGTGCGCGCGCACAACCGTGTAGGCAGCGATGGTGTTGTCGACGAACACGGGCGCGACCAGCACGCCGTCGTTCGTGTGCGCGCCGCTCCAGTACGGCACGTTCATGTAGACGACATCGCCCGGATCAAGCGGGCCACATTGGCTGTTCTTTAGCACTTGCCGGATGGCGTATTCGTTGGCGCCGAGGAAGAGCGGCAATCCCGTGGCGTCCGCGAGCAGATTGAGATTGCGGTCGAAGATTGACAGGCCGAAGTCGTTGATCTCGTAGATGATCGTCGAATAGGCCGCGCGCACCAGCGTTCGCTCCATCTCGGTCGCTGCCGACGAGAGATAATGCCGGATAACCTCGGCCGTTGCCGGATCGGTGGCTTTGCTAAGGCTCATGCTTTCACCGTGATAAACAGATGGCCGTATTCGTCCACGCGTGCCTCTTGGTCGGAGAAATAGACGAGCGTGGTGGTCGGCTCTTCCACAATCGCGGGCCCTCGCACGACATCGCCCTCGCGCAATACCTCCCGGTCATAGACCGAAAAATCGGCCATCGCGCGCTTTGCAAAACAGAACGCCTTGCGCTTGCTGCGCGGGGCTGGTGCGCCGGTATCGCGGCGCGAGATTTTCTTCAGTTCGGGGCGCGGCGTGCGGCCGATGCCGCGCACGCGTACGTGCACAAGCTGCACCGGGTCGGTCATCGTGTGGCCGTAGCGTTGCTTGTGCACGGCATCGAAACGCTTGGCGAGTGTTTCGAGCGTGTCACCTTCTTCGAGTGGCGTCTCCAGCGTGTGCTCCTGACCGAAGTAGCGCAAGGCCGCGGCATATTCGAAAGCGCGGTCCTTCGGCGCGAAACCGCCGCGTTCCAGATCGGCCGCCGCCTGTTTCGACAGCCGGCCTGTGATGTCGCGCAGACGCTCGAGCCCGACGTGTTCGAGCAGGCCGACCGCGGTTTCCGAATATTCCTGCACAAGGTCCGTCATCAGCATGCCCCAGGCTGAAAAGCCTGCCGGCGCCTGCGGGATGATGATTTCGCGCACGCCCATCTCGCGCGCGACCAGCGGCACGAACATCGGGCCCGCGCCGCCATAGGCCAGCATGCTGAACTCGCGCGGATCGAGCCCCTCCTCGACCGTGATCTCGCGAATGGCGCTCACCGTGCGCGCGAGCAGCACGTCGAGCACGCCGCGACCGGCTTCGACATCGTTGAGCTTGAGCGGCTCGCCGACATGCTTCATCAACCCGGCGCGCGCACCGTCCGCGTCCAGCTTCACCTCACCGCCGAGAAAGTTATCCGGATCGATGTAGCCGAGCACGACCGCGGCATCGGTAAACGTCGGCTGTGCGCCGCCGCGCTTGTAACAAATCGGCCCCGGCTCGGCGCCCGCCGATTGAGGTCCGACCTTCAGCAAGCCGCCTTCGACGCGCGCAATGGAGCCGCCGCCGGCACCGATGGTGGAAATGTTGTAGGCCGGGATCATCAGCGGCAGTTTTTCGAGCTCCGCCTGATACTTCAGCGTCGGCGCGCCGTCGCGCACGACGCACGCATCCGTGCTGGTGCCCCCGATGTCGACGGCGATGATGTTCGGCCGCCCGATGATTTCGCTCAGGCGCACCGTGCCGATCAGGCCGCCGGCCGGCCCCGAGAAGATCGTATGCACCGGCATCGCGACCGCATCGCGCGCCAGCAGCGCGCCGCCGCCGGAACGCGTGATGTAGAACGAGCCGGCAAATCCTTGATCCTTCAGGCCGCCTTCGAGTGAGCCGACGTAGCGGCGGAAGATCGGCTGGATGTAGGCGTTGATCACCGTCGTGCTGGTGCGCTCGTATTCGCGATACTCGCGCACGATCTCGCTTGAGATGGACACCGCAATATCTGGCCATTCCTCGCGGATGATTTCCGCCGTGCGCCGCTCGTGCTTGGGATTGCGGTAGGCATGCAGATAGCAGACGGCAATCGAGGTGACCTTCCATTTTTGGACCAGCGTATGCACCGCCTCGCGCACGGCATCCTCGTCGAGCGGCTGCAGCTCCTCGCCCTGCGCGTTCATGCGGCCGGGAACGCCGAGCCGCATGCGCTTGGGCACCAGCGGCGCGCGCGCATCGTATTCGAGCGAATACATTTGCGCACGATCGCGGTTGTAGCGGCCCATCTCGAAGACGTCTTCGAAGCCGGCGTTGGTGATGATGCCGGTCACGACGCCCTTGTGCTCGAGCACGGTGTTCAGCCCGAGCGTCGTGCCGTGAATGAAGGAGTCGAGCGCCTTGCCGTCGATCCCCAAGCGCTTGATGGCAGCATTGACGCCGGCGGCGGCATTGTCCGGCGTGGTGAAGCTCTTTTCGAGCTTCCACGCGCCGCTTTTGACGTCGAACATCACGGCATCGACGAAGGTGCCGCCGATATCGACGGCCAGGCGATAACTCACGGCCTACCCCATTCCAGGTGCCTGCTGAATCCGGCAATGGCCGGGACCCAGGCGAGCGAACGACACACCCAAGCCCCGGCCACGTCGGATAGCAAAGCGCCCTCACGTTACCGTCTGGAGAGCTCCA
>DASSRW010000081.1:0-23971 GCA_035701545.1 Pseudolabrys sp.
TCTCGTCGTCACGGACGAGGCGCACGTCAAAAAATACTGGGACGCGCAGTTCATGTGGGTGATCGACGCGCGCGTGGAGACTAACTTAATTCCCATCGCGACCTTCATGCCGGAGCGCGAAAAATATTTCGACCGGCCCGGCCGCTTTGGCGTGCACAACATCCTCGAAAACATACCAAGTGAAGGTCCTTGGAAGGACCTCGTGTTCCTCACCTATTTCAATGCCGGCCTGCGGGCGGTGAATGTCAGCGACCCGTTCCATCCGAAAGAGGTCGGCCATTATGTGCCGGCAGCCGATGGGCGCGAAGCCGTGCAATCGAATGACATCGGCGCCGACGAGCACGGACGGCTGTACCTGATCGACCGCGCCGGGGGCGGCATGCATATTCTGGAATACACGGGATGAGCGCGAACTGCTGCCGAAGTCCGTCGATCTGCTAAAACGCCGTCGCAAGATCGCGCGCGCCTTGCGCCTGCGCGCCGCGCTCCATCGTCTCCTGCATTTCCGCGATCAGATTGGCGACGACCTTGGTGCGGCGGGCCACCGGGTTGCGGTAGTAGCCTTCCGGCTGAAAGAAATTGGCGGTCGGCACGCGCTGCCGCAGCGCCTGCGGCATCGACACCATGTCGAAGCCGTTGCCGTCGCCGGTGAGATTCATCAGCTCGAGCTCGGCAGCCGTGAGTGTTCCCGGATAGCCCTTGGCGCGCGCGAAGCGCACGGAATCGAGCAGCTTTTCGACCTGCAACAGCGGGCCGATGTCGATGTCGAGCACCGCGGCGTGCATGCCGAAGCCTTTCGGCGTCTGCTTTGCCACGCGGTCGTATTCGCTCCAGCGCGGCGGAATCGAGCGCGCGTAGGCGACCATGCGCTTCAGCGCCTCGATCTTCCGCTCCATCGCCCGGCGGGCGTCGCCGGTGCGCAACTGCGCCTTGTGCCGCAAGACCGTGAGGAAATGCTCGCCATGCTCGGCGAGCAGCGACACCGTGTTGGTGCTGAGCAACTGGTTGTATCCGACCGCCGGCGAAATCGCCCGCGAGCGGGTGGGCGTCACGCCGGCCTGCGTGTCGTAGCCGCCGTTGCCGCCGGTCTCGAACGCATAGACGTTCACCACCTGCTCCCTGGTCAGGCTCGCGGCGAGCGCCGCCCGCGCGTAGGCGCGCTTGAATTCGGCTTCGCTTTTGCGCTCCGGCACGAAGCCGAAATAGTCGCGGGCGGCCTGCAAGAAGTCGGCGATGACCGGGATTTCCGGCCGCTCCGGTGGCGGCGCGGGCGGGGCGAAGGGATTTTTCGGCATGGGCGGCCCGCTGTAGACCGGCGGCTGCGTGAGAACGTAGTCGTTTAGATCGATCGGCCGGTGTTCACGCCTTTTCGCATTGCGAACGCGCCGCTTGGCGGCCACCGCGTCCCAATAGGAATCCGCCTGCGCCTGGTAGAGGCCGTGCACGCGCAGGTAACGCGCGAGCTGGGCTTCGTAGTCCGCTGTCGCGTCCAGCGAATTCTGCGCGCGCGCCGCGGCGCCAACGGCCATCAGGACGACGGCCACGGCAGCAACTGATCTGCAAAGCAGGCGGCGATGTTTGTGAAGCACTTGAAGCCACGCGGCAAATCGATGCCGTTTGAAGCATCGCATGAGGCTTGTGCAAGATATCGCCCAAAGCGTCAATTGCCTTCAAGGTCTCAGGCCAATGCGTTGGGTGCACAAAAAAATTGTGCGCCGGGATGGCGCACAGTGGGGGAGGGAACTCAAAATCGAAATCAGCGGACCAGCGAATTGTCCCGGCTTGTCCAGACCTTCAGATTGTCCGGCTTCACCACGGTAGGATTCTGGGCGGTGAGAATATCGGTGCCGAGATCGAGACCGCGAATGGCAATCCCGAAGCCGGCGATCAAGGTCGCAGCCAGCAGGGCGACCGCCACGATTTTCACGTGGGTCGCGCGATCCGCGGTGTAAAGCGACCAGTTCACGGCGTCCTCCAACAGGCCTCCGCTCTGGGTCTCCCGCCCAGGGAAAAAGGTTCAACCTCGTTCAGAGCTATAACTTGGCAATGACAGCCGGGTTCCGCAGGGCCACTCACGGAACCTTGAACAGGCGTGATGGTGCCGCGGCGACCGCGCGAATCGGCGGCCGGCCTAAGGCGCGCTTGTTTGATATTGAAGCGCCGCGTGTGAGGGCTCCCTCTTCCCTGTGGGGAGATCCCCTGTGGGGAGAGGGTTGGGTCGAGGGGGAATGGGCTCTTGATTGGCCTATTCCCCCTCACCCGGATCGCGTTCGCGATCCGACCTCTCCCCGCAGGGGAGAGGTGAAGGGTACTCCGGGTGATTCAATCTAAAGCAAACTCGGCCTAGATCGTGCCGACGGTTTTCAGGCGCGCGCGGGGATGGATTTCGGATTGCGACATCACCGGCGTCTGTGCGCGGAAGCGTTCGACGATGCTGCGCACGAACGGCCGGATGGCCGCCGACGTAATCAGCACCGGGGCTTCGCCCTCGCGCGCGGCGGCCTCGAAACGCTCGCGCACCAGGCCGATGAATTCGGAGAGCTTCGAGGGCTGCATGGCGAGCGTGCGGTCGTCGCCCTGGCCCACGATCGATTCCGCGAACGCCTGCTCCCAGTGCGCCGACAAGGCGATCAGCGGCAGGAAGCCGCCGGCGCTGTATTGGGCGCAGATCTGGCGCGCGAGCCGGGCGCGCACGTGCTCGGCGAGCGTGACCGGATTGCGCGTTGCGCCGATCGCCTCGGCGATCCCTTCCAGAATGGTCGACAAGTCGCGGATCGACACGCGCTCGGCGAGCAGGATTTGCAGGACGCGCTGGATGCCGGAAACGTTGATCTGCGACGGCACCAGGTCCTTGACCAGCTCCGCCTGCTCCTTCGGCATTTCCTTCAGCAGCTTCTGCACTTCGCCGTAGGAGAGCAATTCCGACATGTTGCTCTTGAGCAGTTCGGTGAGATGCGTGGACAGCACCGTCGCCGCATCGACGACCGTGTAGCCCTTGAGCGAGGCTTCTTCCTTGAGCCCGGCTTCGATCCAGGTTGCGGGCAGGCCGAAGGTCGGCTCGGTGACGTGCGTGCCCGGCACGTTCACCTGGCCGCCGGTCGGGTCCATGACCATGTACTGGTTCGGCCAGATCTTGCCGCTGCCGGCTTCTACGTCCTTGATCTTGATGACGTAGGCGTTGGCATCAAGCTGCACGTTGTCGAGGATGCGCACGGCCGGCATCACGAAGCCCATTTCGGCGGCGAGCGAGCGGCGCAGCGCCTTGATCTGCTCGGTCAGCCGGTCGGTGCCGTCCGGGCCGTTGACCAGCGGCAGAAGCGCGTAGCCGATCTCGATCTTGAGGTCGTCGATCCTGAGCGCGCTCGTGATCGGCTCTTCCTTGGTTTCGGCCTTCGCCTCGGCTTCGGCTTTTTTGGCGTCGGCGGCCGCGCTGAGCTTGCTGCGCTTGTCGATGATGTAGGCCAGTGCGCCGGCGCCGGAGCCGAGCGCCAGGAACGGGATCATCGGAATTCCCGGCAAAAGCGCCATCACCACCATCACCGCGCCCGACATGCCGAGCGCCTTCGGATAACCGGAGAGTTGGGTCAGCAGCGCCTTGTCGGCGGCGCCGGAGACGCCGGCCTTGGCGACGAGCAGGCCTGCTGCGGTCGAGACGATCAGCGCCGGCACCTGCGTGACGAGGCCGTCGCCGACGGTGAGGATGGTGTAGGAATGCGCCGCGTCGGAAAAGCTCAGGCCCTGCTGCGCAATGCCGATGATCATGCCGCCGATGACGTTGATGAACACGACGAGCAGGCCGGCAATCGCATCGCCGCGCACGAACTTCGAGGCGCCGTCCATGGCGCCGAAGAAGCCGCCTTCGTCCTCGAGCTTCTGGCGGCGCCGGCGCGCTTCCTTCTCGTCGATCAGGCCGGCGGAAAGATCGGCGTCGATCGCCATCTGCTTGCCGGGCATGGCATCCAGATGAAAGCGGGCGGCGACTTCGGCGATGCGGCCGGAGCCTTTGGTGATGACGACGAAGTTCACGATGATGAGGATCGTGAACACGATGATGCCGATCACGAAGTTGCCGCCCATCACGAAATTGCCGAACGCCTGGATGACGTGGCCGGCGGCGTCCGTGCCTTCGTGGCCGTGCGCGAGGATGAGGCGCGTGGACGCCAGATTGAGCGCGAGCCGCAGCATGGTCGCGATCAGCAGCACGGTGGGAAACGCGGAGAATTCGAGCGGCGCGTGAATGAACAGCGCCGTCATCAGGATCAGCACCGAGAAAATGATCGAGATCGCCAGCGAGAAGTCGAGCAGCAGCGGCGGCAGCGGCAGGATCAGCACCACCAGAATCGTGAGCACGCCGATGGCGAGCGCGATGTCGCCGCGCTTGATGAAGGTGCCGACTTCGGCAAGCGAGGGCAGCCGGAAGCTGGTGGCTGGCTGGGCTGCGGAAACGTCGCTCATGGGCCAAGGCGCGGGGCATCCGCCCTTCCGGGGCGGTTCACCCGGCAATATTTGCCCGTTCTATGGTTAGCGCGGGGTTAACGCCGCGGGTGGATCAGGTGGAACTCTCCGCAAGCAACGCAACGCAGCCGGGCCTGTCCATGACTGAGCGTGGCCAATGTCTCGTCGTCGGTGAGCAGGACGAAGCTGCCCGTTTCAGGGCAACGGAAGCGGAACGCATCGTTGGCAATGGCCTTCGCCGTTATTGTGCGCGGCGCGCTGTTGACCTGACGGTAAATGGAGGAATGCAAACGCGGCCAGTTCAGCTCCGGAACGACCGCAGCCGTCGCGCCGGCAACACCTTTATCCATCTGGAACTTGCTCCGGAAAACGCCCGCCCGTTGCAGAGAACGATGCTGCAACCCATCCGTTCCGCACCGCGTCAATGAAATTCCGCAAGCCGCATCATGTCGGGCAAAGGTTCGACGCGCGTGACCGCGGCAAGAGGAAGCTCGCCATAAAGATGCGGAAAGAGCGCGCCGCCGCGCGACGGTTCCCATTTCAGCGCCTCGCCAAGGCGCGCGGCATCGACATGCACCAGCAGCAGATCGCGCTGGCCGGCGAAATGCTTCTTTGCGGTTTCCGCAAGCTGCGCGCCGGTCGAGAAATGAATGAAGCCGTCGCGGCAGTCGACCTCGGAGCCGCGGAATGCGCCCCCGCGCTCGGCTTCGCGCCAGAGCGGGGCAGGGCAGATTTTGTAGATGGTGGTCATTTCACGGGCCACTTCGGCTGTCATCGTCCGCGAAAGCGGACGATCCAGTACTCACTGAGACGCTCGCGTGTACTGGATGCCCCGCTTTCGCGGGGCATGACAGCAGAATTTACGCCGCGCCGCGCAACTCGCCGCCGCCTGCCGGCGGGATGGGGGCGCCGTCGGCGGCGTATTCGTTGAGCTTGTTGCGCAGCGTGCGGATCGAGATGCCGAGGATATTGGCCGCATGCGTGCGGTTGCCGAGGCAATGCTTGAGCGTTTCCAGGATAAGATCGCGTTCGACCTCGGCGACGGTGCGGCCGACGAGATTGCGCGTGACCTGCTCGGCGGCCATGGCGGCCTGCGCCACGACGCCGGCGCCGCGCATGGCGTCGATGCGTGAGCCGTCGGGCGTCAGGATCGCGTCGACGCCGATCTCCGGCCCGGTCGAAAGCAGCACCGCGCGGTGAATGGTGTTTTCCAGTTCGCGCACGTTGCCCGGCCAGCGGTTCACGCTGAGCGCGTGACGCGCTTCCGCCGACAGCGGCCGTACCGGCACGCCGTTGGCATCGGCGTATTTCTTCACGAAATACTGCGCCAGTTCGCCGATATCGGCGGGGCGTTCGCGCAGCGGCGGGATTTTCAGGTTCACCACGTTGAGGCGGAAGAGCAGGTCCTCGCGGAATTTCCCTTCCCGAACGGCTTCGGCGAGGTTGCGGTTCGACGTGGCGATGATGCGGATGTTCACCGGCACCGGCCGCGTGCCGCCGACGCGGTCGATCACACGTTCCTGGATCGCGCGCAGGAGCTTGGCCTGTAGGCGCACGTCCATTTCGGAGATTTCGTCGAGCAGCAGCGTGCCGCCGTTTGCCTCCTCGAATTTTCCGATGCGGCGTCCGAGCGCGCCCGTGAACGCGCCTTTCTCGTGGCCGAACAGCTCGGATTCGAGCAGGTTTTCCGGAATGGCCGCGCAATTGATGCTGATGAACGGCTTGCGCGCGCGTGGCGAACGGCTGTGCACATGGCGCGCCAGCACTTCCTTGCCGGTGCCGCTCTCGCCGGTGATCAGGACGGACGCCTCCGAGCCGGCGATTTGCTGCGCGAGCTTGACGACCTGCGCCATCGCTTCGTCGCGCCAGATCAGATCGCGCGTATCGTCGGTCACCGCCGCGAGCACCGCGGCGATCAGTTCCGGATCGGGTGGCAGCGGGATGTATTCCTTCGCGCCGGCATGAATGGCCGCCACGGCCGCGCGCGCGTCGTTCGTCACGCCGCAGGCGACGATCGGCACGTGGATGCGCTCGGCCTCGAGCCGGAAGACGAGATCGCGGATGTCGACGGCGACGTCGACCATCAGCAGGTCGGCGCCGCGGCCGGAGCGCAGGACGGCAAGCGCCTGCACAATGCCGTCGGCGTGGGTGACGCTCGCGCCCTTGTCCATCGCGATCTTGGTCGCGGTGGTCAGCTGGCCTTCCAGCGTTCCGATGATGAGAAGGCGCATGATTTGGCTCCGATCAGTTTCTGTCCGCCGTGATGATTTCCGTCATGGTCACGCCGAGCTTTTCCTCGACCAGGACCACTTCGCCGCGCGCCACCAGGCGGTTGTTGACGTAGATGTCGATCGCTTCGCCGACCTTGCGGTCAAGCTCGAGCACCGCGCCGGGACCGAGCTTGAGCAGATCGCCGACTTCCATGCGGGCGCGGCCGAGCACGGCCGAGACCTGCACCGGCACGTCGAAGACGGCCTCGAGGTCCGCCGCGCCGCGCGTGACGTTGCCGGAGTCCGCGTCGGGCGCCAGCATGCCGGCTTCCGTGGCCGGTATCTCGCCGCGCTCCAGATCGGGAAGCGGCACCTTGCTGTCGTTGTCGCTCATAGCATTGTCTCCGCGAATTCTATGACTGCGTTGGCGCGCGCGCCGCGATGTAGCGGCCGACCACGCCGTCGATGAAAGCCTTGGTCGCGGCCAGATCGCGATTGACGCCGCCGTCCGCCCATTCGATGCGGCAATCCCCGGGCCCGATGCCGGCATCGGCGATCACGACCAGACGACCCTCGCAGCCGTGCCCGCGCGCGATGTCATCGAGCTTGCCTTTGACTTCCGAATAGATCGCCTCGCCGACATGCACCACCACGTGCGGCGCTGCGACCAGGTGCCGGAAGCAGGTCGTGGCAAGCGCGCCGATCTCGGCGAGCGGTTCGCGCGCGACAAGCTCCGGCGCCAGCTTGCCGGCGACGGCGACCGCCACGTCGACGGCTTCGATTTCGAGCCGCGCCTCGATATTGGCGAGATCGCGATGCACGCGGTCGAGCCGCTCCGCGATCAGGGCCAAGGCTGCGGCGATGCGCTGATCGGCTTCGGCGTGCGCCTTGGCCTCGGCGGCGGCAAAGCCCTTGCGATAGGCGACCGACTCGGCGTCCGCGCGCCGGCGCTCGTGCTCGACCAGCGTGATGGTCGGCTTTTCGCCGCTGGCGAAATCCTCGTCGAACAGGAATTTGGCGGTCGCTGCCATTATTGCCTCAGTAGATCAGCTCTTCGTCGCCGCGGCTCTTCGAGATCAGGATTTCGCCCTTGGCGGCGAGATCCTTCGCGATGTTGACAAGCAGCGCCTGCGCTTCGTCGACGTCGCGCAGCCGCACGGGTCCCATCGCCTGCATGTCGTCGACCAGCATCTTGGCGGCGCGGCTGGACATGTTGCTGAAGAAGAACTGGCGCACGGTCTCGGAGGCGCCCTTGAGCGCGATGGCGAGCTTGTCCTTGTCGATATTCCGCATCAGCGTTTGCGCCGAGCCGGTATCGAGCTTGATCAGGTCGTCGAACGTGAACATCAGCGCCTTGATGCGCTCGGCGGCGTCGCGATTTTCCTGCTCAAGCGCGGCGAGGAAGCGCGTTTCGGTCTGGCGGTCGAAGTTGTTGAAGATTTCCGCCATCACTTCGTGGGCGTCGCGCCGGCGGGTCTGCGACAGGTTCGACATGAATTCGGTGCGCAGCGTCTGCTCGACGCGCTCGATCACTTCCTTCTGCACCGATTCCATGCGCAGCATGCGATTGATGCAATCGAGCGCCAGGTCTTCCGGCAGGATCGCCAGCACGCGCGCGGCGTGCTCGGCGCCGAGCTTGGAAAGCACCACGGCGACCGTCTGCGGGTACTCGTTCTTGAGATAGTTCGCGAGCACCTCTTCCTGAACGTTGGCGAGCTTCTCCCACATGTTGCGGCCGGCAGGCCCGCGGATTTCCTCCATGATGCCGCCGACGCGCTCGGGCGGCAGATATTGCTGGAGCAGGCGCTCGGTCGCCTCGTAGTTGCCGAGCAGCGCGCCCGAGGCCGACATGCGCGAGACAAATTCGAGCAGCAGCTGCTCGACCGAATCGGCTTCGATCGTGCCGAGCGTCGACATGACGACGGAGATTTCCCGCAACTCGTCGTCGTCGAGCATGCTGAAAATCTTGCCGCCGTGCCGGTCGCCGAGCGCCAGCATGAGCACGGCCGCGCGCTCCGGCCCGGTCAGCTTGCGCCGGCCTTCGTTGACCTGCTGGCGGCTCGCAAGATCGGCCATCAGGCCGCCGATGTCCTGACGGACCGCTTTTTCCCTTTCCCGTCTTGAGTCGTAGGCGGATGCCATGACCTAGGCTGCGTCCTCATGGAGCCAATTGCGAATGATCGACACCGCTTCGTGCGGGTTCTTGTCGGCGAGCTCGCCGACCTTCTGAACCGATTGCGCGTGAACCTGGCCCTGCACCTGCGCGACATCGATCATCGCGGAGGTGCGGTTCGAGATCGCGACCGACTCGTTGCCGCCGACGATCGAAACGTTCGGCCCGCCGGTGCTTGTGATGCTGCCCGCGCCGCCGCCGCTGATGGTGACGCCGCCGCCCGCCGCGCCGCCGGCCAGGCCGCCAATATTGATGTTTCCGGGCGCCGCGGCCCCGCCGGCGGCTGCCGTTGCTCCGGCGCCTGCCGCCTCCATGCCTTCGGGCGTGATGATGCGGCGGACCAGCGGGCGAACGACCAGCAGCAGCACGATCAGCGACAGGATCGCCATCACGCCCAGTTCGGCGCTGCGCATGATGTCGTCCTTGGTGAACTGGAGGTAGCTCATCCAGCCGGCGGGCTCGCCGGCCGAAACGGGCGTCGGCTCGGCAAAGCGCAGGTTGACGACCTCGACCTGATCGCCGCGCTTCTGGTCGTAGCCGATGGCGGTGCGCACGAGCGCCGCGATACGGTCGATCTCCTCTTTCGAGCGCGGCTGATAGGTGACGGCGCCCTTGGCGTCCTTGCCGTACGTGCCGTCGACCAGCACGGCGGCGGAGATGCGGTTGACGCGACCCGCCTCGGTCACTTCGGTCTTCGTCACCCGCGAGATTTCGTAGTTGACGATTTCCTCGGTCTTGCGGTTCTGCTCGCGCGGCTGAGCGCTCGAGTCGTTCGGCTTCGGCTGCGCGCCCGGCAATTCGTTGCCGATCGACACCTGATCGCTTTTGCCGTCGCTCGTGGACGAGCTTTCCTCGCGCGTCTGGCTCGACCGGACGACGCGGCCGTCGGGATCATACTTGTCGGACGTCTGCGTGATGCGATTGAGGTCGAAATCGGCGTTGATCTCGACGCGCGCGTGCCCGGGTCCGACCACCGAATTGACGATCGCTTCGACCTGTTCGCGCATGCGCCGCTCGAACGCGGCCTTGCGCTCGTCCGCCGTCGTGCCCGTGAGCTCGTTGTCCTGCTCGGCACCGTCGGCCAGAAGGCGTCCGGTCTCATCCACCACCGAAACGCGTTCCGGCTTGAGGCCGCGCACGGCGGTTGCGACGAGGTGGCGGATGGCGCGCACCTGCTGCGGTTCGAGGCGGCCGCGCACCTTCAGGACGATCGAAGCGGACGCGTCCGCCTTCTCGCGCGAGAACAGGGGGCGCTCCGGCAAGACCAGATGCACGCGCGCCGCCTCGACGCGATCGAGGCTGCGGATGGTGCGCGAGAGCTCACCCTCGAGCGCGCGCAGGTGATTGATGTTCTGAATGAAAGTGGTGGCGCCGAGCGCGTCGGACTTGTCGAAAATTTCGTAACCGACGCCGCCACCCTTGGGCAGGCCGTCTTCGGCGAGCTTCATGCGAAGCTTGCCGACGTTGTCCTTCGGCACAAGGATGATCGCGCCGTCGTTCTTGAGCTGATAGGCGACGCCCTGCTTGTCCAGATCCTTGATGATGGACGCGCTGTCATCCATCGACAGGTCGGTGAACAGCGGCACCATTTGCGGCGTGGTGACGCGAACCATGATGAAGGCGAAGAAGCCGACAAGCGCCAGCGTCACCGCGGCCATGGCGGCCATTCGCGCCGCGCCGAGCGACTTCAGGAATGCGAGGAAGGGCTGCACCGGGTCTTTCGTTCCCACCGAACGGGGCGCGCGTTCGCGCCTCACCCGGCAAGATTTGCCCAGTTTATGGTTAGCGTCCGGTTAATGGATCGGCGCGATGCGTCGCAAATTCGCGAGTGCGTCGAGGCGATTGGACGAAAATTTGTTCCAAAACAAAATCGCCGGCCCAGCGGCCGGCGACATCCAGGCGTACGCGCAGCTCAGCTGCGGTATTGCTGGATGCGGGTCGTGCGCAGGCCGGCAAGGCCGTGCTGGTCGATCGAGTATTGCCAGGAAAGAAATTCCTCGACCGTCAGCGTGTAGCGGCCGCAGGCCTCCTCGAGCGACAAGAGCCCGCCGCGAACGGCCGCGACGACCTCGGCCTTGCGGCGGATGACCCAACGCTTCGTGGACGGCGGCGGCAAATCCGCGATCGTAAGCGGGCTACCATCAGGCCCGATGACATACTTGACCCTCGGGCGGTGGGGTTCGGTCATAGTCACACTCACGAACTCAACTGACAACGCGAACAAAAACTACAAGGCGGCACTTAAAATTTGGCTAAGCCAATGATCTGAGACAGATAAAGTTTGCCGCCTTTTTGCTAACCTTTTGGTTACGGTTGTGCGAGGCGAGATGCGGGGCGCCGGGCTCAGCCGCCCGCGCTGACGATGCGTTTGACCTTGTCGAGCGTGACATTCTGGCCCGCAACCGAGAGAACCGGGGGGTTTTGCGTCAGATCGACGGAGTCGACCGGCGCCTGAATCTCGGTTGAAACGGCCGTCGACTGGCCGCTGGCGTCGACCGCGGTCGCGGTAAGCGTGTAGTTGCCGTCGGGCCAGGCGCTGCCGTCAGTGCCGTGGCCGTCCCACTTGAAGGTCTGGTTGCCGGGATTGACCGCAAAGGTGCCGGTGAAGGCGGTCTGCCCGTTCGCATTGCGGATGGTGACGGTGGCTGTCGCCGGCTTGGTGACGTTCAGGTTCCAGGTGGCCTGGCCGTTGGCGAGCGAGGAGGTCGACCCGTCGACCACAACGTCCGCGCCGACATAGGACAGGGCCGCGGTCGATTGCGCCGTCTGCTGCAACGAAACCAGCGTCTGCAACTGTGAGTTCGTGTTCATCTGCTGCTCGACCTGCGCGAACTGGACGAGTTGCTGCGTGAATTGATTGGTGTCGAGCGGGTCGAGCGGGTTCTGGTTCTTCAGCTGCGTCGTCAGCAATTGCAGGAATTCGGTGAAGTTGCTGGCGATTTCCGTGTTGTCGATGACGGAATTGCTGCCCGTGGTCGCGCTGTTCGGCGCGGACGTTCCGATCGGCGGCAGGATATTGCTCGTGGTCATGGCGCGTTCTCAGACCCTGATGTCAAGACCGCCGCCCATTCCGGCGAGGCGGCTGTAAATGCGTTGCGGGAGTTCGACCGCCGGCATGGCGTCGTCGGGTACGACGACGCGCGCAATGGCAGGTGCGGGCGCCGGCATGTTGCCGTTCTGGTTCATCGTCTGGTCACGCAGCGAAAACTGAAGGCCGTTGTCGGATGTCTTCAGGCCGGCGTCCTGCAAGGCGCGCTCAAGGCCGGTCGAATCCTGGCGCAGCAAATTGAGCGTGTCGGGGCGGTCGACGACCAGATGCGAGGTGACCTGCCCGTTGCGGTCGACGTTGAGATGCACATCGATGCGCCCAAGATCGGGCGGATCGAGGCGAATTTCGAAGTGGTTTTTGCCGGCGAGCGCGCGGCCGGCGATTTCGACCGCGAGCCCGGCGATCGGCACCGCCGGCGGCACAAGCGTCCCGTTCGGCGCGGGTGAATTCGTGGCTGCGGCGATCGTCGGCTGCGCCAGCTGAATTTGCTGCGTCTGCGGCGCGCCGGTATTGGCTGTGAGGCTTCCATCGCCGCCGGGAAGCGCGGGAATATCGAAGTGCGCGAGGTCGGCCGCGGGTTTGTCCGCGTTGTCTCCGGGACGGGCACCTGCATTTTTCGCGGCGGCGTCCTTGCCATCGTCGGCAGGAGCCGCAGCGGTTGCGGCGGTCGCCGGGACGTTGGCGGCGTCAGATTTGATGCCGTTATCTGCGTTGACGGAGACGTCGGCTTTGGCGGCAGCCGGCATGTCGTCGGCGCTAGCCGGTTGAGCGGGTTTTTGCTTGCCGGAGCCATCGGCGCTTTGCGAACCGGACGGATTTGTTTGATCGGCTGCTGTCGCCGTGTCCTCAGCGGTTTTGGATACATCCGGTGTCGTGGAAGCATCTTTCAACAATGCCAGTTTCGTCGTGGCAGCCGCACTCGCGCCGGTTTTGTCAGGAGGACCGGCCGGCTTGGCGGACTCATCCGAGGTTGCCGTCTGCGCGGGTGAGTCTTGCGCGGCGAGTGCCGCTATGATTGGCGCGGCAACGGGACTGGCAATAACCTGGACGATCGGTGCCGGCGAAGGGGTGGCCGTCGCGGCATCAGCGGCAGCCTGCACAAGAGCGGTGTCGGCGGCCTTGCAGGCGTCAGAGGCATTCTTGTCGTCGTCCGAATTGGAGTCGTCGGTCGGTTTGGTGCTGTCGGTCTTTTTGCCCGGATCGGCCGGCGCGCCGTCGGACGATTTCGCATCGGCCGTCTTTTCAGCGCCGTCAGTCGAATCGCCGTCGTTCTGCACAGCCTTCGATTGCGTCCTGTTGCAGTCGTTTCGGCCGACGGTTTTGCCGGCGGTATCGTTGTTCGGCGGCGAGGCGGCGGAATGGTCGTTCATCGGCTGCTTTGGCGGAGGACTGTTGTTGTCCGGCGACGGGTTTTCGGACGCACCATCGAGCAGGCTTGCGAATGGCGTTTCAGGTTCCTTCGGTCCCTTGTTGAAACGCGAGGGGGAACTCAGCGGCTGGAAAGCGGCGGCGGCGGCCGACTCGGACGCGAACGGGGGCACTGACAACTTCCTCTCACAGACGGCTCTTGCGTACCCAAGCGTGTGCAATCGGCGGGCCAGCCGCGATACAAAAAATAGACGATTAAAATCAATGTCTTATGCAAATCAACAGGGACGCGGAGGCGCTTAATTTGCGATATCGTCGGCCGACCGGCGGCAAATATTGCCCGGCGCGGATCAAATCCTTGTTGTCGCCTTCGGCCGGCCTCGATTGCACCCCCTCTGTCGCTACCTATAGTAAGAGGCAGCATGCGCAACAGTCTCGATCTTGAAGGTCGCCCCGAGGACACGCGCGTCGTCGTCGCCATGTCCGGCGGCGTCGACTCGTCGGTCACCGCTGCCTTGCTCAAGGCGGAAGGCTATGACGTGGTCGGCGTCACCCTCCAGCTTTACGATCACGGGGCCGCCACTCACCGCAGGGGCGCCTGCTGCGCGGGGCAGGATATCTACGACGCGCGCGCCGTCGCCGAGCGGATCGGCATTCCGCATTACGTCCTCGACTACGAGCAGCGCTTCAAGGAGGCGGTGATTGACCGCTTTGCCGAAAGTTACATCCACGGCGAAACGCCGGTGCCGTGCGTTGATTGCAACGTCACGGTCAAGTTCCACGACCTGCTGGACACTGCGCGTGAGCTGGGCGCCAGGGTGATGGCGACAGGGCACTACATCGCGTCAAGACGATTGCCCTCAGGGATGCGCGCCTTGTACCGCGCGCGCGAGGAAGAGCGCGACCAGAGCTATTTCCTGTTCGGTACGACGAGCGAGCAACTCGACGTTCTTCGCTTTCCGCTCGGCGATCGCGGCAAGGCCGAGACACGCGAGCTTGCGCGCCAGTTCGGGCTGGCCGTCGCCGACAAGCACGACAGCCAGGACATTTGCTTCGTCCCCACCGGCCACTACGCGGATGTCATCGAGCGCCTGAAGCCGGGCGCGGCCGAGGCGGGCGAAATCGTCGATCTCGACGGCAAGGTGCTCGGTACGCATGAGGGCATCATCAACTTCACCATCGGCCAGCGGCGGGGCCTCGGCATTGCGGTCGGTTCGGCGCTCTATGTCGTGCAACTCGATGCTGCACGCCGGCGCGTCGTCGTCGGTCCGCGCGAAGCCCTGCGCACCAAGAGCATCGTGTTGCGCGACGTGAACTGGCTTGGCGACGGCAGCATCGAGGCGGCGGCCAGCGGCGGCCTCGACCTGTTCGTGAAGGTACGCTCGACGCGGGCGCCGCAGCCGGCGCTGCTGCGCCGCGTCGACGACCACTATGAAGTCGAGCTTGCCGGCGGCGAGGACGGAGTTTCGCCGGGCCAGGCTTGCGTCTTCTACGATGCCGGCGAGGGGCAGGCGCGGGTACTTGGCGGCGGCTTCATCAAAAGCGCGGCCAAGGAAGGCCGCTTTGCGCACAAAGAGCCGGCGACTGCGGCGATCGCGCGCGGCTGAAAAAAATGGGGCGTTGAGCGGTGGCGGCTGAGCTCGATAAGCGCAGCGTCGAGCGTGCCTATGCCCGCTGGGCGCCGGTCTATGATCTCGTTTTCGGCGCCGTGTTCGATCGCGGCCGTCGGGCTTCCATCGAGGCGGCGGAACGCATCGGCGGCCGCATTCTGGAAGTCGGCGTCGGCACCGGACTTTCGTTGCCGGATTATTCGCCACGCAATCGGCTGGTGGGCATTGATCTCTCCGAGCCGATGCTGCGCAAGGCCTACGGGCGCGTGGCGGCGCTTTCATTGCGCAATGTCGAGACGCTGGCGCTGATGGATGCGCAGCGCCTGGCGTTTCCGGATGAATCCTTCGACGTGGTCGTCGCGCAATATGTCATCACCGCCGTTCCTGATCCGGAAGCGGCGCTCGATGAGTTCGCGCGCGTGATAAGGCCGGGGGGCGAGATCGTCCTGGTCAATCACGTTGGCGCTGATGGCGGGCCGCGCGCGCTCTTCGAGCAGTGCTTCGCACCGATTGCGCGCCGGCTCGGCTGGCGTCCCGAATTCCGCTTTGGGCGACTCGCCGATTGGGCATCGCGCCATGGTGGCGTGCGGGTGATCGAGCGCCGGCCGATGCCGCCGCTTGGGCATTTCTCGCTCATACGCCTGGAGCGCGTTGCGAGCGCCGGCCAGCATTAGATCGAGGCGGAACCTCCCGTCTGTTTCCCTTGTTATCGACCATGCGCGCAGCGCGCGGCGCTTGGAGCATTTCGCAATGAAGCACACGATCGGCATCGTGTTGTGCGCGGCCACACTCTTCGTTGCGGCGGCCGCGCAAAAGCCGCAACAGAGCAATCCGCCCGGTGCGCCGCAACCCGAACATCGCGATCAGGCATGCGCGCAAGGGCGCGCCACGATAGGCGCGAATGGCGAAGTAAAAACCGACAATCAGTCCGGTTCGCTGAGTGAAAAGCTCGCGCGGTCGAACGGTGTGATCTGTCCGCCGGAACACGTCGACCCGGACATCAAGGCGCCGACGCCCCACGGCGGCCCGATGCCGGTGATTCCGCCACCAGGTTCCCCCGGGGGCAATCCATCCGTGCAGCCGAAATAAACGGGACGCCGGCTGGTGTCGGGGAGTTCCTCCCGGCACTTCGGCTGCGGCACACAGGAACGATCTCCGGCGCCAGCCGTTCGTCTGCGAGGAATGCGGGTCACGCATATCGAGACGTGCGACGCGCTGGAACCTGCGCAACCTCGTACCCGAGAGATCGGAGAACAATGATGACACCCAGACATCACATAGCGATCTTTGCCGCTGTCGTGTCCGCAGCTTTTGTCACCTTGCCGCCGGCGATGGCCCAGCGGGAAGGCGGCGGAATGTATGGAGCCCGAAGCTCGGCGGGCGCTTCCGCGACAACGTCAGGAAGAACGTCAGGAAGGATGACTGCTCCGTCCGCGCGTGGAGCGCCCTCGCAGTCCATGCGTGGCAACTTTGCCGCGACGACCAACGGACGCAATGCGGGGTTCGTCAGGTCGAATACGACGCGAGAGGCGCGCTCTGCGGGCGGCCGCGATTATCGCAACGGAAACTGGCGGGGTGATTGGCGCGACCGCCGCGGGCGCAATTTCGCGCGCGGTCTTGGGTTCGGCGTGGGGACCGCAGCCTATTACGGCGGCTACTACGGCGACGGCTACTACGACGACGGCCCCTAT
Organism: Pseudolabrys sp.; assembly: GCA_035701545.1. Taxonomy (GTDB): domain Bacteria; phylum Pseudomonadota; class Alphaproteobacteria; order Rhizobiales; family Xanthobacteraceae; genus Pseudolabrys. The sequence goes on from DASSRW010000081.1 coordinate 16,557, forward strand.
GCCTATGACTACGGCGATTACGATGTGTACGGCGCGCCTGTCTATGCCGCGAGCGACGACGTGCAGTACTGCATGCAGCGGTTCAGGTCGTACGATCCGCAAAGCGGTACCTATCTCGGCTATGATGGCGAGCGGCATCCTTGCCCGTGAGCGTGGACACCAAGGCGAAGCGATAGTCATTCCTCTGCGAGAAAGCCTTCGGGGGCTGAAGCTCCCGAAGGCTTTGCTTTGTTGCTCCCGCGTGCGCGGAATCAGGCTGGATGTCTGTTGCTGAGCTGCGCCGTCGCGGCAATCGCGCTGGTGTCGAATACCTTGAGTGAGAAGTAACCGATCGTCGCCTTGAGCCCGTCCTCCAGCGAGACGCGCGGGCGCCATCCAAGTAACTTGAGAGCGCGAAAGATGACGGGCGGCCGCCGCCTGGGGTCGTCCTGCGGCAGCGGCCGCATGACAAGGCGCGACTGCGATCCGGTATGCACGACGACCTGGGCGGCGACGTCTCGGACCGAGACCTCCTGCGGATTGCCGAGATTGCAAGGACCGGTCACCTCGTCGGCGCTTTCCATCAGCAGCTCAAGTCCCGCGAGCAGATCGTCGACAAAACAGAAGGAGCGCGTCTGGCTGCCGTCGCCGTAGATCGTTATCGGCTCGTTGCGCAGGGCCTGAACGACGAAACTGGAGACGACGCGCCCCGCGGCCCGTAAGTATTGAATATCCGCGCGACGCACGTCTTCATGGTGCCGATCGGATCGCGCTGGTAGCGCCGCGGCGAGGCCGGCAGGCGAGATTGTAAATCCGGTCGATCGCGCCGGGAATCTTGATCGGCCTGGTGACGTCGTGCTCGATAAACGAGAACGCCGGATGATTCATCAGCGGCCAGACGTTGGCGACGTCGCCGGTAAAGAAATTGTCGATGCAGATGACGCGATGGCCTCGCTGGATCATGCGGTCCAAAGGTGGATCGGCGAGTCCTTCAGCAGCGCGCGCGATGGTGATACGCTGGCGCTCGCTGCGGTCGAGCCGCGTCATGATCGCGCCCGTTCCCTCGCTGCGCTGGATTTGCAGCGGCATGCGATGAAGCTTGCCGAATCCGCGCACCGATCCCGATTACCAGCAACTGACGGGAACCGCTCTGTTTAGCTGCGCACCGCTCAAGCAAGCACGGAAGTTGAGTCTGCTGCGGGCAGCTGCGCCGGAGAATTCCGAACTAGATTCGAACGCCATCCGACGCGGCGATGTAGGGATGTTTTCGCGAGCGGGCAATGGCGGCCTTGGCGCGCAGCAACGTCAGCTGGACGGCTTGAAACGTTTCCATCAGGGACGCGGTTGTGCTGCTACCTTGCCGCACCAGCGCTTGCACCTTGAGCGGGAGATGACGGATCGAGTCATCCACGGAGGCGAACAGGATTTCGAAGCACGGCTCGCGCTCGCCCGTATGAATCTGGAGGCGCCAGGCGCTGGTCTGAGCTTTGTTGTTGCGGATGATCTCGCGCACGACGGCGGCCCCGTGGGCCTCGGCCGCGGTCGCGTCTGCCAGTTCCATGCCGTCCGGATCGCGGAACACCTCGCGGCCCGTGTTCAAGTCGAAGACGTAACGCGGCATCGATCGAATAGCCTTCTCGGACGTCAGAGTCTCACGCCGACGGAACCGGGGAGCCTGTCGTCCTGGATGACATGGTAGCATTCGCAAGCGCAGGCTTCGAGTGCGCCGCGTTCGAGGATCGATATCTGTCCCCGCGAATATTTGATGACGCCTTTTTTCTGCAGCGCCTGCGCCAGCAGCGTCACCGTCGTTCGCCGCACACCCAGCATCTGGGCGAGGAACTCTTGCGTGAGTGTGAGCTGGTCGCTGCCGACCCGGTCCGCGCTTTGCAACAGCCACCGGCACAGCCGCGAGGATGCATCGTGGACGGCGTTGCAGGCTGCGATTTGCTGAGTCTCAGCCCAAAGCACCTCGGTATAGTTCGAGATCAAGTTCCGAACGTCCGGAAAATCCTGCACGATTTGCGCGAACCGGGCTGCGCGAAGCACGGAGAAACGCCCGCCGATCTGGGCGACCGCCCGCGTAAAAGAAAGCCGGTCGCCAAGGCCGCAATGCAACCCGACCGCGCCCTCGCGTCCGATCGTCGATGACTCGATTGCGCCGCCGTCACGCGTGACAACAAGCAGGGAGGCAAGGCCCGTCTGCGGAAAATAGATCTTTTCGATCGGCCTGCCGGCTTCGAGCATGATCATGCCCGCAGGAATGATGGTCTGCCTCAGGTCCGGGCGCAGCAGCGCAAAAGCCTCTCCTGGCAGATGCGCCAGCAGGCGATTGTCCAGGTGACCCGATGCGGGTACTTGCACCGACGCCAATACTTCTCGCAGGAGTGGCCTCCTCGGATGCTGGGTTCCCGACTTATGGACAACCGCGGCCGGTGCGGATTGTGCCTCGCCTGGAACATTTTTTTCAAGCGAAGGCAGACGCGAGCCCATAGGACGATGCTGCGTCCGGTTGATCGGGTATCCAGCTTATCCGAGCAGTCCTCGGTGTGCAGCCAGATCAAGCGCGACGAACCGACGATAGCAGCCCAACGAACGGCTTGATTTCCCTGCGAAGAGCGGGGAAAACCCACCCGTCAGGAACCAGCCACTGGCTGCTTCCTGGGCCTGGATGGCGGGGTAGCTCAGTTGGTTAGAGCAGCGGAATCATAATCCGGAGGTCGCCGGTTCGAGTCCGGCCCCCGCTACCAAGCAGTCCAGCAAGCCGGCCTTCGGGCACTTCCGAGATCTCAGAAAGTCAGCGCGTTCGTGAGATCGCCCATGGGCGCGCTGCCGTGCTCCTTCAAGCCTTCGTCGCGCATGACGACGCCAGGGAGCGGCGGCAGGTCGAAGCGCTTGCTGATCAGGCGCAGGATCGACGTCGTGTCGTACTGGGTGTGGTCGACGAAGCCGCGCTTTGAAAACGGAGAGATGATGATCGCCGGAATGCGTGTGCCCGGTCCCCAGCGGTCGCCCTTTGGCGGCGCGACGTGATCCCAGATGCCGCCGTTCTCGTCATACGTGACGACCACGACCATGTGCGCCCATTGCGGGCTCTTCTCCAGATGCGAAATCACGTCGGCGATGTGCTGATCGCCGGATTGTACATCGGCATAGCCGGGATGTTCGTTCAGATTGCCCTGCGGCTTGTAGAACGCGACCTGCGGCAGCTTGCCGGCGTCGATGTCCTTGATGAACTCGACGCCGCCCAGACCGGCGTCGCGAATGTTTTCGTCGCGCGCCTTGGTGCCCGGGGCCCAGTGCGCGAAGTAGTTGAACGGCTGGTGGTGGAATTGAAAATTCGGCACCGGTTTTGACCGATCACCGTCGAGCGCGTCTTTCCACGCGCCGGAGTAGTAGGCCCAGCTCACGCCTTTTTCCGTCAGACGGTCGCCGATGGTGGCATCGGTCTGCGGCGGCAGCGTCGTCGGCACGCTCGGATCGGCATAGGCCGGATCGCCGCCCGGCGCCGGCTTGTTTCTGCTCGGCTGGTAAGGCGGCTGCATCGTGTTGACGGCATAAAAGTCGGGCGTGAGATCGCCGTCCTTCACGTATTTCGGTATTCCGTCGAGCGCCGATTTCGGCGAATTGTCGGCAAGCTTCAACGAGACATTGTCGGGATTGACAACAGTAATGAGCTTGCTTGCGGGAGTTTCATCGGCGTTCGGATAGTGCCCGACGCACGCGCAAACGAGATAGATGTGATTCATGAATGAGCCGCCGAACGCACCCATGAAGAAGTTGTCGGCCAGCGTGTATTTCTTCGCGACCTGCCACATCGGCAGCTTCGAGCCGTCGAAATGTCCCATCACCATCGCGCCGGAATCACCGTAGGCGACGAACATGTTGTTCTTGCCGCCGTTGATCTGCATCTGGTTCTGGTAGAAGCGATGCACCATGTTTTGCGTGATGACGCCGAGCGAAACGTTGAATCCGCCGGGGTCGTCGATCGCGTAAGGCTTGTTCGGCAAATTCTCGGTCTGCGCCTGCGTCACCGCCGGCGTCACGCCTTTGGCAGTCAAGCCGTTCCACACAGGGGGCAGCACCTTGAGCACCGAGCCGTCGCGATCGAGCTGCGTCATGCTTTCCGGCGTGGCGTTGCTCAAGCCGTTGGCGCCTGGAAACGAGCCGTAGAGGTTATCGAAGCTGCGGTTTTCCGCGAAAATCACCACGATGTTCTGCACGCTGTCGAGCCCGGAGGGCGGCGTCCCTTGCGCGCGTGCATTGCCTGGCGCGACGGCTGCCAGGCCCGCGGCAACAAGCATGAGCAATGCAGCGGATTTGGCCATGACGGACCCCCGGAGATTGGCGCGCGCAGGCGCTCTTGGACACGGCGCGTATTGCAGCATGATGAATTCCCCACCCAGTGTTGGGATCGTGTCACCGAGCGGGTGTATATTTCAATACCTGTTCGAGAATGGCTGAGGCGGCGTTTGCTTCATCGCTTTCCGATTGTGCTCGCGTTTGCCGCCGTTTTCGCGCTGGCGGCGCTTTCCGCCGCCCGGAGCGAGGACGATGCGGGCTTGGCGCCGCTCACGCGCGCGCAGGCTTACAAGCGGGCGCTGGACCTGAGAGCCCTGGGCCGCAAGTTTTTCAACGATCAAGCGTTGTCGGCGTCGGGGCGCATGGCCTGTGCAACCTGTCACGATCCGGCGCATGCGTTCGGGTCCGCCGGCGCACAGCCGGTGCAATATGGCGGCAAGGACATGGAGCAGCCGGGGCTGCGCGCCGTGCCTTCGTTGCGCTACCTGCAGGTCGTGCCGCAATTCACCGAGCATTATTTCGAGCCGGAGGACGACGGCGACGAGAGTATCGACAACGGCCCGACCGGCGGCCTGACCTGGGACGGCCGCGTCGATCGGGGGCGCGACCAGGCGAAAGTGCCGCTTCTGTCACCCTACGAGATGGCGAATGGGAGCGCCGCGGGTGTTGCGGCGAAAGTGCGCAACGCCGCGTACGCCGGCGACGTAAAAAAGATCTTCGGGAATCATGTGTTCGACAGCCCCGACAAGACGTTTGCGGCCGTTGTCGAGGCGCTGGAGGCCTATGAGCAGACGCCGGCAGACTTTTATCCCTACAGCAGCAAATACGATGCTTTTCTTGCCGGACGCGCGAAGCTCAGCGCGCAGGAAGCGCGCGGTCTCGCTTTGTTCAACGACGAAGCCAAAGGCAATTGCGCAAGCTGCCATCGCAGCGAGCAGGACAACGACGGCACGCCGCCGCAATTCACCGACTTTGGTATGATCGCAATTGGCGTGCCGCGCAACGATGCGATTCCGGCGAATGCCGATTCAAGATACTTCGATCTCGGCCTGTGCGGGCCACTGCGCACCGATTTTCGCGGCCGGGCCGAATATTGCGGCCTGTTCCGTACGCCGTCGCTGCGCAACGTCGCGCTGCGCAAGACCTTTTTTCACAACGGCCTGGCGCATTCGCTGAAGGAGGCGGTCGCATTTTATGTCGAGCGCGATACCAATCCGGGCAAATGGTATCCGCGCAACGCCGACGGCAGCGTGCGCAAATTCGACGATCTGCCGCCGATGTATCGCGGCAACATCAATATGGACCCGCCGTTCGGGCAGAAGGCGGGCGAGCCGCCGCGGCTTACGGCCACGGAGATCGACGACATTGTGGCTTTCCTGCAGACACTGACCGACGGCTACGCAGCGGTGCGGTAGCTCTTTCGGGCTATTTGGTGGCGCGATGCGACATATGCGCCGCGCGCCCGCCATGCAGTGGACTGGGTTGCTCCCTCAACTGCACAATGGAACTATTGCTGCGATCGTTCGTATTAGTGCCTATGTTGCGCCCGGACTTGGTGAATTCGTCCATTCGGGGAATCGGGCCCTGGGAATCATAATGAGAATTGGCTCCGCCATCTCAATGCAGCCGCAACGTCTTGCGTCGGTCCGTGCGCCGGCCGGGAAGAAGGCTTCCCTCGATGACATGCGCGCGGCGTGGCTCGATGCCTTCCGCGCCGTGCGCATGGAGACGGAAGCGCGTGCGGCCCCGCTATGCCCCGAGGATCAGATCGTCCAATCGATGCCGGACGCAAGTCCGACGAAATGGCATCGCGCGCACGTCACGTGGTTCTTCGAGCAGTTTCTGCTGGTGCCGAACGATCCCGGTTACGGGATTTTCGACGAGCGTTTTCCGTTCCTGTTCAACTCGTATTATGTCGCGGCCGGTCCGCGCCATGCGCGGCCGCAGCGCGGGCTGATCACGCGCCCCGACAGCGAAGACGTAACGGCTTACCGCGCGCATGTCGATGGTGCGGTCGAGCGATTGATCGAGAACGTTTCAGCGGCGGACGCCGAGAAGGTGTTCAAGGTTCTCGAGATCGGGCTGCACCACGAGCAACAGCACCAGGAATTGCTGCTCACCGACATCCTGCATGCCTTCGCGCAAAATCCGACCGATCCGGCCTACGATCCGGCGTGGCGAATGCCGCGCCATGCGGCGGGGCAGGGGGCCTACGTCGATATTTCTCCCGGCGTCCACGCCATAGGCGATGACGGCGAAGGCTACTGTTTCGACAACGAGACGCCGCGGCACAAAGTGCTGATCGAGGACGTCCGCATCAGCCGGCATCTCGTCAGCAATGCCGAATGGCTGCAATTCATCGAGGCCGGCGGCTATACGACGCCGTCGCTGTGGCTGTCGGACGGATGGGCGGCGGCCGAAGCCGAGCGATGGGAGGCGCCGGGCTATTGGCGGCGCGTGGATGGCGCCTGGCACTCGATGACGCTGGCCGGCCTCAGGCCAATCGATCCGGCCGCGCCGGTGCTTCACGTCAGCTACTACGAAGCGGACGCCTTCGCGCGCTTTGCCGGCAGCCACCTGCCGAGCGAGATGGAGTGGGAGGTGGCGGCGCGCGCCGGCCTGCTGGAAGACGCCTTCGGCGTGGCTTGGCAATGGACGCGCAGCGCCTATCTACCCTATCCGGGCTATCGCGCGGCGGAAGGCGCGCTCGGCGAGTACAACGGCAAGTTCATGATCAATCAGATGGTGCTGCGCGGCTCGTCGCTCGCGACTCCGGACGGCCACGCGAGGCCGAGCTATCGCAACTTCTTCTATCCGCCGGCCCGCTGGCAGTTCAGCGGGTTACGACTGGTCGATTATCGCTAAGGATACAGAGGGTCAGGCATGACAGCTGCGCTCGTGCACCAGACCGCGACCGATGTCGCCGCGACGAGCGAGTTTGCAAGCGATGTCGTCGCGGGCCTCACGGCGTCGCCAAAGCGGCTGCCGCCAAAATATTTCTACGATCACGCCGGCTCGGCGCTGTTCGAGCGGATCACCGAGCTGCCGGAGTATTATCCGACCCGCTGCGAGACCGGCATTCTGCGCGAGAATGGTGCGGAAATCGCCGCGCTCATTCCGCCGGGCGCCGCGCT
>DASSRW010000082.1:0-29674 GCA_035701545.1 Pseudolabrys sp.
CTCGGGCTTTTGTTTTGACCCCGCCCCTCGCCTCCGCTAATGAACCCGCGGCTTTTGGGCCTGATTATGCGCAAATCCTACGATGTGATTGTCATTGGCGGCGGCCATGCCGGCTGCGAGGCGGCGGCCGCAGCCGCCCGCATGGGTGCCCAAACGGCGCTGGTCACGCACCGTTTTGCCACCGTCGGCGCCATGTCCTGCAATCCGGCCATCGGCGGTTTGGGAAAAGGCCACCTGGTTCGCGAAATCGACGCGCTGGACGGCCTCATGGGCCGCGTGGCCGATCAGGGCGGCATCCAGTTTCGCGTCCTCAACCGCCGCAAGGGCCCCGCCGTCCGCGGTCCGCGCGCGCAGGCCGACCGCAAGCTCTATGCCGCCGCCATGCAGGCCGCGATCCGCGCCACGCCCCATCTCGATGTGATTGAGGGGGAGGCCGACGATCTCAGGCTTGCGAATGGCCGTGTTTGCGGCGTGACGCTCAAAGATGGCCGTACCTTTTCGACAGGCGCGGTGGTGCTCACCACCGGCACCTTCCTGCGCGGCCTTATCCATATCGGCGAGACGCAAATTCCGGCCGGCCGGGTCGGCGAGGCGCCGGCAATGGGCCTTTCAAGGACGCTCGAGCGCTTCGGCTTTTCGCTCGGCCGCCTGAAAACCGGCACGCCGCCGCGGCTCGACGGCCGCACGATCGATTGGCGCGCGCTCGAAATGCAGCCCGGCGATGAGCCGCCGGAGCCGTTCTCGACGCTGACGACGCGCATCGAAAACCGCCAGGTCCAATGCGGCATCACGCGCACCACCGAAGCGACGCACAGAATCATCCGCGAAAACGTGCATCGCTCGCCGATGTATTCCGGGCAGATCGCCTCGCGCGGCCCGCGCTATTGCCCGTCGATCGAGGACAAGATCGTCAAATTCGGCGAGCGTGACGGCCATCAGATCTTCCTCGAGCCGGAAGGGCTCGACGATCACACCGTCTATCCGAACGGCATTTCGACATCGCTGCCGGAGGAAATTCAGCACGCGCTCGTTGCGACGATTCCCGGGTGTGAAAACGCGCGCATCATTCGTCCCGGCTACGCGATCGAATACGATCACGTCGATCCGCGCGAATTGAAGCCGACGCTTGAAACGAAGCGTCTGCGCGGCCTGTTTCTGGCCGGTCAGATCAACGGCACCACAGGCTACGAAGAGGCTGCGGCACAGGGACTTCTTGCCGGTCTCAATGCCGCGTCGCGCGCGGGCGAGGGCGGCGAAATCATCTTCGATCGCGCGCAAGCCTATCTCGGCGTGATGGTCGACGATCTCGTCACGCGCGGCGTGACCGAGCCCTATCGCATGTTTACGTCACGCGCCGAGTATCGCCTGGCGCTGCGCGCCGACAACGCCGACCAACGCCTGACCGCGAAGGGAATCGAAATCGGCTGCGTCGGAAACGGGCGCGCAAAAGTTTTTGCCGCGAAAAATTCCGCGCTCAACGATGCGCGCGAATTTGCGAAGTCCGTTTTGGTGACGCCGAAGGAAGCGGAGCGTCATGGCTTGATGCTCAACAAGGACGGACAGCGGCGCACCGCGTTTGAGCTGCTCTCGTATCCGAACGTCGCGATTTCGGATCTCGCGAAAATCTGGCCGCGCTTTGCCGCGCTCGCGCCCAGGATCGCCGAGCAAATCGAAATCGACGCCAAGTACGACGTCTATCTCTCGCGCCAGGCGGCGGATGTCGCCGCCTATCGGCGCGACGAGAGTTTCGAGCTGCCGGATGAGCTCGACTATGCGGCGCTGCCCGGCTTGTCGAACGAAGTGAAGCAGAAGCTGCAAACGCATCGCCCGCGCACGATCGGCCAGGCGGGCCGCATCGACGGCGTCACGCCGGCTGCGCTGACGCTGCTTGTTGCGCATGTGCGGCGCGCGAAAAAATCGGCGGCCAGACGCGCTTGAGCAAAAAGAAAACGGCGCCGGACGATCTCGCAGCCGACAAGGCGCGCGCCCTCAAGCTGGTGCCTGTTTCACGTGAAACAGAAGAACGCCTCGTAAGGTTCGTAGAAGTGCTCTTGCTTTGGCAGCAAAAGACCAACCTCATTGCGAACTCGACCGTTGATCACATCTGGTCCCGCCACATCGCCGATTCGCTGCAGCTCCTTGATCTTGCCCCGGATGCAAGGGTCTGGATCGATCTCGGCTCCGGTGGCGGGTTTCCCGGTGTGCCCATCGCCTGCGCGCTGGCGGAGACATTCGGCGTTCGGGTCCATCTGGTCGAGAGCAACGGCAAGAAGGCGGCCTTCCTGCGCGAGGCCGTGCGCCAACTGGCGCTGCCGGCGGAAGTCCATCACCAGCGCATCGAGAATTTTGGGGAAAGCTTGGTTGGCCAAGTTGATGCGGTTACGGCGAGAGCCTTGGCGCCCCTAAAAGAGCTATGCGGGCTGGCGTCCAGCTTCATTCAGGGCGGCGCCGTCGGTTTGTTCCTGAAGGGTCAAGATGTTGAGGCTGAATTGACCGAAGCCGCTAAATATTGGAAGCTGGCGGTGGAGCGGGTCGCCAGCCGCGTTGAGCCTGGCGGCTCCATTGTGATGATCCGCGCGCTTTCGCGCAGGTCCTAGTGCGGCCGCCCAAATCATTGGCAAACCACGCGAAAGCGACCGACATGTCCGAAATCCCCAAACCGGCAGCAGATGCCCCGCCCTCGCAGGTGGTCCCGTTCACCAGGCCGGACTCGGCCAGTGACCCAGCCGCCGCCAAGTGCGAGCCGGCCAAGCCGCGCATCCTGGCCGTCGCCAATCAAAAGGGCGGCGTCGGCAAAACGACGACCGCCATCAATCTTGGCACCGCGCTTGCCGCGACCGGCGAAACGGTTCTGATCGTCGACCTCGATCCACAGGGCAACGCCTCGACCGGTCTCGGCATCGAGCGGCGCGCGCGCCGGACCTCGACCTACGACGTGCTCATCGGCGGCGCCTCCATGCGCAGCGCCGTGCTGCCGACCGCGGTGCCGCGCCTGTTCATTGCGCCCTCCACCATGGACCTCTCTGGCCTGGAGTTGGAAATCGGTCAGCAGCGCGACCGCGCCTTCCGCCTGCGCGCCGCGCTCGCCACGCTCAACGACGGCGCGCCGGAAACTATTTTCACCTACGTGCTGGTCGATTGCCCGCCCTCGCTCAATCTCATCACCATCAATGCCATGGCGGCGGCGAACGCGATTCTCGTTCCGCTTCAGTGCGAGTTCTTCGCGCTCGAAGGCCTGTCGCAGCTGTTGCAAACGGTCGAGCAGGTGCGCACGAGTCTCAATCCGCAACTCTCGATTCACGGCATCGTGCTGACGATGTTCGATGCGCGCAACAATCTCTCGAGCCAGGTGGTTGCCGACGTGCGCCAGTTCATGGGCAGCGCGGTGTACGAGACGGTGATCCCGCGCAATGTGCGCGTGTCTGAGGCGCCGTCCTACGGCAAGCCGGTGCTGGTCTACGATTTGAAATGCGTGGGCAGCGAAGCGTACTTGCGTCTTGCAACGGAGATCATCCAGCGCGAGCGCGCGTTGAAGGCGGGTTAATCCCTCCCCGCGAAGCGGGAGGGTGGCGCGCGCAGCGCGCCGGGTGGGGTCGGAGCCAGACTGAAAGTAAACCCCACCCGCCCGCCTTCGCTAAAACGCTTCGGCGGGCGACCCTCCCCTTGCAGGGGAGGGATGAGAAAGCAAAGCGGAAGGCAAAAAGGAAAATGCGTGGCAGGTAATTCAGGAGCGGCGGCGATGGCGGATCATTCACGATTGGGGCGGGGACTGGCCGCGCTGATCGGCGACGTGGGCGAGGGGCCGGCGGCGTCCAGTGCCGACGCCGCGCGCAAGCCGCGGCGCGCGCCGATCGAGAACCTGCGCGCCAATCCGCGCAATCCGCGCCGCGCCTTCACGGAAGCGGAGCTCGAAGAGCTCTCCGCCTCGATCCGCGAGCGCGGCATCATCCAGCCGATCGTCGTGCGCAATGTGGGCGGCCAAAAGGACTCGTATGAAATCATCGCCGGCGAGCGGCGCTGGCGCGCGGCGCAGCGCGCCGGCCTGCACGACGTTCCGATTGTCGTGGTCGAAGCGACGGACGCGCAGTCGCTCGAATACGCCATCATCGAAAACATCCAGCGCGCCGACCTCAATCCGATGGAAGAGGCGGCCGGTTATCAGGCGCTGATGGAGAGCCATAACTACACCCAGGACGAAGTCGCGCAGATCGTCGGCAAGAGCCGGCCGCACGTGGCGAACACGATGCGGCTGATGAAGCTGTCGGAGCCGGTGCAGGCCCTGGTGCGCGCGGACAAGCTTTCCGCCGGTCATGCGCGCCTGCTGGTCGGGCAGCCGAACGACGAAGAGATCGCGAACGAGATCATTGCGAAGGGACTGAACGTCCGGCAGGCCGAGCAGCTGATGCGCGGGGACGACGGCGCGCAGGCGGGTGACGCGCAGCGGGAGCTTCGCGGCTCGCCAAAACCGGGCGGGAAGGACGCCGATACGCGGGCGCTGGAAAAGCGTCTTTCCGATGTGCTCGGGCTTGTCGTCAGTGTCGATCACAACGCCAGCGGCGGCGGCACGCTGCACATCAAGTATCGCGACTTGGAGCAGTTGGACGAGGTGTTGAGAAAGCTAGGCGGCTAGTACTATATTGTCGCCATGACAGGCAAGGCACTTAAGGACGCTCTAGAGCGGGTCGAAACGTGGCCAGAACATGTGCAGGACATGCTGGCCGAGCTTGCGCTGGAAATCGATCAAGAGTTGCGCGAACGAAAATACGTGGCGACGCCGGCCGAATTGGCTGGAATTGATCGGGGTTTGAAAGCGGCACGCGAGGGCCGTTTTGCGAGCGATAACGAGGTCGAATCGGTCATTGCCAAGTACCGTCCGGGATGAAGGTTATCTTCACCGACGAAGCGACACGCGATCTCGATGAAATTCTGACTTACATTTCGGCCCATTATCCAGCTGTCTATCGACCGTTCGAAAAACGACTTCGCACTATTATAACGCGCATGCGCAACTGGCCGGAGAGCGGGCAAGAGGTCGATGAACGGCCGGGCGTCCGCAGCGTGCCGTTCATTCGTTATCCCTATAAGATATTCTATCGCGTAATACAGGATCAAATCGAAGTTCTGCACGTGCATCACAGCGCACGTGACGATTAGAGCGTGTTCCGCTTGCACCGTGAATGATGCGGTGCATGGTTCGCTTCGAACGATTACGCGCTAATCTTCGTAATGCGCGGGTCTTGTCTCCGAAAGGAATCTCCAGATCAACGCGGTTGCTGCGCCGGCGATGACGGCAATCGCAATGAAGCCGTTCCTTGAGCCGAAGCCCTCGAAGAAATACCCCGTGAACAACGTGCTGATTGATGCCGCAATGCCGTTGGTCGCACCGATCGCGCCATGGGCCAGGTTGAATCGTCCGGTGCCGGCCGTCAGGTCGGCGATCACGAGCACGGTGAGGACGCTGATGATCGCGCCCGTGACGCCGTCGAGCACTTGTGCGGCGACGAGAAAAGAATAACCGCCGGTGAAAGCAATCAGGGCGGCGCGGACAGGTTCGAGCGCAAATCCGATCAGCAGCAGCGGCCGCCGGCCCTTTTTCTCCGAATGATAGCCGACCCAAGGCGCCAGAATTGCGACGACGATCTGCGGGACAATGATGAGACCCGACATCCAGATCGACGCCTGCACGCCTGACGTCTTGGCCTGAACCGTGGCGGCCAAATTCTCCCCGACCAGCGGAAGCATCGAAGCATCGGCGAGTTGGAACAACACCAACGATGCCGCAAACAGAAGCAGGCCTCTGTTTTTTGCAAGGTCGAGAACACGCGTCAGCTTGCCCGCCTGCTTTCCGGTGGCGGCGTTGCGAGCCACGGCATGATCGATCTCGTTCGGCCGAATAAAGCCAAGCGCGATCAACGCGGGAATGCACAACAGCGCCGCCGCGACGAACATGGCGCCCACGGAAAAATAAGCGCCCGCCAGTCCCATCATCAGCGCAGTCGCAGCGTGCCCACCCGCGGCATATCGATAATTTCGGCCGGTTCGCAGCGACATGGCGCGGCGGCCGACGAGGCCAAGGCTGATCGCCGCGATTGCCGGCGTAATGATGCCCGCCGTGGCCCCATGCAGGAGTTCGGCGAAAAGGACCGAGACGAACGATGGAACGAACGCCAGCAACAGCGCTGCCGCGCCGATCATCACGATACCGAGCGCCACCAATGACCGCTTCCAGGTGACCGCGTCGGAAAGCGCGCCTCCCGGAATTTGGCTTAGAACGCCGGCGAGACCGCCAATCGTCAGCACGAGGCCGACATCGCTGCGCGACCAGCTCAACTGAGCGAGGTAAAAGGCAACAAAGGTGCCAAAACCCGTCTGCACGTCGGCAATGAAAAAGTTCATCCAGTCGAGGCCACGGCGGCTCCGCACCGAAGCAGGTGTGTGAAGGGCTTGCTTCGCATCGCGGTATTGGGCGACGGCTGCTTTGACGCCGGATCGGAGATGATCTGCTGTCGCGTGTACTCTCATGGCTTGGACTTGAACTTGGGCAGACGCGAAGATCGGATAGCAATCTCCGGTCCAAGCCGCGTCATCGGCCCGAAGTTCCGTACGTGGCCGTGTAAAGTGCCCTTCTGCCGCAGGACGCAGCGATTGTCCGATAGCGGACAATGGGTGACGCTAGTGGGTGCTAGTGGGTATTGAAGAACTTTCCGACGTCATTCCGGACGCCGCGAAGCGGCGATCCGGAATCCAGAAATACGTGCAGAGATGGTCTCTGGATTCCGGGTTCGCGCCTTCGGCGCGCCCCGGAATGACGGGCTGAGAAACTTTCAGCTATAGCTCTCTCAATAGCCTTTGGCCGAGGACCACGAGCACTCCCGCGGCGACAACGCCGGTTGCGACCGCCGCCACGCGCGTCGCCGGCGCGGGCAGCATCGGCGCGCGCTTCGCGGCCTCGCTGCCGAAGGAGCCGCGGGTGCGATGCCGCTCGGGAACGGAATGATAAAGATTGTCGCGCCAGCCGGCCGGAAGAGGTTCGCCGGTCGTCTGCGCCGCGTAGGCCGTCCGCGCGAGATAACGATCGAGCCAGGTCGCGCCGAACATGTTGCCGAGAATGGCCTCGGCGGTGCTCAGGCCCAGCCAGTATTCGCGCTTGCGCTCGTGCGCGGCGCGGAAGATGGCGCTGGCCGCGACCTCGGGCTCGATCACCGGCGGCACCGGCCGCGGCTGCCGCCGCATGTGCGTGCGCGCCCAGTCGAACTGCGGCGTGTTGACCGCGGGGAGATTGACCAATGTGACATGCACGTTGCTGCGGTCGTGAATCAGCTCGCAGCGGAGCGAATTGGTGAAGCCGCGGATGGCGTGCTTGGCGCCGCAGTAGGCCGATTGCAGCGGAATGCCGCGATAGGCGAGCGATGAGCCGACCTGCACGATGGTGCCGCGGTTGCGCGGCCGCATCAGGCGGAGCGCCGCCATCGTGCCGTAGGCGAAGCCGAGGTAGGTGACCTCGGTGACGCGGCGGAATTCCTCGGCGGTCATGTCCGAGAAGGGCGAGAACACGGTCACCATCGCGTCATTGATCCAGACGTCGATCGGCCCGATTTCGCGCTCGAGCCGGTCGGCGGCGGCGAACACCGCTTCCGCGCTGGAAACGTCAGCCGGCGCGGCAACGGCTGCGCCGCCGCGCTGTTCGACCTCGCGCTGCACGTCGGCGAGCGCCGCCTCGTCGCGCGCGATCAATCCAATGCGCGCGCCGGCATGCGCAAAGCGGTGCGCGGTGGCGCGCCCGACCCCCGCACTCGCGCCAGTAACGACGACGTTGAACTGTACCGGCGCGCGGCCTGACCCTGCCCGCTCCGGCGCGGGGCGCAGGCTGCGGCCAAGCGGCCATGGCAAAAGCGTCATAATGCGGTTCTCCAGGCTGCCGTCGGCAAAGCGGCATGCGCCTGGATAACGACCGAATGACGCCCGGCGTTCCCGGGCGGGCGGTCAGCGCCGCTTCAAAAACGCGGCGCAAAGCACCGCGTCGAACTCGCGGTAGTCGTTGGTGATCTCGGCGCCCTTGCGGATGTTTTTGCGGGCGACGACGTAGCCATTGTGCAAATACGTATTCGGATCGTCGGAATGATTGATGTGATGATCGTGGTCGACGGTCAGAAGAATTTCGCCGTCCACCCGGTAGCCGTGCAGCCTGATGTAGTCCCTCGCCGGCTTCGGCAGCCGTGAGAATTCCCTCGGCGTGTAGACAAGGTCGAAGCCGTAGACGAAGCGCCAGATCTTCGTCCCCTTGCGGATGAATTGCGCGGCAAACACGCCGATGCCGTGGATCGGGCTTTTGTCGAGGTAGGTTTTGACGAGAAGCATTCTCGCTACTTTCAGCGGCCGGCGGGCTCGAGCCCGTTGGCTTCGAACAGCGGCCGCGCCGCGGGCGCCGCGAGCATGTCGATGAGCGATTGCGCGGCGGCGCGCGCTTGCGACGTGGCGGCGATGCCGGCGGCAAAGTCCGTGTAGAGCTGCAGTTCCGCCGGCAGCGGGCCGACGTAGTCCGCGCCGGCCACCGGCAGCAACTCGCTCACCTGCTGCACCGCCATTTCCGCTTCGCCGTTTGCCACAAGCTCGGCGACGCGCCCGCTTTGCCCGATCTTGATCTTGCCGCGGACGGGTTCGCCGATACCGAGGCGGTCGAGCAGCGTGTCGAAGTATTGCCCGCTGGCGCCCTCGGCCGAGCGTACGATCGACGCCGCATCAAGCAACGCACGCCTCAACGCATCGACCGTCGCGATGTTCGGCCTGGCGGCGCCCTTGCGCACGGAAAGGCCGAGGCCCGACCGGCCGAGATCAACGCAGCTCTCAGGGATGATCGCGCCGCGCCCGGCGAGCGCATCGATCGCGCTCCGCGTGACGATCGCAACGTCGAACGGCTCGCCACCTTCAATGCGGCGCCTGACGGCCTTGGTCGGATCGAACGTGCACGACAGGTTGCGGCCGCTCGCGCGCTCGAAAGCGGGCTTCAGTTCGTGCAGCACTTCATAGAGCGCGTGCGTGCTGAAGACTTTGATGTCGGGTGCGTGTGCGGTCACGTCATTTCGCGATATGGGAGTGCGGTCACTCGCGCTGCGCAATAATCGGCGCTCGCGATCAGCAAGGTTGCTCTCACCTTACGTCGGGCGTGGAACCAAAGTTGCGAATACGGCGTTGGGGCCCCGCTTGTGCTGAGGAGGCGACGATGCGGCTGATTCTGCTTATCATCATTATCATTCTGCTGATCGGCGCGCTGCCGACTTGGCCGTACAGCAGCGGCTGGGGCTACTATCCGTCCGGCGGGCTCGGACTGATCTTTATCATTCTCATCATCTTGTTGCTGGTCGGCCGCATTTAAAAGCGCGTACAAGGCTGTGCATAACGCGTCCGGCTTCACAGCCGTGCCGCATCGCCGTGGCACGATGATGATGGCGGCTTTCATCAGCGCGAAAGGAGACGCATCATGAGAACGCTGTTGGCTGCGGCGGCAATCGCCGCGAGCGTGGCGGTCGCGGCAACGGCCGCCCAGGCCGGCGAGAGAATCGGTGACGCCGCGGGCGGCGCCCTGGCCGGCGCCATCGTGGGCGGGCCGATCGGCCTGGTCGCCGGCGGCGTTGTCGGCTACACGGCGGGCCCGAGCATCTCGCGCGGGCTCGGCTTGCATCATCGCCATCACAGCCATCACCAGCACGTTTCGCATCGCGGCCCGCACGAGGCCGCGCACTGAGCTCGCCCAATCATTGTTCGCGGCTGTAAGCCGGATCCAGGGGCGGAAAGCACCGGATTCCCGCTCGCGCGGGAATGAGCGGCGAGACCGGCGCTACCATGGAAACAAGCGAAAATCGTCACCTTGCCGCTTGCGCGCCTGGGCGGCGCGCGCCAATGGTTGCGCATGAGCGCGATGCACCGATGGCTGCTGAGCCTGGCGGCGACCGCGGTGGCGGTCGTCGTTTCGTATGAGTGGCTTGACCGCCCGATTGCCCTGCTCATGCATCGGGAGTTTCCGCACCCGGAGGCCTTCGAGAAGCTCACGCATATTCCCGATCCGCTGGTGCCGCTCGCGGTTATCGGCTTTGTCGTGCTGGGGCTGCGTGCGCTCGCCGGCCGTTCAGCCTCGCGCTTCGAGACCGCGCTTCTGCTTTGCAGCGTCAGTCTCATCATGGCCGAGGCGATCAAGAGCCAGCTCAAATTCGTGTTCGGGCGCACGTGGCCGGATACGTGGACGCACAACAATCCGTCGCTCATCCACGACGGCGTGTTCGGCTTCAATTTCTTTCACGGCGGCGAGGGTTTCGCTTCGTTTCCGTCCGGACACACAACCGTGACCTGCGCGGTCGTTTCGGTGCTGTGGATTTTTTATCCGCGGCTCAAGGCGCTGTGGCTGCTGATCGCGGTGGCGGTGGCGGTGGGGCTGGTCGGCGCCGACTATCATTTTCTCGGCGACGTGCTCGGCGGCGCGTTCGTCGGCGTTTCGACCGGATGGATGGTGACGCTGTTGTGGAATCGCGCGCGCGTTTTCCTTCCCGGCTCGGGCCACCGTGGCTCAACGAGGCCCGAAGCGGATGCGCACAGGCTCAAACAATCGCCATCCGTTGGTTCCCGCCGCGGCGGGGACCCAGAGCCAAAAAACGAAAACGCTGGATTCCCGCTTACGCGGGAATGAGCGGAGGGCCGGCTTTGCCGGCACTAAATCAGTCCTCTATTCTTTCCGCCTTGCGCTCATCGCAAGCGACAAAAGTGTGCGGTGCGCGATGGAGTCGGCGAGATCGGCGTGCAGCCTCGTCTCGAGCAGCGCGTCGGCGAGCTGCTGCATCGCGCGCAGAAGCCGCGCCGGGCTCCAGCTTCGCAGCGCCGCCTCGGCAGCATCGGCGCGGCTGAAGTGAATGAAGGGCGCGCCGCGCCTGAGCGCGGTCTTCGGATCGTCGCCGTCTTCCACCAGCAGGCGCACCTTGTGCAGCACCGCCACGTGGCGCAGCGCGGCCGAGACGATCGCGCCGGCGCTGCCGACGCTGGCGCGCGCCTTGGCAAATTCCGTATCGGTATCCGCCATTTTGCCGGCGAAAGCGGCGTCGATCACGCCGTCGATCTCCTGCTCGGAGGCGTCCGTCACCACCGCACGCACGTCGGCAAGCTCGACGCGGCTCTTGCCCATGGCGTAGAGCGCGAGCTTGCGCAACTCGCTGCGTGAGGCGAGGCGGTCGCCGCCCAGCAGCGACGTAAGCGCCGCGCGTGCATCCGGCGCGAGCGTCAATTCGGCGGCGCGCATTTCCGCATCGATCAGGCGCGCGATCTCGCGCTCGCCGTCGGCATAGCAGGGCAGGGCGACGGCGGTTTTCGCCGCCTCGCACGCCTTGCGCAACGGCGATGTCTTCTTCAGGTCGCCCGCCTCGACGATCACGCGGCATTCGGCCGACGGCGAGGCAATCAGCATCTCGACTGCCGGGGCGATGTTGTGGCGCGGCCCGACCTGCACCAGCACGGCGCGGCGGCCACCGAACAGCGGGACGGTGTGCGCTTCTTCAACAAGGCGCGACGGATTGGCGGACACGTCTTCGCCGGAAATGCGCGCCAGCGCGAACGGGTCGCTCGGGTCGTCGACCGACGCGAGCACCAGCGCATCGACGCGCTCGCGCACGAGACCCGCATCCGGCCCATACAGCAGCACGATCGGCTGGCGCGGATCGGGCCTGGCGATGAAGCGGTCAAACTCGGCGGATTTGAGAGCGGTCATGGCGGGCAAGCTAATGGGCGCAAAAGCGCTGCGCAATGAGAGACAAAGGCCTTGCTGTTCATGCGGGTGCCAGCAGGACCTGCTCGCCGAATTGGTTCGTTTCGGCGCGCACGATCTTGTACCCGCCGCGCTCTGCCAATGGGACGAAGCCTTCGAGGCCCCGGGGGAACAACCTGAACCGGTTTATCGCGATCATGCGGCGACGCGCTTCATCACTGCTTGTGACTGAACCGACGACAATCTGCACGCTGCCGCGGCGCAAGGCGTTCAGGTTGGCGACAATCGCCTCGTCGGTTCCGTATTCGAAAAGAGCGCCCTCGCTCGAAGCGGCAACGACGGCGTTCTGCGCCCTCACGTCGCGCAACAGCGCCGTGAGCGGGGCCGTATCGTCCCAATTGTAGGGACGGTGATCAAAGGTGACGTCGAGGTCGGCCAAGGGCCCGCCGTCCCGCATGAGCGCGGCGAGTGCATTGCGGCCGAAGAAAGGGCCAGCATCATCCTGATCGAGGACGTGGACAACGATCGGCCGACGCAGCAAGCCGTCTCTGCGCCGGCGCAGAATCATCAGCGCGTTCAAACTGTCGATGGCGGTGCCGCCGGCGATGTTGATCAGATGCAGCGGCGTGGAGGTCGTGCGCTCCAGATCCGGCAAGAGTGCATCGGCCAGCAACCGCGCCACCTGCTGGGTACGCAGGCGTAGCAGCACAAGATGCGGCGACGCAGCGACGCGCCGGTCGGCGGGACTATCGTATGGCGGCGGCAGATTGTCGGCGCCGAGCTTCATCACGTAAGTGCTGATACCGTCGAGAAATGTCGTATCGCTGCAAAACAAAGCACGCACAAGGCGCGATCGCCGGGCCGCGGACCTGATCATCCAGCGCAGGAGAAATTTGGGAATGCGGCGGCGGCGGCGGTCCTCTTCCATCGACGCATCCATCAAGCGGCGCACGCTATCCGGATCATCCGGCACGGCAAAGCGCGGATCGTCGATGTCGATCACGGGCAGCACATGGCCCTCGCGCGTCGCGGCCGTGATCAAAGGACGCGGCGAAGCGCCGGTATGCGAAGACTCATTTGGGTGCATCAAACTGCCAAATTGCGGTCGCCTGTCGCCGCCTTCATCTGGAGGAGCGCTGCCGACGGGTCTGCGCGAAACACGGCCCGATGACAAACTCCGCAGCGCGTCTCGCGGTGCCTGCTGCGGCATTGCGTTTTTGGCTCGACGGCCGCAGTTCGCACTGCGAGCGAAGGCGGGAACCGCCGCCTCATCCTTCGAGATTCGTCGCTGACGTGTTGTTCCCGCCATGAGGCAGGGAAGAGTCCGCGGCGTGGTGCCCCCGCCTTCGGGAGGCAACAAAATTTATGTGCCCGCCACGAAATACGACGCCAGCCGCGAGCGGATGTTGTCGGCGATCACCTGCGCGGCGCGATCTTCGGCGTCACGCAGGCCGCGCGCGCCGGCGAACCGCTGCTGCTGGCCCGGGATGTCGTACGACACGCGCGAGAAGGTCTTGCCCTGGATCACCTTCTTGCCGGTCGCGAGATCGGTGAGCGTGTAGCTCGCGTCGATGCCGTAGTTCTGCACCTCCGGACGCGCGGTGTTGATGTCGACGATCACCTGCAACTGCGTGGCCGCGAGCCGAATGTCCAGCCGGTGGGTCGGCGCGCCGCCGCCACTGCCACCGGTCAGGCCAAAGATCAGGTCGTTGCGGACGTCGACACCGACGCGCGCAAGCCTCGTGCCGTTGGGCGTATTGATCGGCGCAACCTGAACACCGGCAAGTTTCGGGCCCACGCCTTCGCCGCCGACCGACGATCGCGTGCCGTAAAGCGGCTCGAAACAGCCCGCCGTGAGGCTTGCAACGGCCATCACCGCGAGCAGGCGGATCCCGCGGCGCATGTTTTCTTTCGTCATTCCAGTGGGGCGGGGTAGCCGCGAGAGCCGGAAACCGGATGCAGCGAACTTCGCAGGCGTCTGGATTCCGGGTTCGTCCGCCTTCGCTGCGCTTCGGCGTCCGCCCCGGAATGACGACAGATCATGCCACCACATTTACGATCCTCTGCGGGACGACGATGACCTTTTTCGGGCTCTTGCCCTCGAGCGCCCTTTTTACCGCATCGAGCGCCAGAACGGCAGCCTCAATGTCGGTTTTCCCGGCATCCCGCGGCACGGTTACGTCGGCGCGTTTTTTGCCGTTGACTTGCACTGGCAGGGTGATGGTGTTTTCGACGAGCAATTCCGGCTCGAGCTGCGGCCAGGGTTCGCTGGCGACCAGCATCTTGTGGCCGAGCGCCGCCCAGCACTCCTCGGCCAGATGCGGCATCATCGGGTGGAAGAGGCGCACGAGGATGTCGCCCGCTTCGCGCAGGGCCCAGGCCAGATCGGGTGTGACGGCCGTTTCGATGCCGCCAATGGCCTCGCCCAAGGCGTTGGCAAACTCGTAGATGTGAGCGACGCAGCGGTTGAAACGCAGGCGCGCGATGTCATCGGAGACGTTCGCCAGCGCCCGGTGCGCAGCCTTGCGCACGGCAAGCGCGGCATCGCCAAATTGCGCGGGGCGCGCCTCGGGCGCCTTCACGTCCGCAATTTCGCCGACCAGTCGCCACAGGCGCTGCACGAAGCGGCCTGCGCCCTGCACGCCCTCCTCGCTCCAGATCACGTCGCGCTCGGGTGGCGAATCGGAGAGCATGAACCAGCGCGCGGTATCGGCCCCGTAGCTTTCCATGATGTCGTCCGGGTCGACCGTGTTCCGTTTCGACTTCGACATCTTCTCGATCGGGCCGATCTCGACTTCTTCGCCGGTCGCGATCAGCGTCGCGCGCCGGGCCTCGCCGCTCGTTTCGATTTTTACGTCGGCCGGCATCGCCCACTCGCCATTCTTCTTGCGGTAGGTTTCGTGCACGACCATGCCTTGCGTGAACAGGCCGGCAAAGGGCTCGTCGAGGCCGGCGTGACCGGTTTTCTTCATCGCGCGCGTAAAGAAACGCGAGTAGAGCAAGTGCAAAATCGCGTGCTCGATGCCGCCGATGTACTGATCGACCGGCAGCCACTTGTCGACCTGCTTGCGGTCGGTCGGCGCATTCGCAATCCACGGATCGGTGAAGCGCGCGAAGTACCATGACGAGTCGACGAACGTATCCATGGTGTCGGTTTCGCGCCGCGCGTCGCCGCCGCATTGCGGGCATTTGACGTTCTTCCAGGTCGGATGCCGGTCGAGCGGGTTGCCCGGCTTGTCGAAGGTGACGTCTTCGGGGAGCTTCACCGGCAAATCTTTTTCCGGCACCGGCAGAACGCCGCATTTGGCGCAGTGGATGATCGGGATCGGGCAACCCCAGTAGCGCTGGCGCGAGATGCCCCAGTCGCGCAGGCGGTAGTTGATCTGGCGCTGCGCGACGGGGCGATTTCCGCGCGTTTCTGTTTCGAGCCGTTTGGCAACTTCCTCTTTCGCCTGCTCGATGCTCATGCCGTCGAGGAAGCGCGAATTGATCATGCGCCCGTCACCGTCATAGGCCGTGTTGGTGATGACGAAGGTCTTGAGGTCCTGGCCTTCCGGACAGACGACGGGTGTATTGCCGAGCCCGTATTTGTTGACGAAATCGAGATCGCGCTGATCGTGCGCGGGACAACCGAAAATCGCGCCGGTGCCGTAGTCCATCAAGATGAAATTGGCGACATAGACCGGCAGCTTCCAGCCCGGATCGAATGGATGCATCGCGCGGATGCCGGTATCGAAGCCCATCTTCTCGGCAGTGTCGATCTCGGCCTGCGCGGTGCCCTTGCGGTGACACTCTTCGATAAAGGCCGCAAGCTTCGGATTTTTCCTTGCCGCCGCCGCCGCCAGCGGATGGTCGGGCGACAGTCCCATGAACTTCGCGCCGAACAAGGTATCCGGCCGCGTCGTGAAGATTTCCAGTTCGCTCTCTTTATCCGGCACCGTTTGGGGATCGAGCATGAAGCGGATCAGCAGGCCTTCCGAGCGGCCGATCCAGTTCTTCTGCATCAGCCGCACTTTTTCCGGCCAGCGGTCGAGCGTGTCGAGCGCGTTGAGCAAGTCTTCCGAATAGTCGCTGATCCTGAAGAACCACTGCGTGAGTTCGCGCTGCTCGACGACGGCGCCGCTCCGCCAGCCGCGGCCGTCGATCACCTGCTCGTTGGCAAGCACGGTCTGATCGACCGGATCCCAGTTCACTTTCGATTGCTTCCGTTCGACCAGCCCCGCGTTGAGGAAATCGAGAAACATCTTCTGCTGGTGCTTGTAGTAGGCCGGGTCGCACGTGGCGATCTCGCGCGCCCAGTCGAGCGACAGCCCCATCGACTTGAGCTGCGCTTTCATCGTCGCGATGTTCTCGTAGGTCCACGCTTTGGGGTGAACCTTGCGGTCCATCGCGGCGTTTTCCGCCGGCATGCCGAAGGCGTCCCAGCCCATCGGATGCAGCACCGCGTGACCCATCGCGCGCTTGTAGCGCGCGACCACGTCGCCCATGGTGTAGTTGCGCACATGCCCCATGTGGATGCGCCCCGACGGATAGGGGAACATCTCGAGCACGTAATATTTCGGGCGCGGGTCGTCATTTTTCGTGGCGAAGATGCCGCGCTCGTCCCACGCCTTCTGCCAGCGCGGCTCGGCCTCGCGCGCGTTGTAGCGCTCGTTTTTCGTGGAATCGGTCGTCATTACCGGGCCCTTTTTAGGGTGGCCGGACGTGACATGGAAGGGGTCAGGGGGTCAACCGGCGAAAGCAATGCGAGGCGATCGGCGGCGTCGGCTTGTTTGATCCCGCTCAGCTCGCCACCAGCATCAGCGGCTTGCCGGTGCGGGCGACCACGGTGTTGCGGCCGCGTTGCTTGCCTTCGTAGAGGCAGGCGTCGGCCGCTTCGGTCAGGTCCTGCGCATTGTCTTTCTCGGCCGGAATCATCGAGGCGACACCCACGCTGATCGAGACGAATCCCCACGGCGCGCCGGCATGCGCCATCAGCAGGTTCTCGACGCCCTCGCGCAGCTTCTCGGCAAGCCGCGTGGCAACCTCCAGGTTCGCGCCCGGCATGAGCACGGCGAACTCCTCGCCGCCATAGCGGGCGGCAAGATGCTCGTCGCGGCCGAGAGTGGCGATCTTGTCGGACGCGCGGCGTCCCGTGGACACCGCGCTCGGCCGCGCCGTTGTGCAGGACTTCATCACGTCGCCGACCTTGCGCAGGCACGAGTCGCCCTGCACGTGGCCGTAGCGATCGTTGAACGCCTTGAAGAAGTCGACATCGATCATCAGCACGGCGATCGGGCGGCGGAGCTTTGCCGCCATCTTCCATTCGGCCATGAGCTGCGCGTTGAACGTGCGGCGGTTCGCCAGGCTGGTCAGCGGATCGAGCTGAGCCAGCTCACGCAGCTGGTTGTTGGTGTCGCGCAGCTCCTGCTCGCGCGCGTCGAGCTTGTCGGCCATCTCGTCGAGCGCGACGGCGAGCGGAACGAATTCGGCGGCCCATGGCAGGCGCGCGGCGCGCATCTTGTCCTCGCCGCGGCCTATGTTGCCGGCCGCTTCGACCAGCGCGCGGATCGGGCGCACCAGCAGGCGATCGGCCCCGAACCAGATGCTGAGCAGGACGAGTGCGGTCACCACGCCGAGCTCGGCAAACGCAAGCCACATCGCGAAATCTGCGCGGCTGAGCACTTCCTTCTCGTTAAAGCCGATCGCGACGTGCGCGCTGGTGCCGGGCAGGGCCGCGAAGGCGAAAATCCGGCGCACGCCGTCGAGCGAGGCCTCGGTCACGACGCCCTGCGGGCGCGCGAGAACGTCCTTGATGAGCGGATGATCGCGCAGTTGCTGGCCGATCCAATTTCCCGGATTCGGCTCGTGTGCGAGGATCGTGCCTTTGCCGTCGATCAGCAGCATCAGCGAGCCCGATTGTCCGGCAAGCGGTGCCGCCACCTGCCCAATCCAGTTCAGGTCGAGCGTCGCGAGCACCACCGCTTCGATCGCGCCCTTGGCGTTACGCTGCGGCGCCGCCGCGATGATGAGCGGCCGCTTGTCGCGCGTGCCCATGAAATAGTCGCCGATGAAGAATTTGCCGGTCTTGATCGCCTGGATGAAGTGCGGGCGCTGGCTGATGTCGAGCCCAAGTGCGGTCGGCCGGCTGGAGCAGGTGATCCTGCCGTCGAGATTGGCCAGCGACAGCGCTCTGACCCAGGGCGCCGTATCGGCGATGTTTTTCAGGACGACGTTGCAGGGCTGGTCGACGATCGAAAAGGCGGCGCGCGTGTCGGCGAGAACCTGGAGCAGCGTGCGGGTCGACACGATGACTTCGTTTTGCCGCGCGGAGGCCTGCAACGCGATGCTGTGCGCCTGCCGATAGGCGGCGTTGACGCGCTGGTCACGGTCGAATTGCTCGTTGTGAATGCGCTCAAGCACGATCGGAACGATGGCGATGATCGCAAGGATCATCAGCCGCGCCCGGATGCTGAGCGTACGCCTCGGCCCGGCCGGAGCGGGATTCGCCGATTGCGCTTCTGAACTCATATTCGATGATGTCCCCAGTCGGGGCTTCAGTAGCATTTGCGACTTAAGATGCCTTTCGGGCCGTCGCTAAAATTTTAAGATACGAAATCGTTAAGCATCGCCTTGATGCGATGATGAATGCTTTGCGAACGCAGCGCGGGCTGCACTGCCGTCGGCGAAATGCGCGGCACACGACGGTTCGGGTTACCCAATGGTAACTGCGGCGGTCAGCGCCGGCGCAGCGCGCGACGCACGGCGGCGATGAACTCGGCCTCGTGATAGGGTTTGAGAAGCACCGGCACCTCCGGAAATATTTCCGCGTGCCGGCCCTCACTGCCCATTCCCGTAATGAAGACGAGCGGTATCTTCCGCCTGGTCAGCGTCTCGGCGAGGGCAAGGCTGCTGCGCCCCTCGCGGCCAAGCAGAAGGTCGAGAATCGCCAGGTCGAAGTGCGCGCCCGTTTCGATCGCCGCGCGAGCTTCTTCGATCGTGCTGACGTAGACGACTGATCGCGCGCCGGCGCTTTCGAGCATCTGCTGGATATCGGACCCGATCAGGAATTCATCGTCGAGCACGAAGAAATCCAGGCCGGCGAACGGCGCGAAGCTCTCGTCTTCAGACGTGTCGGACATGGAGTGCTGCGGATCCGCACCGCTTACGGCGCGGCTTGTCAAAGCCGGCAGGAACTTTTTCTTGTCCCGCGAATTAATGTTTTCGTCATTTAAAAAAGACACATGGGGCAATCAGCGCATGATCGTCGGGGCGGCGGGCCGGCAGAACGGCCAATACACATATTGCGAGCAGTGTCCGCTGCGCCGCCGCAGTTCGCTGCGCCCGTTCACCGCCGATGAACTGGCATTCGTGCGGCAGTTCAAGGTCGACGAACTGCGCGTGGGCGCCGGCAGCAGCTTTCTTTGGCAGGGCGCAAGCAGCGAGCACCTCTACACCGTCCTGAGCGGCTGGGCCTTCCGCTACAAGATGCTCGACGACGGACGCCGCCAAATTCTCAACTACGCGTTGCCGGCCGATCTGGTCGGGCTGCAAGGGACCGTCATGCGCGAGATGGAGCATTCGGTCGAAGCCTTGACCAACGTCGTGCTGTGCGTGTTTCCCCGCTCCAAACTGTGGAACCTCTACACCCGGTTTCCCTCCCTTGCGTTCGATCTGACCTGGCTCGCCTCGCGCGAGGAGCGGATGATCGACGAAAACCTGTTGAGCGTAGGCCGGCGCAGCGCGACCGAGCGGATCGCTTATCTCCTGCTGCATCTCTTCGTGCGCGCCGACGAGGCAGGGCTCGTATCCGCCGGCACCGTCGAATTTCCGTTCACGCAGCAGCATCTTGCCGACACGCTCGGCATGTCGCTGGTGCACACCAACAAGACCTTGCGGCGGCTCGCATCGAGCCGCCCCTTCTACTGGAAAGATCGAATTTTCAAGTTGAACGACCGGGCGGCTTTGGCCGAATTGGCCGGCGCGGAGCCGACAACCGACAATCCGCGTCCGTTCATTTGATACGTGGCGCATCGTGTCTCCGACTTGCGCGATCGTACTGACAGCGGATATTTGCTAAGCATTTCCGCGAGCACCAAACGATTGCGGAGTTGCCATGACGACCGATGCTGCCACCGGACTTCAAAATGTACGCGCAGAAATTGCGCGCGCCTGCCGCGACGCTGCGCGCGATCCTGCTTCGGTGACGCTCGTCGCGGTGTCGAAGACGTTTGGCGCGGAGCGGATCGAGCCGGCAATCGCGGCGGGCGGGCGCGTGTTCGGCGAAAATCGCGTGCAGGAGGCGAAGGCGAAATGGCCGCCATTGATGAAAACGCATGCCGATATCGAGCTGCATCTGATCGGCCCGCTGCAATCCAACAAGGCCAAGGAGGCGGTCGCTCTTTTTGACGCGATTCATTCCGTCGACAGGCCGAGCCTGTGCGAAGCGCTGGCGAAAGAGATCGCCAGGCAGGGCCGCGCGCCTTTGCTGTTCGTCGAGATCAACACCGGCGCCGAGGCTCAGAAGGCCGGCGTGCTGCCGGCGGACGCGGACGATTTCTTGCGAAGGTGCCGCGACACTTACGGACTGGCGATTTCCGGGCTGATGTGCATTCCGCCGCTGCATGAGTCCCCAGGTCCGCATTTTGCGCTCACCGCGAAGATCGCGAAGCGGAACGGATTGACACTGTTGTCGATGGGCATGAGCGCCGATTTTCCGACGGCGATCGAACTTGGCGCGACGCACGTGCGCGTCGGCAGCGCGATTTTCGGCACGCGCGGTTAGCGTGCGAGCCGCTATCCGATGATAATCTTCGTGCGCGGGCCGAGGCGCTCAAGCAGCCGGCGCAAGGCGCTCGCGCTCAGCGCCACGCAGCCGGCGGTCGGTTCGAAACGATCGCGCGCGACGTGGATGAACACGGCGCTGCCGCGGCCGGCGACGCGCGGCCGCGTGTTGTGGTCGATTTCGATGACAAAGTCGTAGAGCGCATCCGCGCGGGCGAGCCGGTCGGCATTGCTGCCGTCCGCTATCCTGATCGGCTGATTGTAATGCCGGTCGGCGGGATTCTCGCACCAACCGTCATCCGGCCGGATTCGTCTGGCCGGCAAAAGCGTCCGCGGACGCACGTGCCGCTCGGGGCGCCACCACAGCCGCTTGAGCCGGAACGTGCCGCGCGGCGTCGCCCCGTCGCCTTCGCGCTTGTTGGCCTTGATGCCGGTGCGGCCAAGCGCGACCGGCACCGCGCAGGGTCCCGCGATCAGCCAGCCGCGTGCAATCGAGGCGGCTTTGCGGCGCACCGCGATCCGGCCAAGCGACTTCTTCCGCATGTCGGTAAGTCTTTCCGAAATCGCCTGTTTTTGAACGAAAAAAACAGTTCCCGGTTGCTCTTTTAGCGTCTAATGCTCTACTGCGCGACTGCTGGGGGGTAAGGCGTTATACGCCTACGAAGGGGCTGTTTTCGATGCCCAACAAACGCACGATCCTGATCGTGGACGACGACAACGAGCTGCGCGATGCGCTGGTCGAACAGCTGGCGCTGCACGAGGAGTTCGAGGCCGTCGCGGTCGACAGCGGCACCAAGGGCGTGCAGATCGCCAAGAACGGCACCGTCGATCTCGTCATCATGGATGTCGGCTTGCCGGATGTCGACGGCCGCGAGGCGGTGCGCATCCTGCGCAAGAACGGCTTCAAGGCGCCGATCATCATGCTCACGGGGCACGACACCGATTCCGATACAATCCTCGGCCTCGAATCCGGAGCCAACGATTACGTCACCAAGCCGTTTCGCTTTGCGGTGCTGCTGGCGCGCATCCGCGCGCAGCTTCGCCAGCACGAGGCAAGCGAGGATGCGGTCTTCACCATCGGGCCCTACACCTTCCGGCCGAGCTCGAAGCTTTTGCTGAGTCCGAAAGGCAGCAAGGTGCGGCTGACCGAGAAGGAGACCGCAATCCTGCGCTATCTCTACCGCGCCGGGCAGAAGCCGGTGTCGCGCGAGACGCTGCTGCAGGAGGTGTGGGGCTACAATTCCGGAGTCACCACGCACACGCTGGAGACGCACATCTATCGCCTGCGGCAGAAGGTCGAGCGGGACGCGGCCGTGCCGGCGATTCTAGTGACGGAAGCCGGCGGCTACAAGCTGGTGCCGTGATTGCTGTGCCCTGCCGGATACGATCGTCATTCCGGCGCGCGCTGAAAGCGCGAACCCGGAATCCAGAGACAAACTCGATTCTGTCTGGATTCCGGACCCACGCGGTGGGCGCGTGTCCCGGAATGACGTCGAAAGCCTGATTATGCCTCTCGAAGAAGACATCGCCCTGTTCGAACGCGTGCCGACGCTTGCGCTGCTTGGCAAGCAGGCCTTGCGCATTCTCGCGATCGGCGCGGAAACGCGCGAGCTGCAAAGTGGTGCCGTTCTCTTCTATGCCGGCGACGTTGCGGAATCTGGCTATGTGGTGGTGGACGGCTCGCTGCATCTCGAGCCCGGCGCGCCGCTCGAGGGCACCGAAACGATCGCCGGACCCGGCGCGCTGATCGGCGAACAGGCGTTGATCGCCGATGCGGTGCGGCCGGCGACCGCGACCGCGCTCGAGCAGACCACGGTGATCCGTATCACACGCACGCTCTTTCTTCGCATGCTCGAAGGCTATCCGGCCGCCGCGCGCAAATTGCGCGATTCAATGGCGGCGCGCGCCGAGCGTTTGACGCGCGACCTCGGCGCGGTGCTGACCGCCCTCGGCGGGGCGAAGGAGCAGTAGCAGGCTGCTAGGCCTCAATCGTCGCCGTAACCGGCACGTGGTCGGAGGGCCGTAGGGCGCCGCGGTAATTCTTGGCGATCGCAATCGACGAAACGCGGTCGGCGAGCGCGTCCGAGGTCCAGATATGGTCGAGCCGGCGGCCACGATCGGCCTCGCGCCAGTTGTCCTGCGCGCGATAGCTCCACCAGGTATAGAGCTTCGCCGGCTCCGGCGTGTGCACGCGCATGCTGTCGATCCAGCCACCCGTCTTGCGCGCCGTGGTAAGCTTCTCGCATTCGATCGGCGTGTGCGAGACCACCTTGATCATCTGCTTGTGGCTCCAGACGTCGTGTTCGAGCGGCGCGACGTTGAGATCGCCGACCAGGATCGCGCGTTGGCTCCGCGCCGGCCGCAGGTCCGCGCAATCGCGCATCTCGTCGAGAAACGAAAGCTTGTGCCCGAACTTCGGATTGATTTCCGCATCGGGCTCGTCGCCGCCGGCCGGCACGTAGAAATTATGCAGCGTGATCGGATCGCGCAGGCCGGCCCGCTCGCCCAGGACAACGGACATATGGCGGCAGTCTATTTTTCCGCAGAAGTTGCGAAAGCTCGTCGCCTCGAACGGATGGCGCGAGATGATGGCAACGCCGTGGTAGCCCTTCTGCCCGTTCAGCGCGACGTGCTCGTAACCCAGCCGCCTGAAGCGCTTGAGCGGAAATGCGTCATCCGGGCATTTCGTCTCCTGCAAGCACAGCACGTCCGGCCGCATCGCCTTGATGAATTTGGCGACGAGATCGATGCGCAGGCGGACGGAATTGATGTTCCAGGTGGTAAGCTTGAGGGGCATATCGATTGTTGTGCGGGTATTTAGGGTATGGTCGTCTCACATTAGAAGCGCTGTCATTGCCGGGCTTGACCCGGCAATCCATCTGTTTTGAGAATGATGGATGCGCGGGTCAAGCCCGCGCATGACGAATGCCCGCAGCGGCGCAGAACCAGCCGCCGAAGGGGAATAGCTGTGGGAAAGTCGCGGCGCCCAAAAATCGTGATCGTTGGCGGCGGTTTCGGCGGCCTGAGCGCGGCGCAGGCGCTGGCGCGCGCGAACGCCGACATAACGTTGATCGACCGCGAGAACCATCACTGTTTCCAGCCGCTGCTGTATCAGGTGGCGACGGCGGCGCTGTCGCCCGCCGACATCGCCTGGCCGATCCGGGAGATCTTGCGCGGCCAGTCGAACGCGTCCGTCCTGCTCGGTGAGGTGCGCAGCATCGATGTAAGTGCGCGCATCGTCCATGCCGACACCATCTCGCTGCCTTACGACTATCTCGTTCTCGCGACCGGCGTTTCCCACTCCTATTTCGGCCACGATGAATGGAGCCGCTTTGCGCCCGGATTGAAGCGCATCGAGGATGCGCGCGCGATCCGCCGCCGCCTGTTGCTGGCGTTCGAGAAGGCCGAGCTTACGGCGAGCAAGGCGGAGCGGGCGCGGCTGCTCACATTTGCGATTGTCGGCGGCGGCCCGACCGGCGTCGAAATGGCCGGCGCCATCGCCGAAATTGCGCGGCAGACGCTGGCCAGGGATTTTCGCAACATCGATCCGCGCGAGGCGCGCATCGTCGTGATCGAAGCGGGTCCGCGCGTGCTCGCGTCCTTCCCGGCCGATATCTCCGACTATGCGCTGCATGCGCTCGAGCGCATGGGCGTCGAGGTCAGGCTTTCGGCTGCGGTGACGCAGTGCGATGCCGAAGGCGTGGTGGCTGGCGGCGAGCGCATCGAGGCTGCGACCGTGATCTGGGCAGCGGGCGTTGCGGCTTCGCCGGCAGCAACCTGGATCGGCGCCGCGGCGGGTGCCGCCGGCCGCGTCAAGGTCGCTCCCGATCTGTCGGTGCCGGCACACCCCGAGATTTTCGTCATCGGCGATTGCGCCGACATAAAGGACGATCATGGCAAGCCGCTGCCGGGCATCGCGCCGGTCGCAAAGCAAATGGGCCGCTATGTCGCCGCCGTCATCCGGGCGCGCCTTGCGCGTGCGCCTGCTCCGCCGGCGTTCCACTACCGGCACTACGGCGATCTCGCCACCATCGGCCGCAAGACCGCGGTCGTGAAGATGGGCCGGCTGGAGCTGACCGGCTTCATCGGCTGGCTGTTCTGGGGCATCGCGCACATTTATTTTCTGATCGGCGTGAAGAACCGCCTGATCGTCGCAATGACCTGGCTGTGGAGCTATCTCACCTTCAAGCGCGGCGCGCGGCTGATCTTGACGGCGCACGATCGCACTTAGCCGCCAGCCATTGTCATTCCGGGACGGCGCGTAAGCGCCGGGCCCGGAATCCATACTCCGCAGCGCTTGCGGCTATCGATTCCGGATTCGCTCTTCGCGCGCCCCGGAATGACTAGTCGGTGGGGCTTTCGCGCGAGAAGCGTGCGCTCAATTGTGGTAGCGCGTGTAGTCGATCTTGAAGAGGCTCGGATCGGGGCGCTTGGTGGTGTCGAGATTGTAGACGGCGACGGTCGTGTCGTAGCCCTGCGGATCCGTCACGGTCCACTGCTTGATCTGCATGTCCTTGGTGCTGAACATGATCATCAGGCGGCTGGTCCCGACCAGGCCGTTCTTTTCCTCGACCACGACCGTGATGAACACGTCGTCGCTGTAGAGCGCGACGAGGTTCGTGTCCTTGAGCAGGTTGACATGGTCCGACAGCAGGAAGCGCAGCGGCGTCTGCGATAGCGGATAAACGTCCTGCGTCGCCAGATTGCGGTCGCGCACGACGACCGACTGCCCGTCGGCGACGATGTCGATCGGGCTCGGCGGATCGTATTCGAAGCGCACCTTGCCCGGTTTGGAGATGAAGAACTGGCCCTTGGTCTTGGTGCCGTCGGGGCCGATCTGAACGAAATTGCCGGAAAGCACCTGCGTGCTCGACAGATACTTGTTCACGCGGTCGATGGTGGCGCGCTGCTCGGGCGTGAGCGCGGTGGTCGTTCCCGGCGTGCCGAGCAGCGCCGCAAACGGGTTGGTCGGGATCATCGCGGGCGGCTTTTGCGCCGACTGGTCGCTGCCCTGCGCGTGGGTCTGGCCTGCGGCCGCGAGTTTTTCGGCATCGGCCGATGGGGCACTCTGCGCCGGATGAGGTTTCGGTGAGGGCAAGGGAACCGTCTGCGCAAGCAACGGGCTTGCGAGACAGGCGGCGAATGCCGCCACTGCTGCTGCTTTACGGCCGATTCTGGCCATGCCGGATCCTGTCACTGGTAGCCGCCTCGCCCCCGAATACCCCGGTTCTGGCAAGCGGCTGTGGCTATTTCGCGGCTCCGCGCAAAAAGCATTCGCCCCGGCTTAATCGCGAAAGCAGCGATTCTCAATAGCGCTCGTCGTTCGGGTTCTCGGGGATCAGAATCTCGCGCTTTCCGGCGTGGTTCGGTTGCCCGACGATGCCTTCCTCTTCCATCCGCTCCATGATGGTGGCCGCGCGGTTATAGCCGATCTGCAGCCGGCGCTGGATGTAGGAGGTCGAGGCCTTGCGGTCCCGCTTCACGATGGCCACCGCCTGCTGGTAGAGGTCGCCGCCTTCGGCGAGGCCCATGCCGGTCGCGTCGAACACGGCGCCGTCCTCGCCCTCCTCGTCGCCGCCCGCAGTGACTTCCTCGAGGTATTGCGGCACGCCTTGCGACTTCAGGTGCCGCA
This sequence comes from Pseudolabrys sp., assembly GCA_035701545.1. Lineage (GTDB taxonomy): Bacteria > Pseudomonadota > Alphaproteobacteria > Rhizobiales > Xanthobacteraceae > Pseudolabrys. The sequence goes on from DASSRW010000082.1 coordinate 26,139, forward strand.
CGACCTTCTCGACCTCGTCATCCGAAACGAACGGCCCGTGCACGCGGCTGATGCGGCCGCCGCCGGCCATGTAGAGCATGTCGCCCTGGCCGAGCAGCTGCTCGGCTCCCTGCTCGCCCAGGATTGTGCGGCTGTCGATCTTGGACGTGACCTGGAAGGAGATGCGGGTCGGGAAGTTCGCCTTGATCGTGCCGGTGATGACGTCGACCGACGGGCGCTGCGTCGCCAGGATGACGTGGATGCCGGCGGCGCGCGCCATCTGCGCCAGCCGCTGGATCGCGCCTTCGATGTCCTTGCCGGCGACCATCATCAGGTCGGCCATCTCGTCGACGATCACGACGATATACGGCAGCGGCTCGAGCTCGAGCTCTTCCTTCTCGTAGATCGCCTCGCCGGTTTCCTTGTCGTAGCCGGTATGGACGGTGCGCGTGAGCGTCTCGCCCTTCGCTTTGGCTTCGGCAAGGCGCGCGTTGTAGCCGTCGACATTGCGCACGCCGAGCTTCGACATGCGCTTGTAGCGCTCCTCCATCTCGCGCACGGCCCATTTGAGCGCGACCACCGCCTTCTTCGGATCGGTGACGACGGGCGTGAGCAGATGCGGAATGCCGTCATAGACGGACAGTTCGAGCATCTTCGGATCGACCATGATCAGGCGGCACTGATCGGGCCGCAGCCGGTAGACCAGGGACAGGATCATCGTGTTGATCGCGACCGACTTGCCGGAGCCGGTGGTGCCGGCGATCAGCAAGTGCGGCATGCGCGCCAGGTCGACGATCACGCTCTCGCCGCCGATGGTCTTGCCGAGACAGAGCGCGAGCTTGGCCGTGGTGCTGTTGTAATCTTCATCATCGAGCAATTCGCGCAGATAGACCTTCTCGCGCGTCGGATTGGGCAGCTCGATGCCGATGGCGTTGCGGCCCGAGACGACGGCGACGCGCGCCGACACGGCGCTCATCGACCGGGCGATATCGTCCGCCAGGCCGATCACGCGCGACGATTTGATTCCCGGCGCGGGTTCCAGCTCGTACAGCGTTACGACCGGGCCAGGGCGCGCGTTGATGATCTCGCCGCGCACGCCGAAGTCGCCGAGCACGCTTTCGAGTGCGGTGGCGTTGTTCTGGATGTCCTCGCTCGACAAGGTCGCACGGTCGCTCGCGCGCGGGGCCGCGAGCAGGCCGAGCGACGGCAAGACAAAGCCGCCCGAAGAGCGCCGCGCCGCCGGCCTGGAGGCGCGCCGGCGCGCCGTCGTCTGCTCCTCTTCCTCCTCTTCTTCTTCCTCGTCATCGAACTGCGGGGCGACGATCGAGGGCGCCTGTCTCGCCGTGCCATCGAAGCGCGGCTCGACGCGTCCGCTTCGCGACAAGGGCTGTGCCATCCGCTGCGGATCGCGTCCTCTGAGGAGCCGGCCGAGGCGCGCTTTGGCGCTGAGCAGCGCGTGCGTGAGCATGCCGAGCGAGACGGAGCCACCCCTTTCCTCGGGCTCGTCTTCTTCTTCCTCCTCCTCGCTTTCGATTTCGTCGTCCTCGGATTCGGCTGCTCGCACCTTCCTGCGTTCCGGCGCGCGCTGCGGGAAGGGAATGCGCGCGGCGATGATCAGCGCCACGAAGAAAGCAAAGCCGAGGATGAGGCCGTTCGTCAGGCCGCTCACTCCCGCAGTGGGCATGCGGACGATGAAGCTGTAGGCATGCAGGACTGCATCGCCGATGACGCCGCCGAGGCCTGTCGGCAGCGGCCAATGGGCCGTCCGCGGCAGGCAGGAGGCAAACGCTGCGGCCAGAAGGATGGCAAGCACCCACACCGGCGCGCGCCAGCGCTCCATGGGCGTGCGGTGCGAAAGCAGGCGCCAGCCGAACACGGCGGCCGGCGCCAGCAGCATCACAGCCGCGAGGCCGAACAGCTGCATCACCAGGTCGGCAAAAATCGCTCCGGGAAATCCGAGCAGATTGTGGATCGGCGCATGGGTGGCGTGGCTGAGCGAGGGATCCTGCACCGACCAGGTGGCGAGCGCGATCGCGCCGAGCAAGCCGACCGACAACAGTGCAAGACCGACGATCTCGCTCACGCGGCGGCGCAGGATGTCGCGGAAATGCTCGATGATGAAGGCGACGGCGTCGACGCTGCGATCTGATGCTGGCATTCGTATCTACCTTTAACCCAATACCGCGACGATGCGATGCAACGCCTCGGCGGTGGCCTCCTTGTCCTGAACCATGGCGACGCGGACATAATCGGCGCCGGGATTGCTGCCGTCGTCCTGCTCGCGCGCGAGATAGCGCCCCGGCACGACACGGACGCCGGCTTCCTGCCAGAGCCGCCGCGTCACCGTCTCGCTGCCGCCGTGCGCCGAGACGTCGAGCCAGAGAAAAAATCCGCCGGCCGGACGCTTGTAGCCGTAACGATTGCCGATGATCTGATCGGCGAGATCGAATTTGGCGTTGTAAAGCCGGCGGTTTTCTTCCACGTGCCGTTCATCGCCATACGCCGCAACACCCACGTATTGCGCCGGCGCGGGCACTTGCGGCGCCGCGACGTTGCGCAACTCGAGAAACGCCGCAAGAAAGCGGCGGTCGCCGGCGGCAAAGCCGACGCGCAGGCCGGGAAGATTCGAGCGCTTCGACAGCGAGTGGAAGACGACGACGTTCCTAAAATCGGGCGCGCTTGCCTCAAGCATGCCGCGCGGCGCATCGCGATGGTAGATTTCGCAATAGCACTCGTCGGCAAAAACAAGAAAGCCGAAGCGCTGCGCGAGCTTCGCAAGCCTGGTGAGATAATCGAAATCGGCGACGGCGCCTTGCGGGTTGGACGGGGACGCGAGGTAGAACGCGACCGTCCGCGCGAGCAGATCGTGGCTCAATGCATCGAGATCGGGCAGGAATCCGCTCGCCTTGCGCGCCGGGAGATAAACAGCTTCGCAATCGGCCGCAGCCGCGCCCGCGCCATACGCCGCATAGAACGGATTCGGGATCAGCATCGCCGGCTTGCCGGCGCGCGGCGGCACGTAACGTCTCGCCGCGATGCCGGCGAGGAACAGGCCTTCGCGCGTGCCGCTGAGCACCAGCACTTCGTGCTCGGGATCGACTGCGCGGCCGAGTTGATAGCGGCGGTTGAGCCAGGCAGCGACTGCGCGGCGGAATGGCTCGGTGCCTTTGTTTGCCGGATAGCGTCCGAATTCGTCGAGGTGCTTTTCGAGCTCGGGGCCGACGAACGAAGGAATCGGATGCTGCGGCTCGCCGACGGAGAGATTGATGACCGGCTTGCCCGGTTCGATGTCAGCGATGAGCTCCGTCAGCCGCACGAATGGTGAGCGCCCTCCGGCAGGAGCTGCGGCGGTTGCAGGCTGGCGCTGGGCGGTCGTCGTTGACATCGAACTCGGCACGCGGCGGCACCGCGGGGAAAGCCCGCGGAACAAGGTGTTCGACACCATAGCGGCGGCGAGGTTAAGGCGCGATTAACCATCGGATTTTGCGGGCATTTTCCCGAAGCAAAAGACCCCGGCCCTTTGCGGGACCGGGGCCTTGACGGAAAGGGGCAGTGCC
>DASSRW010000083.1:0-22154 GCA_035701545.1 Pseudolabrys sp.
CCCTCGAACGAGGCGGCGCTTGCGTTGATCGGGCGCTGGCCCGACTGGCCCGATCGCATTGTTGCGCTCGTCGGTCCCGAAGGGTCGGGCAAGACCCATCTCGCCTCGATTTGGGCGGTTGACGCCGGCGCGCGGTCGGTGCCGGCCCATGCGCTCGCGCAGATCGATTTGCCCGGCGCGCTCGTGACCGGCGCGCTGGTCGTCGAAGACGTCGTCGCCACCGTCGACGAGCATGCGCTCTTTCACCTGTTGAACCTGGCGCGGGAAGAGCAGGCTTTCCTGCTGCTGACGGCCGCCACAATGCCGGCCGGCTGGAGGATGGGCATTCCCGATCTCGCCTCACGCCTGCGGGCTCTGCCTGTGGTCACCGTGACGGCGCCCGACGATGCGCTTCTGCGCTCGGTGGTCGTCAAGTTGGCCGCCGACCGGCAACTTGCGGTCGACGAAGCGCTCGTAAGTTTTCTGGTGACGCGAATGGAGCGCTCGTTTGTCGCCGCCCGCGACGCCATCGCGCGGCTCGATGCCGAAGCCATGCGCCAGCACCGGCCGGTCACGCGCGCCTTGGCGGCTGAACTGTTCCGGGGCGAGGGGAACTGACGCCTTTTGAATCCGCGAGGGTCGTCGCGCTGGGCTTCGCTATGGCCGCTCGACTGCGACGACGCGGGAGTTGTCGACCGCCAGCGCCAGGCGTCCGTGCTTGAGCGCAAGCGCCTTCTCGCCGAACAACTCCCGCCGCCAGCCTGAGAGCGCCGGGACGTCGGCGTCGTCGTCGGCGGCGATCCGGTCGAGATCGTCGACGGTGGCAATTACCTTGGCGGCGACGCCATGGCGCTCCGCGGTCATGCGCAGCAGGACCTTGAGAAGCTCGACCGTGGCCGCCCCGTTCGCGGCCGGCCGAAAGCGCTCGATGCGCGGCAGCGTGTGCGGATCGCGCGCGAGGCCTCTTTTGACGGCCTCGATGATCGCCTCGCCCCAACGCGAGCGCTCAAAGCCCTTCGGGAGCGACCGCAAGTGCCCGAGCCGCTCGATTGTCGTCGGCGCCTGAATGGCGATGTCTCCCAGCACGTCGTCCTTGAGAACGCGCCCGCGCGGCACGTCGCGGCTCTGCGCCTCGCGCTCGCGCCAGGCCGCGACCTCGATCAGCACCGCAAGCTCCGTCGGCTTGCGCACGCGGCTCTTGAGCCGTTCCCAGGCGCTGTCCGGGTCCATGCGGTAGGTCGCCGGTGAGGTGAGCACGTTCATTTCCGCTTCGACCCATTGCGTGCGGCCGCGCTCGGCCAGGTCTCGCGCAAGCCTGAGATACACGTCGCGCAGATGCGTCACATCCGAAGTCGCATAGGAAAGCTGCGCCTCGGAAAGGGGCCGCCGCGCCCAGTCGGTGAAGCGGTGCGATTTATCGAGCGCATCGCCGGTAATGCGCTGGACGAGCTGGTCATAGGAGATCGAATCGCCGTAGCCGAGGACCATGGCGGCGACCTGCGTGTCGAAAACCGGGTGGGGGATTTTCTTGGCCAGGTTCCAGACGATTTCGATGTCCTGCCGCGCGGCATGGAAGACCTTCACGACGTGTTCGTCGGCCATCAACCTGAAAAAGGGGGCAAGATCGATCCCTTCCGCCAACGCGTCGACGACCACCGCCTCATCCGCGCTCGCAATCTGCGCCACGCACAGCAGCGGGTAATAGGTCGTCTCGCGCAGGAATTCGGTATCCACTGTCACGAAGGGGTGCCGCGCCATGCGCGCGCACGCCTCGGCCAGCTTTTCGGTTGTCGTGATCGGTTGCATTGGGCTTGTGAAGCTAGCCTATTCCAGGGCGACGTTGGCAAGCTAGCTTATTGACCGCATTCCCGAAGCGCTCAAGCCGTTGCCTTGACAAAGGGCGGCCCCCCATGCGCTTTCCTGCTTCGCTCGCCGAAGCGGCGGAATTTCTCGGCGCGGGCCGCTCGTTCCTCTGCTCGGGAGCCGGCTTCGCGAAGGCGGGTCCGCGCGCCACAAAGTTCAACACTGATCGATATGCCGGAATGACCATGCATCGTTATCGGACCCATACCTGCGGCGCGCTCCGAGAGGCCGACGTCGGCAAGGAGGTGCGGCTGTCCGGCTGGTGTCATCGCATCCGCGACCACGGCGGTGTGCTGTTCATCGACCTGCGGGATCATTACGGCATCACGCAGGTCGTGGCGGACCCGGACAGCCCCGCGTTCAAACAGGCCGAGGCGCTGCGCGCGGAGTGGGTCGTGCGTGTCGATGGCAAGGTGCGCCCGCGTCCGGCAGGAACCGAGAACCCTGAACTCCCCACCGGACAGGTCGAGGTCTATCTCAGCGAGATCGAGGTGCTGGGGCCGGCCGCCGAGTTGCCGATGCCGGTGTTCGGCGACGTGGATTATCCCGAGGACATCCGTCTCAAATACCGCTTCCTCGATCTGCGCCGCGAGCACCTCCACAACAACATCATGCTGCGCGGCCGTGTGATCGATTCGATCCGCCGGCGGATGAAGGAGCAGGGCTTCTTCGAATTCCAGACGCCCATTCTGACGGCATCCTCGCCGGAGGGCGCGCGCGACTATCTGGTGCCGTCGCGCCTGCATCCGGGCAAGTTCTACGCGCTGCCGCAGGCGCCGCAGCAGTTCAAGCAACTCATCATGATCGCGGGCTTCGACCGCTATTTCCAGATCGCGCCGTGCTTCCGCGACGAGGACGCGCGCGCCGACCGCTCGCCCGGCGAGTTCTACCAGCTCGATCTCGAGATGAGTTTTGTCACGCAGCAGGACGTGTTCGACGCCGTCGAGCCGGTGATCCGCGGCGTGTTCGAGGAGTTTGCCGACGGCAAGCCGGTGACGCAGAAATTTCCGCTGATCCCTTACGCCGAAGCGCTGCGCAAGTACGGCACCGACAAGCCGGACCTGCGCAATCCGCTCGTGATGCAGGATGTGAGTGAAGCCTTCCGCGGCTCCGGCTTCAAGATTTTCGCGCGCATCCTTGAGACAGAAGGCAACGCTGTCTGGGCCATCCCGGCACCGAAAGGCGGCAACCGCGCCTTCTGCGACCGCATGAATTCCTGGGCGCAAGGCGAGGGCCAGCCGGGACTCGGCTACATCTTCTGGCGCGAGGGCGAGGAGAGCGGCGCCGGGCCGCTGGCCAAGAACATCGGTCCCGAACGCACCAGGCAGATCGCCGATCAGCTCAAGCTCGGTGTTGGCGATGCCTGCTTCTTCGTCGCCGGCAAGCCGAAGGATTTCGTCAAGTTCGCCGGCCCGGCGCGCACGAAGGTCGCCGAAGAGCTCGGCCTCATCGCCAAAAGCCGCTTCGAGCTGTGCTGGATCGTCGACTTCCCCATGTTCGAATGGAACGAGGAGGAGAAGCGCATCGACTTCTCGCACAACCCGTTCTCGATGCCGAACATGAGCGTCGAGGATTTTCTCGCGCTCGACCCGAACGATCAGGAGAAAATCCTGTCGATCAAGGCGATCCAGTACGACATCGTCTGCAACGGCGTGGAGCTGTCGTCGGGCGCGATCCGCAATCACCGCCCTGAGGTGATGCGGAAGGCGTTCGCCATCGCCGGCTACGGCGAGGACGTGCTGGAGGCGAAGTTCGGCGGCATGCTCAACGCGCTCACCTACGGCGCCCCGCCGCACGGCGGCATTGCGCCGGGCATCGACCGCATTGTCATGCTACTCGCGGGCGAAGAGAACCTGCGCGAGGTGGTGCTGTTTCCGATGAACCAGAAGGCGGAAGACCTGATGATGGGCGCGCCGTCGGAGGTCACGGCGAAGCAATTGCGCGAGCTGAACATCCGGCTGGACTTGCCGAAGAAGTAGCGTTGCGGTCGTAGGCACCATTCGTGCCGTCATTGCGAGCCGCGGCAGCGGCGAAGCAATCCAGAATACGTCCTCGTTTCAGCGTCGGCTGACTTGCAAAACGGCGCGGAAATGCATACGACATTCTCGACATCAAGAGTTGGGCACTGCCCGACGCCAACCTGCTTCCCGAGCAAGGTGGCGCTCCCAAAAGGGAGGATGTGGCCGAACCGGCAACGAAACGGGTCAGTCACTGTCGGTCATGCTCGCGACGAGGGCCGACAAATGCCAATCAAGATTCCCGACAACCTGCCCGCCCGGCGGGTGCTAGAAGCCGAGGGCGTCAGCGTCATGCTCGAGACTGACGCGGTGCGGCAGGACATTCGCCCGATGCGGATCGGTCTGCTCAACCTCATGCCCAACAAGGCGAGAACCGAGACGCAGTTCGCACGATTGCTTGGGGCGTCGCCGCTTCAAGTCGAGCTGACGCTCGTGAAAGTCACCAACCACGTGCCGCGCAATACGCCGAGCGATCACATCATCTCATTCTATCGGGACTGGCAGGATATCCGGAACGAGAAATTCGACGGCTTCATCGTCACCGGCGCGCCGGTCGAGACGCTGCCGTTCGAGGAAGTGACCTATTGGGACGAGCTGCGCCGCATCTTCGACTGGACGCAGACCAACGCGCACGGCTGCATGAACATCTGCTGGGGTGCGCAGGCGGCGGTGCATCATTTCCACGGCATGCCGAAGTACGCGTTGCCGGCGAAACTGTTCGGCGTCTACAGCCACCGCAATCTGGCCCCGGCTTCGCCGTATCTACGCGGATTTTCCGACGACTTCGCGATTCCCGTGTCACGCTGGACGGAGGTCCGGCGTGCCGACATTCCGCCGGCGAGCGGGATGACCGTGCTGATGGATTCCGACGAAGCGGGCCTGTGCCTGCTCGACGATCCGGCGCATCGCTCGCTGCACATGTTCAACCACATCGAATACGACAGCGGATCGCTGAACGACGAATACGTGCGCGACCGCGCGGCGAAGACCACGATCGCCGTGCCGAAGAACTATTTTCCTGGCAACGATCCGCAAGCGCAGCCGCGCAACAGCTGGCGCAGCCACGCGCACCTGCTGTTCGGCAACTGGATCAACCGGCTCTATCAGACGACGCCGTTCGACGTGCGCGCAATCGGGCTGGACGAGGTGCACCCGCCGCCGTCTGCCCTGGCCGCCGAATAGCTTCGGGCTTCACTTCTCCGGCAGGGGGATGAACTCGATCTCGTCGCCGGGCACTTTCTGGAAGTGTCCGGCCTTCCAGTCCGCCTTGGCCTGCTCGATGCGCTCCTTGCGCGAGGAGACGAAGTTCCACCAGATGTGCCGCGGGCCGTCCATCGGCGCGCCGCCGACGATCACGAGATGGCTGTCGGCGAGCGCGCGCACGCTCAGAGCGTCGCCGGGCCGCAACACGAGCAGGCGGTCGGCCGCGTGCCGATCGCCGGCGATCTCGACCTCGCCGGCCAGGATGTAGAGCGCACGTTCCTCGTGGCCCGCATCGAGCGGCAGCGCGCTGCCGGCTTTCAGCGTCACATCGGCGAAGATCGTCTCCGACGTCGTCACGACCGGCGAGCGCGCGCCGTAGAGATTGCCGATAACTACTCGGATGGCGGTCCCGTTCTCGCTGACGACGGGAAACTCGGACGTCGCATGATGGGCAAAGCCGGGCTCGATCTCCTCCTGTGCCGCCGGCAGCGCCACCCACATCTGCAAACCGTGAATGGGGCTACCCGCCGCTCGCAGCTCGGGGCCGGTGCGCTCGGAATGGACGATTCCGCGTCCGGCCGTCATCAGGTTCACTTCGCCCGGCCGAATCGGGGCGGCGGTGCCGAGGCTGTCCCGGTGCATGATCTCGCCGTCAAACAGATAGGTGACGGTCGAGAGGCCGATATGCGGATGCGGCCGCACGTCGATGCCCTGGCCCGAGCGGAAGACGGCCGGTCCGAAATGGTCGAAGAAGATGAACGGCCCGACCATCCGCGTCTGCGCGGAGGGCAGCGCCCGCCGCACGGCGAAATCGCCGAGATCGACCGTGCGCGGCGCGATGACGTGGGCGATCGCGTCGCTCTCGGCCGGCTTGCCGGCTGCCGGGTCCTTGCCGGGAAAGAAACTCATGACGCGCTCCTTTGCCTGTCAGCGCCGGCGGTTCAGGATGCCAGCGCGACAAAGTTCTGGCCCTTCGCGGCCGAGACCATGCCGTAAAAGGCCTCGTTGACCTTCGGCCAGGATGGCAGCTTTTTCATGGTCTCGAGCCAACGCTTGACGTTGGCATAGGGCGCAAAATCGACGCCGATCGCCTCGCCGAGCGAGACGATGCCCGCGCCGAAATAGTCGGCGATCGTGATTTCGTCGCCGCAGAGATAGCGCTTGCGCGGCCCGATCCAGTGGTCGTTGAGAACCTTGAGCCAGCGCTTGGACTGCTCGTTGCCCCATTCCAGCGTGGCCGCTTGGGCCTCCTCGCTGCGGCGCCTGAAATTCGGAAAAAGCTGCGGGTAGCAGAGATTGTAGCCCCACTCGCGATAGAAGTTGGTGTTGATCCAGTCCATCATCTCGTTGACCTTGGCGCGGGCCTTGAGCTCCTTCGGATAAGCGGGCGAGCCGGTTTTGTCGGCCAGATACTTCAAAATGGCCGAGCTCTCCGTCAGCCGCAGGTCGCCGTCCTCGAGCATCGGCACCAGGCAGTTCGGATTGATGCCGGCGTAGGGCGGCTGCATGTGCTCGCCCGTCATCAGGTCGACCAGCGCTTCTTCGACCGGGATCTGGCTCTCGGCGATGAACAGCAGGATGGGCCGGCACGTCGTCGAGAGCGGGTGCATGTAGAGCTTCATCTTCGTTCCTCCAGCTACTGACAGTGAGACTAGCGCCTTGCCGGGAAGTCTGCACGCAGCCGCATCGCCGGCGGAGCGGAGCCGATTCGGCGCCGCCGTGCTCGCGCCGGCGAGCGGGCCGCCGGCTCTTGCGTGACGCGCCTGCCCGCGGGCCGCGCGCTGCGAACCGAAATCGGCGCGCGAGCGCCGCGACAACGTGGTGAATCGCGCACGGTGTTGCGGATGATTTACAGATTCTTCTTGATCGACTGGTAAGTTGCCCTTATGTGGGCCTTGCCGCATGAGCGACGATTGAGAGTCGCGTGCAGCGGCTTCACTCCGTGAGCCGGTTCGCCGGTCTCTCGGTTCGATCTCTGGTTGGAGAGAGCGGAATGCAACAGAACGCCCTCTTGCGATCGGGGAAGGGCTTGGGGACTCCAGGTACCACCCGAAAGAAAGAAGTCGCGATCGCAGCGCCCGCGGCCACGGCCGAGGAGCGCGACGATCATTTCGTGGTGAGGAACGGAGTGCGGTGCGCCGGTGCGCATCTCATTGTCGACCTCTACAAGGCCAGCAGGCTGGACGACATCGACCACATTGAAGCGACGCTGCGGCGTTGCGTCGATGCGGCGGGCGCCACGCTGCTGCACATCCACCTGCACCACTTCGAGCCCAACGGCGGGGTCTCCGGCGTGGCGGTGCTGGCCGAAAGCCACATCTCCATCCACTCATGGCCGGAGAACGGCTATGCCGCGCTCGACATCTTCATGTGCGGCAAGGCCAATCCGGACGCCTGCATCCCGGTGCTCCGCAAGGCCTTCAGCCCCAAGAAGATCGCCGTCGGCGAGCATTTGCGCGGGCAAGGGGCGTAAGCCGCCCGTGCCGCCCGTGCCGGCCGTTCAGGCCTGTTGACGACGCCATGCCCGGCCTTGTGCCGGGCATTTGCGTCTTTAAACGTCATTCTGGAGGCACGTGGCCGCAGGTTGGCCATGCGTGAGGAGGGCTGGCCGATGGCCGAGAAACGCTGGATTGCGGAGACATTGTTCGACGACATGGGCTTCCGCATGACCTACGAGGTCGAGCGGGTGCTCTACGAAACGCAGACCGAGCACCAGCACCTCGTTCTGTTCGAGAACAGATTCTTCGGCAAGATGCTGATGCTCGACGGCGCGACCCAGATCTCGAGCCGCGACGAATACGTCTACCAGGAGATGATGAGCCACGTGCCGCTGTTCGCTCACGGCAAGGCCAGGGAGGTGCTCATCGTCGGCGGCGGCGACTGCGGCATCGCCGAGGAGGTGCTCAAGCACAAGACCGTCAAGCGGCTAACCCAGGTCGAAATCGACGAATCCGTGATCAGGTTCTCCAAGGAGCATTACCCGGAGTTCACCAGGCCGGTGTTCGCCGACAAGCGCTTCGAGAGCGTGATCGACGACGGCTTCAAGTACGTCGGCGAGACCAATCGCCGCTTCGACGTGATCATCGTCGACTCGACCGATCCGCAAGGCCCCGGCGCCATCCTGTTCACCAGGGAATTCTACGCCCGCTGCAAGCGCTGCCTCGCCAAGGGCGGCGTCCTGATCACCCAGAACGGCGTGCCGTTCTTCCAGTCCGGCGAGCTGACGACCACGATCGGGCACTTCCGCAAGCTGTTCGCGGACGCGACCTGCTATGTCGCCGCCATCCCGGTCTACATCGGCGGCCACATGGCGATGGGCTTTGCCACCGACAACAGGAAGCTGAGGCAAGCGCCGGTGAAGGTCATCGCCCAGCGCTATCGCAGGGCCGGCGGCTTCAAGACCAAATACTGGTCTCCCGAATTGCACGTGGGCGCCTTCGCGCTGCCCCGCTTCATCGCCGACCTCGTCGGCAAGGCTGGAAAGAAGCGCTGAGCGGTTTACCCGCTGCTAACTATCGCGGCGCCCGCAAGCGCCCCGGCGCTTTAGAGTTAAGGCGACCTTTACGGCCCGCCGTTCAACTCGACCTGCGAAGAGGATTGCAGGAGCCGGCGTGCGGGCGCTCATGCGCAAGAATTTGATTGCGGTGGCGATCGGCGTCCTGGCGGCGGCGGGATCGCTTCTCGCCTTCGACTACTGGCTTGATCGGCTGATCGCCCGCCAAAGCCAGGAAGAGATCAATACGTCTGCGAGGCGCGCCATCTCGCTGGCCGAGGCGCGGGTTCTCGACGCTGTCGGCGCCATCGACGAATTGATCAAGCACGGCGTCGACGGCTGCGCGCCCGCTCAGATCGATCTTATGCGCCGCGCCGTGTTTGAGACGACCCCCATCAAGGAAGTCTCTGTCATTGCTGCCGATGGACAAGTCCTGTGCACGAATTTGGGGACGGCGGTCGGCGGACGCAAAATTCTGTCGTCCGAACCGCTGGGCGGAGCGGGCGGTTACACGCTCGACGTGCTTGCGCTAGGCAACGGCGATCGCGCGGTAAGGCTGCGCCGCAAGGCGGGCCCAAACGGCAACAGCGCGGCGGCTATTGTGCCGGCGATTTTGTTTTTGCCGCAGGTTTCGACCAAGGGCGGCCCTTTCAATGCCTACGCCGCCATGACCACGCGCTCAGGCGCGCTGATTGGCGAAGCCGGCCACCGGAAGGCGGTCGGTGCGGCGTCCGGTCTTCTTGCCCGGCAGCATTCCGATGAATTCGGTTTCAAAGTCGCAATTGCAATGCCGCGCAGCGCGATTGCGGCAAACGGCGAGGACCTCAAGTGGCTCGGGACCTTCGTCTGGGCCCTGATGGTCACGATCCTTTTCAGTTTCTCGCTGCTGATGCGGCGCCGGCAGCCGAGCAATCCGATCGCGGAAATCGAGCGCGCGCTGGCGGCGGGCGAATTTGTTCCTTTCTATCAGCCCGTGCTCGACATCCATTCCGGCAAATTGCGGGGCGCCGAAGTCCTGGTTCGCTGGCGCAAGCCGAACGGCACGCTCGTTTCGCCGGCCGCGTTTATCCCGCTCGCGGAATCGAGCGGTCTCATTCTGGAGATGACGCGCGACCTGATGCGCCGCGTTTGCGCGGAAGCGGGCGAGGCGATCGGGCGGCGGCCGGAATTGAAAATCTCTTTCAATTTTGCGGCCAGGCTTTTCCGCGACAAATCCATCGTGCACGACCTGCACGAGATCTTTTCGTCGTCGCCGATGCCGCTTTCACAGGTGGTGCTGGAGCTGACCGAGCGAGAGCCGATCGAGAACTTTACGGAGACGCGACAGGTCATTGCGGCGCTGCAAGGCATCGGCGTGCGCATCGCCATCGACGACGTGGGCACGGGCCACAGCGGCCTCTCGTATATGCTCAAGCTTGGCGTCGACGTGATCAAGATCGACAAGATGTTCATCGATGCGATCGGTACGGACCGGAATTCCGCGGCCATTGTCGAGACGCTTGTCGATCTTGCGCACAACATGCGGATGGACGTGGTTGCGGAAGGCGTCGAGACGTTCGAGCAGGTCAAGCACCTGCGCGAGCTCGGCATACGGCTGGCGCAAGGTTACGTGTTTGCGCCGCCCTTGCCCGGCAGTTCGTTCCTGCAGCTCGTCAATGCGCTCGATCCGCGGCCGGCGGCCTTGTCCGACCAGAAAACCCTGGATGCGCGGCTGGGCTATCTGTCCGCACGCAACAGGTTCAGCGCGGCCTGACCGCGACCATTCTATCGACAGCGTCCATGAAAAAGGGCGGCCTTGCGGCCGCCCAGTCTAAACGCCACGCGGGAGGAACCTCGGATCGGGTCGGCTACCCAACGCCGCCGGCCCACGTGTGCAAGCTCTGTGACACTCCGTCACAGGCGGACCGATTCGTCAATTCGCATTTTGGCGCCCGTATGACGTCCATGTGGAATGTCGGCGCGACAAGCACGCGCCGCCGGTCAGGTGGACGCGAGCTCGCTTTCAATCGCCGCAATGACGCGCGGTTCGCTTGGCTCAATCGCCGAGCCGAAACTCGCTTTCAGGCCGCCGCCGCGGCCGATCAGATACTTGTGGAAATTCCATCGGGGCCGCTCAGCCGGCCGCTCCAGCGCAGCCCAGCGGTAGAACGGGTGGGCATTCGGTCCCTTGACCACCGCCTTCTGCGTGAGCGGAAAGCCGACGTGATACTCGCCCCTGGCGGTCGCCTCGATCTCTTGCGCGCCGCCGGGCTCCTGACCGCCGAAATCGTTCGACGGCACCCCGAGAACGAACAGCCCGCGGCCGGAAAACCGCGTCCACAATTCTTGCAGCCCGGCATATTGGGGCGTGTAGCCGCACTGGGATGCCGTGTTGACCACCAGAATGGGATGTCCGGCGTGCTCGGCCAAGGCGATCGTATCACCGTCGAGCCCCTCGAAGCTGAAGGCGTAGGCCGTGACATGGCTCATCACTGCGGCGCGCGCGCTGCCAAGCACGGGCAGGGCGGCGGCTGCCAGCAGCAGGCGTCGGCGGTCGAACATGACGTCATTATAGTAGCTGAAAGATAGTAGCTGAAAGCCGGATTGGCTGAAATTGTGCGTGATCAGACGCTGACAATGGGCCCGTTGAGGTCCATATCGAGCCTGTTCCGATACTTTGGCGTGAGGGAGGAGAGGTAATGACCACGACAGCCACAGCCAAGCCGTTTCCCGTTACACACACCGACGCCGAATGGCGCCGCCTGCTCACCCCGGAGCAATACGAGGTCATGCGCGGCCATGGCACCGAGCGGCCTGGAAGCTGCGCCTTGAACCATGAGAAGCGGGAGGGAATGTTCGAGTGTGCGGGCTGCGGGCAGCCGTTGTTTGTCTCAAAAATGAAGTTTGAGAGCGGTACCGGATGGCCGAGCTTCAACGATCCGCTTCCTGGGTCGGTCGAAACGTCTGACGACGATAGCTACGGAATGGTGCGCACGGAGGTGCATTGCAGCCGCTGCGGCAGCCATCTCGGGCACGTGTTCCCCGACGGCCCGCCGCCGACGGGCCTGCGCTATTGCATCAACGGCGTCGCGATGAATTTCAAGCCTAAAGGCGCCTAGCGTCGGCTACGCGGCGGCAAAATGCACCGTCGTTTCGAAGCTGTAGCCGCAAGCCTCGCATTGCCAGAGATGGCGCAGCTTCGTGGCATCGAGATATTCGGACCATTCCGGCACGTAGATCGGCTCGCCGCATTGCGCACATTCGGTCATCGGACGCGGGCGGCGGAATCCTGTTTGACGAACGTAGGGTTCCATGGGCCTCTCCAACTCTTACAAACTTCAGCCCTCTTGCTGGAGGGCAGGCTAAACGTGGAGCGAGCGTGGATAAAGCAGCAGCGCTGACGTAAGCGCACACAAAGATTGCGTCTTAAGTTTGAAGGCGTCGCAATTTTTCCTCGACGCAAATATTTTCTGAAATTTTTCCTTGACGCAAAGTTTCTTGAAATTTCCGGATGCATTCCTTGCGCGCGCAAATCTGCATCCGCTGGTCCGACGGCCGCCGCTTATTCCGTGAAATCAATCAGATAATTGTGAAGCGCAAGCTCTCTTCTTGATCGCCGACGGTGCTGCGAGCGCGTTAAATAGGCGAGCATCTTCAGCGAGACAGCCAAAGGACTTGAATTGTGACTGCCGACCAGATCGCCCACCGTTTTGCTCCTTACGCGCTGAGCATCCTGCGCATCGCCGTCGCGCTTTGCTTTCTTGAGCACGGGACATCGCGCCTGTTCGGATTTCCGTCCCCGATGCCGACGCCGCCGCTGTTCACGCTCCACTGGTTTGCAGGCGTCATCGAATTCATCGGAGGCTCGCTGGTCGTGGTCGGTCTCTTCACGCGGCCAGCCGCCTTCATCATGTCGGGTGAGATGGCATTTGCCTATTTTCTCAGCCATTTTCCCCACGGATTCTTCCCGATCCTCAATCGGGGTGACGGCGCGGTACTCTATTGTTTTGTCTTCTTTTATCTCGCTTTCGCCGGAGCAGGCCCCTGGAGCGTCGACGCCTGGCTTGAGAGCAGGCGCGGAGCGGCGACTTCTGCGGCGTCAGGAGATTTTCCGGCGGGAACGGCTTCCGCTCCGCGGCGGTGATGAAACCGGGCGGCGAAGCGGTAGCGACCGGATGCCTGGGCGCCCCACTGGAACCTTTGTGGCTTTCGGCCATCTAATCTTGTGAGAGCAAGGTCCGGCGCCACGACGGCATCGGCAAAGGAGGCGCCCAATGGCTACCAACTTACGTACAGTGGAGCGGGTTAAGTCCCCCGAAAATGAGTCCGGCAAGCCGTCCCGCGCCGAGGTCGAAGCCGCGGTGCGGACCATGATCCGCTGGACGGGCGAAGACCCGAACCGCGACGGCCTGCGCGAAACGCCGGCCCGCGTCACCCGTGCGTTCGAGGAATTTTTCTCCGGCTACGCTCAGGATCCCGCCGATATCCTCCAAAAGACCTTCGAGGAGATCGAAGGCTACGACGAGATGATCGTGCTGCGCGGCATCCCGTTCGAGAGCCACTGCGAGCACCACATGGCGCCAATTATCGGCAAGGCCTGGGTCGCCTATATTCCGACCGGCCGCGTGGTCGGCATCAGCAAGCTCGCCCGGCTGGTCGAGGCCTATGCCCGCCGCCTGCAAATTCAGGAAAAGATGACCGCACAGATCGCGAACACCATTGATGAGGTGCTCAAGCCGCAGGGCGTGGCGGTCGTGATCAAGGCCGTGCATCACTGCATGACCACGCGAGGCATTCACAAGCCGGGCACCGATATGGTGACCAGCCGGATGCTCGGCGTGTTCCGCGACAATGCGCTGACCCGCCAGGAATTTCTGCGCATGGCGGAGTGACAAGGCGGTTCTGTCGTGCCTGCGGGGGGTGATCGTCCGAAAACGGCCTTTGTGCTTGCCGGCGGCGGCAGCTTCGGCGCCGTGCAGGTCGGAATGCTGCATTCGCTGGCCGCGCGCGGCATCGAGGCCGATATCGTCGTCGGCTCCAGCGTCGGCTCGCTCAATGGGGCCTATTACGCGGGCAATCCCTCGCAGGAGGGAGTCGAGCGGCTGGCGGCCATCTGGCGCAGCCTGCGCCGGCGCGACGTCTTTCCCTTTGGCTGGCGGACGATTGCGGGATTTCTGTACCGGCGCGACTATCTCGTTTCGGCCGATGGATTGCGCGCGCTCGTCGACGACAATCTTCCTTATCGCAATCTCGAGGACGCCAGGCTCCCGATCCATATCGTTGCCACCAACATGCTGACCGGCGCGACGGTCATTTTGTCGGAGGGCTCGGCCGCGCAGGCGATCGTCGCCAGCGCCGCCATTCCGGTGGTCTTTCCGCCGGTACGATTCGGGAATCTCTATCTCGTCGACGGCGCGGTTTCGAGCAACACCGCGGTAAAAGTGGCGGTCGCGAAAGGCGCCAGGCGGCTGATCGTGCTGCCGACCGGCTATGCCTGCGCGCTCGACAAGCCGCCGGCAGGCGCCGTGGCGAGCGCGCTGCACGCGATCACCTTGCTGATCGCACGCCAGTTGCTGAGCGAACTGCAGGAACTGGACGGCGGCGATGTCGAATATTTCGTTTTGCCGCCGCTTTGTCCGCTGCGCGGTTCGCCTTACGACTTCTCGCAGACCGACGCGTTGATTGAGCGCGCGATCAAAAGCACCGATCAATGGATCGCCGACGGCGGGCTCGAACGGCCCAACGTTCACGCGCAACTGAGCATTCACAAGCACGCCAATCAGAAGTGACCTCGCGAGACGTTTATGCCGGCAATGCGGCGTGCCAGGCTCACGCTCGGAGCGAGGACGATGCCCAAACGCAGCGCCGGCATCCTGATGTGGAAACGCGACGGCGGCTTGCACGTGTTGCTGGTACATCCGGGCGGACCGTTCTGGGCGAGGAAGGATGCCGGCGCCTGGACCATTCCGAAGGGCGAATACCTCGAAAACGAGGATCCGCTCGCCGCCGCGCGCCGCGAATTCGCGGAGGAACTGGGCGTCGATCTGCGCGGCGATTTTCTGCCGCTCGGTCAAATCAGACAGAAAGGCGGCAAGCAGGTCGTCTGCTTCGCCATCGAGGGCGACTTCGACGTGGCCGCGGTCGTCTCCAACACGTTCGAGATGGAATGGCCGCCGCGCAGCGGAAGGAGGCGCAGCTTTCCCGAAGTTGATCGCGCCGCCTGGTTCACGCCGGAGGAGGCGAGGGCGAAAATCCTGCCGGCGCAACACGAGCTTGTTGAGCGGCTTCTGAAGCACGTATCGGGTGCATGAACTCGCCGGCCTTGCTCCGGCCGGCGTTCAGACCTTTACGCCATTTGTTGATCGGCTTTTCGATCAAGAAATAGGATGCGGTCGCGAACGCGAGAGATAGCGGGAGTGTGATCGCAAACGTCTGGTACCAGGGCAGATCATCGCGAAGCAATCTGGCAATGGGGTAGTTCCAAAGATAGATGGCGTAGGAAATTGTCCCGATGAATGCGAGAGGTCTCAGCGCGAGAAGGCGCACGGTAATGCAGTTTGAATCGCTCAGCGCGCCGCTAATCAGGAGCAAGGAAGCAAGTTCCGCGGCCGGAACACCCCAGATTAGAGCCGGATCGCTAAGCCAGGACCAGAATCCGGGGGCGGCGACAACAACAAAGAGGCCAAGGGCACTGAGCGGGCCGGCCCACCGTGGCGGCAGCCGCGCGCCGCTCAGCGCGAGAGCCGCGCCGATCAACAGACCTGTGAGCCGCGTATCGAAGCGGTAATAGGCCTCGTTCCAGCCGGCATGTAACAAGACAACGTCGCGCCAGGCCATGTCCATGCAACAAATGAGCAGGAGCAGGGCGACAGTGCGGGCGCGGCCGAGGCGCAGTACGAACGACAGAGCGACCGGCCACAGCAGATAGTAATGTTCTTCGACCGAAAGCGACCACGTGTGTTTCATCGTGTCGGGGACATGCCAAAAGGCCATTGCGTAGTCAGACAAGTAAAACGCAGCGAGTGCAGCATCCCGCCAATGCGCCGCCGTGCCAGATTCCGGAAACAGCAGCGGCGCCAAGGCGAGGTAGGCCGTGAGCATCGCCACGAGCGCCGGTCCAAGTCGCAGCACGCGTTGCATGTAGAAGGATCGAAAACGGATCGTTCCGCTTTTGGCAAATTCCTCAGCGAGTATCGTGGTGATCAGGAATCCGCTGAGAACAAAAAAGATATCCACGCCCAAAAAGCCGCCGGAAACTCCTGGAACATTGCAATGGAAGGCCACCACCTGCAACACAGCGAGGGCACGAATGCCGTCGAGGGCCGGATTGTGTTTCATGCCGCCTTCTACGAGGCCGGCACGAAATGATCGCTTAATCGATACCCCAATCGGCGCGATTTGGTTAAGGAATACTATCCCAGCCCCGTTTCCGGATTTCGTGCGTTGTCATCGGCACGCCGAAACCCCGCTGCGGGGCGCCCAGGGGCCCGGAGCACGACCGATGGCCGGTAAAGTCATTGAAAAGCCGCGGACGAAAGTCGAGACCAGGACGGAGCGGCCGAAGCTCTGGAAAGTCATCCTGCTGAACGACGACTACACGCCGCGCGAATTCGTCGTTCAGGTGCTGAAAGCGGTATTCCGCATGAACGAGAGCCATGCTTACCGCGTGATGATGACGGCGCACCAGAAGGGCGCCTGTGTGATCGCGGTCTATACCAGGGACGTCGCCGACACGAAGGCGAAAGAGGCGACCGAGCTTGGCAAGCAGAAAGGCTATCCGCTTTATTTCACGACCGAGCCGGAGGAATAGGCGCCGGGCCCCCTGAGTGAAAGCGGGTTTCCTGCTTCGCGAGAACGCTTGAATTGGCTACGCTCGTAAGGGGAGGGCGGCATGCCGCAACGCGTTCTCATTACAGCCGGCGGGGGTGGTATCGGCCGCGAATTCGTGCGCGCGTTCGCCGCCAATGGCGCCGAGGTCTTCGTCTGCGACATCGACGAGAAATCGCTCGGTGAACTGGCGAAGGAAATTCCCGGGCTCGTCGCGAGACGCTGCGACGTCGGTGTCCGCGCCGAGATCGAGCGCATGGTGCCGGACGCGGTTGCCGCGCTCGGCGGCCTCGACGTGCTGATCAACAATGCCGGTATCGCCGGTTTGACGCTGCCGGTCGAGCAGTATCCGCCCGACGACTGGGACAAGGTCGTCGCCGTCAACCTCACCGCCATGTTCGACGTGACGCGGCTCGCGATCCCGCACCTGAAAAAGTCGAAGGCGGGCTGCATCATCAACATGTCGTCGATTGCCGGCCGCTATGGCTTCGCCAACCGCTCGCCCTACGCGGCGACCAAATGGGGCGTGATCGGCTTCACCAGGACGCTGGCGATCGAGCTCGGGCCCTTCGGCATCCGTGCCAACGCGATCGCGCCCGGCGCGGTCGACGGCGAGCGCATCCAGCGGGTGTTCCGCGGCCGCGCGCAGATTTCGGGCCGCTCGATGGAGGAGGTGCAGAAGGAAGCCTTTGCGCAGCAGTCGATCGACGGCTTCATCGATCCGAAGGACATCGCGCAGCTCGCGGTGTTTCTCGCCTCCGATGCCGCCAGGTCGATTTCCGGGCAGGTGATTCCGATCGATAACGACCGGCAGCGCGCGTGAGGCGATAGACCTTGTGGCGATCGATGCTTTACCGGCGCCGATTGCGGCCCAGGCGCCGTGCGTTGGCCCTTACGCGCTTGCGATAGCGCCGGATCACCTTTCCCGCCGTGCCGCCGGTCGCGAGCGTGACGCCCGCCGCCATCGCTTCGGCGGCTTTTTCCGCAGCCATCCGGCTTGCCTCGGCACGGGCACGCTTGCCTCCACGGGCGAGCTTCATCAGCCGCAGCGCGACGACCTGGCTCGATTCAAGCGCGAGCATTGCGGCGGCAAACCAGGGGAACTTCGCGCGGCGCATTCTGACGTCATTCACGGCTTTGGCGCGTAGCGCGACGAATGCGTCGCGCGGCTCACCTTGATGATGTCGCCGTGCGCGGGATCCGGCGGCGTGGTGATGGCGAGGTTTTCGGGCCAGACCGAAATCTTCCGCAGGTCGGCAACTGTCCTGGCCGATACGCCAAGGCCGGGATCGACCTCGACCCGCGTGCGATCCGGCCAGCCGCCGAGCAGTGTCTGTAGGGCGGCGACGTTTTTCGCTTTGAAATGCATGAGGCTTCCTCCCGTAAGGAACCGACAGTGCTGGCGGAAAATCCGCGGACGGGGCTTGAGGAGCGGTCCGCTCAGCCTTGTCGGACTATTTAGGGCGGCGAGTGGGGCGGAGTAAGGGCGCGGCGCAGGTTCCGTCGGTGCCGGACCGCGCGCGGTGCTGCTAAGCTCGCAACGCAATGCCGATTGTCGCCCGCATTTGTGCGTTCACCCATCGCGGCCGCGTGCGCGCGGGGAACGAGGACACACTTGTCGTCGGCGACTGGGTCTCTCCGCCGGAAATGCGGGAGCCTCGTACCTTTCGTCATGCGCTTGCGGTGCCGCTCGTCTGTGCGGTGGCCGATGGCCTGGGTGGCCATCTTGCCGGCGAGGTTGCAAGCCGTCATGCGGCGCAGCAACTCGCCGCGGCGGGCGCGCGGCTTGCGAGCGTTGACGGCGTGCAGGAGAGCCTGCGCCGCATCGACGGCGAGCTTTATGACGCGATGACGCAGGATCCGGCGTGCGCGGGCATGGGCACGACGGTTGCCGGCCTTGTGCTCGGCGAACGCCTCATCTGGTTCAACGTCGGCGACAGCCGCCTCTATCGCTTCCGCGCCGGCGCTCTCGCGCAGGTGAGCGTCGACGACACGCCGCTTGGCCCGCGCAGCGGCCTCATCACGCAATCGCTCGGCGGCGCATTGCCGCCGCAGCCGGTGCGGTCGCACATTGGTGAGGAGCCGCTGGCTGCGCCGGCGCGCTTTCTTCTGTGCAGCGACGGCCTGACCGACATGCTCGATGACGGCGACATCGCGGATTGCCTGGCGCTTCCCGACGCCGAGGCGGTCGCGCAGCTTTTCCATCGCGCCATGCGTGCGGGCGGCGCGGACAATGTGTCGGTCGTGGTGGTGAGTGTGGAGGAGGGGACGAGCCAATAGCCTTCGCCAAGAGACAGAGTCCCAGATTTCGCTAAGGATCGTCCGAGCTGCGTTTGGCCCGCCTTGTCAGCTATCCGGTCGCGGAAATAGGTACTTGATAGGTATCGATATGTATAATATGTACACAATAGAAATTGCCAAAGCATAGGCACTTTGACCATGTCGAAATATACCCCGCTCGCCGACTACCTAAAAGGCCAAGGCAGGGACTCCGTCCCGATGACCTTTGCCGAAATCGAGCGGGTCACCGGCGTGAAGCTGCCGCCGTCGGCGAGGAAGCATCGCCCCTGGTGGAGCAACAATCCGCACAACAGCGCAATGACCAGGGTCTGGCTCGACGCCGGCTTCGAGAGCGAGCAGGTCGACATGCAAAAGCGCAAGCTGGTGTTCAAGCGCGTGCGCAAGCCGAAGGGCGAGGATGCCGAAGAGAAGCCGTTCCACCCGCTCTACGGCTACATGAAAGGCCTCATCCGCGTGATGCCGGGTGTCGATCTCACGCAGCCGGCCGATCCCGAATGGGCCGCCCGTCTTGACGCCGAGTATGGACCGGAAAAGCGGAAGAAGTAGATGCGGCGACTCCTGCTCGATACTTGCGTCCTCATCTTTTTGAATCAGGAGGCGCGCATGGCCGCGGCCGCGGTCGAGGCAATGCGCGCAGCAAGTGAAGGCGGCGGCACCACCTACATCTCTCCGATCAGCGCCTGGGAGATCGGCATGCTGACCTCACGCAACAGGCTGCAATTATTGATCCGTCCGGAACGCTGGTTCGCCAATCTGTTCGAGGTCCCGGGCGTGCAGCGCGCCGAGATGTCGCCCGACCTGCTGATTGCCTCATCCTACCTGCCGGGCAAGCCGCCGACCGATCCGACCGATCGCATCATCGCGGCGACCGCGCGCGATCTCGGCGCCACGCTGATCACGCGCGACCGCGCGCTGTTGGACTACGGCGCGCAAGGGCATGTGGCGGTGGTGGAGTGTTGATCGTTTGAGCGCGCTGTCGGTAACCAGCGTGTAGCCCGCACGGAGCGAAGCGCAATGCGTGATCGTATGTTGATCCCCGGCTTTTCGATCGCGCCATACGCGCGGGTGGCGCGGATAACTCTCGATTGTGGTGGTGAGTGTGGAGGAGGGGACATAGGGATTGGGGTGGCGCTGAGCGCAAGCGAAACCCACCATCCACTTCATGATTGTCCGAATGTTGTTCGTGGGGTCGGCGCATCCCGCCTTCGCCCACGCTACGCTCGCTGTAGCTTTCTTGACTTAGAGACGACGCGAAGATCACTTTCGCGCATTAGCCGGATGGGAGGCTCGAATGTCCGAGGTCGCGTTAAGTGCGCCGCAACAGATGGTCAAGCTGCTGGTGGGATTTATTCCCGCACGCGCGATCTATGCCGCAGCAAGACTTGGGCTCGCGGACCACATGGGATCCGGCGGCTCGACCGCCCAGGAGCTCGCGCAACGTTTGGGTGCCGACGCGTCCGCGCTCGAGCGCCTGATGCGGACACTGACCGGAATAGGCGTGTTGCGTCATCATGTCGGCGGTCGATTTTCTCTCACCGAGATTGGCGAAACGTTGCGCGTTGACTCGCCTGGATCGATCCGGGACTATGCATTGTTCGTTCACGAATTCTTATACGATCTTTTTGGAGGGCTCGCGGGCAGCGTGCGCTCTGGCAAACCCGCAGTTGAGACCGTCTTCGGCAGTCCTCTGTACGTGTTCCTGCAGGCCAATCCCGAGAAGGCGGCGCTGTTTCACTCGGGTCTCAGTAATCGCGGCCGCATCGAAGCACGCGCAATACTCGACGCATATGATTTTTCCGGTTGCCGGTTAGTGGTGGATGTTGGCGGCGGCAATGGTGGTTTTCTTTCTGCCGTGCTGAAAGCGCACTCCGGAGTTTCGGCCGCCTTGGTGGAACGTCCATCGGCGATCGAAGCAGCACGGGCAGGTCGCGGCGGTCCTCTTCCGCGTTGCGAGATGGTCGAAGGCGATTTTTTCCAATCAGTTCCGCGCGGCGGCGACCTCTATGTGCTCAAGCGAGTGTTGGTCGATCACACCGATGAGAAGGCATTGCAGATTTTGCGCAACTGCCTTTCGGCGATGAAGAACGATGCGCGGCTGTTGATTATCGAGCCACTTAGTGGTGCCCTCAACGAGCCAAGCCTTGCCCGCCTTATGGACCTGACGTATCTGCTCGCCGGCACGGGGCGTACGCGCTCCGAGGATGAGCATTATGCCTTGTTGGAGAGGGCCGGCTTGCGATTGCTGAGGTGCCTGCCAACCCAGTCCGACGTTTCCGTTCTGGAGGCGATGCCAGGCTAGAGTACGATCATCCTCCGAATGAAGCGAATACCACCTCTCGCTGAAAAGCAGAAACGAAGGCAAGCCAAGGCCGCTGACCATCAGCGAGCCCGCGGCGATCACCGCGCAGTTGCCGCATTCGGTGCAGGCTCCGCCGTCGGAGTCTTTGGACTCCGTGCGTTTCTCGTCGGCTAGACCGCTTGCTCGGAATACCTGGTCATGTCGCCGCGCCCGGCCAGCAGCCCAGCGATCGAAATATCCTCGTCGAGCTCTTCCCAATGCAGGCCGGTGCGGCTGATTTCGACATGAGCCCGCTGCGCCGGCGTGGCGTTCATCAATCGCGGAAACCATGCGAGCGGCACGCCTATGGTGCGACCGTCGGCCAAATCGACCCACATCGTATGTTCGTCAAAACGGACGGCCGTTGCCGAAGTGGTCATGCCACGCTCTTAGAATTCGATCTCTGCGTTCCGAGACGACGCGGAGAATACGCGCAAGCTCCTGCGAATTGAAGCCGTAGCTGTCAGCAATCGAGACCTCCGGCTCCAGCCAGATTTTGGCGTCCCGGCCGCCTCCTTTCACGTGAATATGGCGCGGTTCGCGAGGCAGCCCCTCGTTCGAGTAGAAAAAATACCGAAGGCCGCTTTCGCGAAATACAAGAGGCATTGTTCAGTCACGAACACCCCGTCGTTGAGCCGCACGTGTCGCACTTCATGCAGGTGCCGTTGCGCACGAGGGTGAAGTTGCCGCATTCGGTGCAGGCTTCGCCTTCGTAGCCCTTCGCTTTGGCTTCTGCGCGCTTCTCGGCGGCCACAAAAGCGCGTTCACGCGCGTCTTCACTAAAGCTTTTGGGAGAAGGCTGCGCGCGCGTCTCCAGCGCTTTTTGCTCAAGCTCCTGCGCGGGCGAGAGCCTGGCTTGCGGCTCGGCCTTGAGCGCGACGGCGCCGGTCGATTCAGCGCGCGGCGAAGTGGAGGCGAGGGCGGTTACACGCGCGCCGCCGACCCCACCCCGGCCGGCTGCGCCGGCCGACCCTCCCCTTTCAGGGGAGGGAGAAGAAGCGCTCGTAGCGCCACCGGAAGCGCCGCTCGACGGCGGCACGACCACCAGCCGGTCGGTACGCGAGCGCGTGAGCCCCTTCGACACGAGATTGTTCGGCGCGCGGCCTTCGGCCTCGCCCTTGCCGAGCGCGTCGAAGCCGGCCTCGTTCGGATC
>DASSRW010000084.1:0-14536 GCA_035701545.1 Pseudolabrys sp.
AACCCGATTTTGCGCCCGAATTCGCTTCGCCGGCCAGGCAAAGCTTGCTCACCGGCATGCGACCGCGTCATAGCCGGTCGGGGTACCGTCCGGATAATAGGCTGTGGTCGGGTGACAATTGGGGGGAATCCGGCCGCACCCGAGCGGCGTGCATGCGATCTGCCCGCGGGGCTGCGCCTCCTCGAACGACGGATGGTAGCGGCGGACCTGGTGGCGATGGCGGTGATGGATTGTATTTGCCGTTGGAACGATTTCGTCCCTGGCCTGCGCGCCTTGCACGCTCGGAGGTGTGGCCAGGCTTCCGGCGGCAAGCGCGAGAGCAATCGCAGGAATGATCAGGCGCATGAGGGCCTCGCTCGCAGGGGGATGCTGCTTTCTTAACCCGGTCGGCGGTCTATCGGTCCCGATCCATCGCTCAAATTCTCACGACCGGCTTTTTTCAAAGATGATCTGGTCGGCATAGCGCGCCGCAATTCTGCGATCGTCATCGCTGCGCACCGTCCAGGTCAGCAGCGGCAGGCCGAAAATGTTGCGCGCAATCAGCGGAGCGAGCGCGGGCAGGTCACGCACCGCGTAGGCGACGAACTGCGGCCGCGTACGGCCGGCGTGCAGAAGGAAGGCGAGGCGGCGCTTTGCCGCCGGCGGAAATTCTCCCCAATCGTAGTGCCGTTCGGCGATGATGCCGCGCGTCAGGGCCGGGGCCGTTTTGCGGGTGGCCTCGATGAGGTCGGGATCGAACGACATCACCGCCACCGGTCCGTTGTAGTCGGCCAAAACCTGCACGGCGCGGGCGACCAGCCGCAGGTCTCCGTCGAAGCGGCTTTTGAGCTCCAGCGCCATCGTCGCGCGGCCGGCAACCAGCGCGCACAATTCGTGCAAGGTGACGATGCGATCGCCTGTTGCCTTGAACGGGACGGCTTTGAGCGCGGCGACGGTCATTTCCGCCAGGCGGCCACTGCCTTCGGTCAACCGGCCGAGCGCGTCGTCGTGATGCACGACGGCTTCGCCGTCGGCGGTGATTTGCAGATCGACTTCGACGCCGTAGCCGGCCTCGACCGCCGTGCGAACGGCGGTGGGCGTATTTTCGATCAGGCCTGCTTTCGCGTCGTGCAGACCACGATGCGCGAGCGGACGCGCGGTGAGCCAGTCGAGTCGCGCCATGAAGCTAGGCGACCTCGAACGTTCCCTCGACTTCAATGGCGGCATCGGCGGGGAGAGCGGCGACACCGATCGTCGAGCGGGCATGCCTTCCTTTGTCGCCGAACACCGCCACCATGAGATCGGAAGCGCCGTTCATGACTTTCGGACCTTCGCCAAAACCCGGCGCAGAATTGATGAAGCCGCCGAGCCGGACCACCCGCGCGACCTTGTCGAGATCGCCGACGGCGGCCTTGAGCTGGGCGAGCACATTGATCGCGCATGCGCGCGCGGCTTTTTGCCCGTCCTCCATCGAGACGTTGTCGCCGAGCCTGCCTTTGGCGACCAGCTTGCCGTCATTGCCGAAGCAGACCTGGCCGGAAACAGTTACCGTGTTTCCGCTGCGAACAAACGGAACATAATTGGCCATCGGTGTCGCCGGCGTCGGTAACGTGATGCCGAGCTCCGTCAATTTTGTCTCCACCGTTCCAGCCATCGTTCAGCCTCCTTCGATTCTTTCCGCTTTCTCTCCGATTAAATGATTGTGCGCAAGCGATGGAGGCGTCTTGCCGCCGTTGCTGGCGGCGCAGCCAGCCTCTATCTTGCCGCGATCTTGCCCCTACATGCGCCGGCGCGGAGATCACGATGGGAAGCCACGGCAAAGCCGTTCAAGTGGCGCTCTTGGCCACGGCATTTTTTTTCACGGCGTACGCTTTTCATTCGACGTCGGCCGCGCCCGCGGCCGAGAAGGTGCTGCTGACGCCGCACCGGGCGATCTACGATCTCAAGCTTTCGCGCTCGCGCGGCACCCGCGGCATCGAATCGGTGCGCGGCCGCATCCTGTATGATTTCTCCGGAAACGCGTGCGAAGGCTACAAGCTGCAATTTCGCCAGGTATCGGAGCTCGAGTCCGGCGAGGGCAAGAGCACGATGAGCGATCTGCGTTCCAATACATGGGAAAACGGGAACGCGACCAAATTCCGTTTCAACTCGCAAAATCTGCTCGACGAGCAGCCGGTCGATTCGGTCGACGGTCACGCGGAACGCAAGGCCAAGACCGTCTCGGTCAACTTGAGCAAGCCGAAAGACAAACAATTCGTCATTCCATCGACCGCCGTTTTCCCCACCGAGCACATGCGCCGAATTATCGAGGCGGCGCGAGTCGGCAAAACGCTGCTCGAATTTCCGGTGTTCGACGGCTCCGAAGGGGGCGACAAGGTCTACAACACGCTCACCGTGATCGGACGCGCGATTCGTCCGGGTGAAAAACCGCCGGACGATGCCGCGGCCAAACAACCGATTCTGGCGAAGCTGACGCGTTGGCCGGTGACGATCAGCTACTTCGAGCAGGAAAGCGCCAGGCGGCAACAAACCGGAGAGCAGACGCCGACTTACGCCGTTTCATTCGAGCTCTACGAAAACGGCATCTCGCGGGCGCTGACGCTTGACTATGCCGACTTCAGCATCAGCGGCGAAATGACGTCGCTCGACATCAAGAACAGCAAACCCTGTCCTTGATCTCGCCAGCAATCGACGCTCGGAGACCGCGGTCGATTCGAATTATACGAGTGGCCGGGCCACTCGGGGCACTCCCTTGGCATGGACAGGGGGCGTGACCGAAATGTCACTTCACCTGAATTTCGGCCGAACGATCGGCAAAATGTGCGGCTTTACGCGGTGTGTTGGCGTGAGGTCTTGACCCTCACGGAATTCCGCGCACTTACTGACGCCGGTTAGCCGATATCCACTTTTACACGCACGGGGCCAATATGATGGGTACGAAACTGGCGACGCTCGTTGCTGCGCTCGTCGGCCTGGGCGCAACGCAGCTTGCCTGGGCGGCGGATATGCCCGTCAAAGCGCCGATCACCAAGGCGCCTGCGGCGGTCGCTCCAGCCTGGACCGGCTTCTACGTCAATGGCGGTTTCGGCTACGGGATGTGGACGGCCGATACGACCACGATCGACCCCGCTACAGGGCTCTGCAATCTTTGTGTCACGCAGACGCAAGGCGGAAAGGGGTGGCTCGGCGTCGTCGGCCTCGGCTACGATTATCAATTTGCGCAAAGCTTCGTCGCCGGCGTTTTCGGCGACTTCAATTTCGGCGACATCAAGGGGACCATCCAGGACCAGGATCCATTCTTTGCGGGCGATACCAAGGAGAGATCTGCCTGGGCCGTGGGCGCGCGCCTCGGCTGGTTGGTGACACCGGACCTTCTAGCCTACGTGAATGGCGGTTACACCAGCGCGCGCTTCTCGGGCGCGACGATGGTCAATACTCACGGAAACGTTCCGCCAACCGGATTCTCCACGCCAGGCGCCACGTTCCATGGCTGGTTTATCGGCGCCGGGACTGAAAGCACGGTGCCGTCGATCCTGGGCCTTCAGCTTGGCCCCGGCTGGTTCTGGCGCAACGAATATCGTTACGCCAGTTATCGGAACAAGACATTGTCCGACACGACCGCTACAGGCGTGGCGGACGATAGCATCAACTTCAAGCCGACCGTCCAGACGATCACTACGGAGATCGTGTATAAATTGAACACCGGTGGCCCGGTCTATCAGGCGCCCGCGCCGGTCGCGCCGATCAACTGGACCGGTTTCTACGTCAACGGCGGCATTGGCTACGGTTTCTGGGCGGCGGATACGACCACATTCGATAACACCACAGGAATCTGCGTCCTTTGCGTCGTGCAAAAGCAGGGCGGCAAAGGCTGGCTCGGAGTCGCGGGCGCCGGTTTCGACTATCAGCTGACGCCGAAGATCGTGGCGGGCGTTTTTGGAGATTACGATCTCTCGAGTCTGAAGGGCACGATTCAGGACCAGGAGCCATTCTTTGCCGGCGACATCAAGCAGAAGTCGGCTTGGGCGCTCGGCGGCCGCGCTGGGTGGCTGATCACGCCGCAGCTGCTCACTTATGTGAACGGCGGTTTCACCAGCGCTCGTTTCTCGGGCGCAAGCATGGTCAATACTCACGGGAATCAGCCGCCAACCGGATTCTCCACGCCTGCGACTACGTTCGATGGCTGGTTCCTCGGCAGCGGAGTCGAGGCTGCGCTCACCCCGAACCTGTTCTGGCGGACCGAATACCGCTTCGCGCGGTACAGCAACGAAGCCCTGCCGGACACCAACGCCGCGGGAGCGGCCGCCCAGAGCATCAACTTCAAGCCGACGGTCCAGACCGCCACGACCCAGCTCGTCTACAAATTCGGCTGGCTGCGCTGATCCGAACATGCACTGAAATGCCAGAATGGGGGGCGCTGCGAGCGAAGAGCGGACGCCAGCTTACGCGGTTTCGTTCAAGCTCTACGAAAACAGTATTTTGCGCACGGTAGTGCTTGACTCATCCGCACTTCAGCATCAGCGGCGGCACGGCACAGCTCGACGCAAGAACGGCAAATTTCGTTCCTGATTTGCCGCTAGTCGTCGCGGCCCAATGCCAGGCCTTTGACGACGGCATCGCGGCCGAATTTCTGCCGCAGCCGGTCGATGGCGTGCTCGGCCTCGGCGGCGCGGCGGTCGATGAGATCGGCAAGATCGCTGCCGGCTATCTCTTCGAGATTGCTCACCCCGATGCCGATCAGCCGGAATTGTGCGCCGCCGATTTCATGCCGGAGCAGGTCGCGGCCGGCGGCGAATATGCGCGAGGCGAGTTGCGTCGGATGGCCGAGCGCGCGTGCGCGCGTGCGAATTTTGAAATCGGCGCTTTTGAGCTTCAGCGTCACGGTCGATCCGGCGATGCCGCCCGCTTTCAGCCGGGCCGAGACTCTTTCCGTCAGCTCCCACAGGCACTGCTCCAGCGGCCGGAATTCTCCGATGTCGCGCTCGAAGGTCGTCTCGGCGGAAACGCTTTTGGTTTCGCGCTCGGGGTCGACTTTGCGCGCGTCCAGTCCGCGTGCAAGCCGCCAGAGCCGCTGGCCATCTTCGCCGTAGCGGCGCATCAGGTCCGTCATCTCGGCGCGTTGCAGGTCGGCGATCAGGCGGAATCCGTCGGCCGCCAACCTGGCCGCGCTTACGGCGCCGACGCCGTAGATGAATCCGACGGGCTTTGGCGCAAGGAATGCGGCCGCTTCCGATTGCGTCAGCACGGCGAAGCCGCGCGGCTTGTCGAGGTCGGAGGCGATCTTGGCCAGAAATTTGTTGGCCGAAAGTCCGATCGAAACGGTAATGCCGAAGCTTCGCTCGACCTGGCCGGCGAAGCGGGCCAAAGCCTTCGCCGGGCTCATGCCGTGCAGCCGCTCGGTGCCGCTGAGATCGAGAAACGCTTCGTCGATCGACAACGGTTCGACGAGCGGCGTGAGTTCGGCCATCGAGCGGCGAACCTCGCGCCCGACCTTGACGTATTTTTGCATGTTCGGGCGGATCACGACCGCCGAAGGGCAGCGCCGCAGCGCTTCGAACATGGGCATCGCCGATCGGATGCCGTAGGTGCGCGCCACGTAGCAGCAGGCGGCGACCACGCCGCGTTTTCCGCCGCCGACGATGACGGGCTTGTCGATCAGCGCAGGGTCGTCGCGCTTCTCGATCGTGGCGTAGAAGGCGTCGCAATCCACATGGGCGATCGAAAGTGCTGACAGCTCGGCGTGGCGGAGAAGCCGCGGCGAGCCGCACGTGCGGCAGCGCGCCGCTTTCTCCGCGGCATCGGCGAGGCAATCGCGGCAGAAGCCCGCGCTCACGGCGTCTCCTGCTCCCATCCGCCGCCCAGCGCGGCGTGCGCTTCGCCGACCTCGGCCGCATCGATTTGGGCGTGCGACGCAAAAGCTGTGAGCAGCCGCTCATCGGAGGTCAGGTACTCGAGTACGCCGGCCAGAAAATGCGGCTCACGGGCGGCGTCGCGAATCTGGCCGGGTCCGATGCCGGTTATGGCGAGGAAGCGGCCAAGTTGCGCCGCGTCTTCGGCAATGAACGTAAGCGCCTGAATCGCCAGTTCTTCCGCCCTTTCGCGGCTGACCGGAAGCCGGGTTTTCATCGGTGGAGTTTGCCTTTCCGTAACAAATCGGCACTACCGTCACGATGATGCCCCAGTGCGCGCGTTGAGGCGATGCGATTTCGCACGCATGGGGCGTGGGGGAGCGGCGGAAACAGGGGCGGGGGATGGCGAAGACCGTCCTGATTGTGGAGGACAACGAGCTCAACATGAAGCTCTTCCACGATTTGTTGGAAGCGCATGGCTACCAGACGGTCGGGACGCGAAACGGCATCGAGGCCCTCGATCTCGCCCGCAAGCACCGGCCCGATCTCATTCTGATGGATATCCAATTGCCCGAAGTATCGGGCCTGGAAGTGACCAAGTGGCTCAAGGACGATGCCGCGCTGAAATCGATACCCGTCGTCGCCGTCACCGCGTTTGCGATGAAAGGCGACGAGGAGCGCATCCGCGAGGGCGGCTGCGAGGCCTATTTGTCCAAGCCCATTTCGGTGGCGAAATTTATTGAAACGATCCGTCATTTTCTCGGAAGTCCATGAAGGCATAGGCGATGAGCGCTCGAGTCCTGGTCGTCGATGACGTACCCGCCAACGTGAAGCTGCTCGATGCGCGGCTCTCGGCGGAATATTTCGACGTCACGACCGCGCAGAACGGAAACGAGGCCCTGGCGCTGTGCGAGCGCGCGGAATGCGATATCGTGCTGCTCGACGTGATGATGCCCGGCCTCGACGGGTTCGAGGTCTGCCGGAAGCTGAAATCGAACCCCGCGACTCACCACATTCCGGTGATCATGGTCACCGCGCTCGATCAGCCCTCGGACCGCGTGCGCGGCCTGGAGGCGGGGGCGGACGACTTTCTGACCAAGCCGGTCAACGACGTGGCGCTGATCTCGCGGGTGCGCTCGCTCTCGCGCCTCAAGCTGATGACCGACGAGCTGCGTATGCGCGCGGTGACCTCGAAGGAAATCGGCATCCAGAATCCCGAGCGCGAAGCGATCGCCGACACCGGACGGGAAGGCCATGTTCTTGTGGTCGACGACCGTGAAAGCTCCTACGAACGCATCGTTGCGGCCCTTTCGACCGAACACAAAGTCGATTTGCAGACCGAGCCGAACGAGGCGCTGTTTTACGCGGCCGAAGGCAATTTCGATCTCGCGATCGTCTCCCTCGGCCTGAGGGATTTCGACGGTTTGCGGCTGTGCAGCCAGTTGCGCTCGCTCGAGCGCACCCGCGGTGTGCCGATCCTCGCCATATCGGAAGCAGACAGCAATACGAAGCTGGTGCGCGGCCTTGAGATCGGGATCAACGATTATCTGATGCGGCCGATCGACAAGAACGAATTGCTCGCGCGGGTGCGCACGCAGATCAAGAAGAAGCGATATACCGAGCGGCTGCGCGACAACATGCAAATGTCGATCGAGATGGCGGTTACCGACCCGCTCACCGGCCTGTTCAATCGCCGGTACATGGAGACGCATCTCGGAACGCTGGTCGAGCAGGCGGCCTCGCGCGGCAAGCCGATATCGGCGTTTATTCTGGACATCGACTACTTCAAATCGATCAACGATAGCTACGGACACGACGCCGGCGACGACGTGCTGCGCGAATTCGCGCTGCGCATCCGCAAATCAATCCGCAACATCGACCTCGCCTGCCGCTACGGCGGTGAGGAATTCGTCGTCGTCATGCCGGAGACGGATCTGGCGGTCGCGAGCATGGTGGCGGAGCGTCTGCGCCGGCGCATCGCCAGCGAGCCGTTCTCGGTCGAGCAGGGCGCGACCAGCCTCAACGTGACGATCTCGGTGGGCATCGCCGGCATGAATGCCCCCAACGAAACCGCGGCTGCCATCCTCAAGCGCGCCGATCAGGCGCTCTACCGCGCCAAACGCGACGGCCGCAATCGCGTCGTGGACGCCGCCTGAGGCGGATAGATTCGGCTCGCCAGAGGCCACGAACGGGGCGTCGGCTTGGGCGAAATTGCTGCTTCGTCAAAGGGTTAAAAAGTTGATTTGTGACGGAGGTGCATTGGACTAACCTCCGCGCGACGGCTGCTTCCGGGGTCTTGTCTGGCCTGCACGGACGGCAGTTCCTGCATGCCCTGCGGAGTGCTCAGGTCCGCCGCATCTCCTGGGTCCGTGGGGTTCGGCCGGTCTGGAAACGGCGCGAGTGGCCTCCTCATGACGCCGTTTCCGGCCGGCCAACTTGTCTTTGCGGTGAAATTCAGGGCCGGACGACGGTCCAGCCTTTTTCGGCAAGCTCCATCAGCGTCACGACCCCGGCCGGCACAAGCGTGGCATTAGCCACGAGCTTCGGCTCCTTTCCCTCCTTGCGCGTCATGGAATCGAGCGTGTTCTGGCACGCCATGAAGGTGACGTTCGGCATTCCTTGCTTGAACGAGGTGAGGCGCGTGAGGACCGGCGATTTGTCGGTGCGCAGCATGTTGAGGCCGGCATTGAAGGCGACGATCTGGATTTCGACCTCTTCGCCCCGTTCGGAATAGTATTTGGATACGTTCGCGGCGACGTTGAGCACGGCGTTCATTTTGGCCGGATCGTTGTCGCTGATCTGCAGGGCCAAATGGTGCGTGCCCGCCGCACGTGCCGGCGCAAGGACAAGCGGCAGCAACACGGCCGCGGCAAACAGCGTTTGAAACAACCTGGACATCTTAACTCTCCCGAACGGTTAGCAGGGTCAACTTATCAGGTCCGGAAAAGCCTGAACATTCCGTGCAGGCGCGCAACTTGCGCAAACAGAAAGGGCGCCCAAGAGGGCGCCCCGATCATCGCACGCAAGTGCGAGATTACTTGATTTTCGACTCGCGATACTCGACGTGCTTCTTCGCGATCGGATCGTATTTCTTTTTGACCATTTTGTCGGTCATCGTGCGCGAGTTCTTCTTGGTCACATAATAGTGGCCGGTGTCGGCGCTCGACACGAGCTTGATTTTCAGGGTGACGGCTTTGGCCATTGACTTTCCTCAAAACGGGCAGCCGGGCCTTGCCGCGGCATGCGGCCGGAACGTAGCCATGGAGCGGCAAATGTCAAGAAAGCCCGATTTCCCGTGGTTTACAGCAGTTCCCGATGAAATACGTCGTCCTTCATGAAGTACATCGGTACCGGCAGCCGATG
Organism: Pseudolabrys sp.; assembly: GCA_035701545.1. Classification (GTDB taxonomy): domain Bacteria; phylum Pseudomonadota; class Alphaproteobacteria; order Rhizobiales; family Xanthobacteraceae; genus Pseudolabrys. The sequence continues at coordinate 9,192 of DASSRW010000084.1, forward strand.
ATCCATGCCGGCGGCGACGCGCGCAGCCAGTTCCTCCAGCACCACAGCCGTGATCGTCGGCAAATCGAGCCTGGTTGCTTCCGATACCGGCACCCAGACGAGCTCGACCAGTTCGGAGGTCGGGCTGACGACGCCCTCGATGCGGTGGGCAATGGCCGAGGCGTCGGCCGTGAAAAAACGCGAGTCGAAGCGCTTCGGGCGCCGGGGAGGCGTGATCGCGCGCGCCACGAAGTGAAGCTGCGACAGATCGGGATGCACGCCGGCCTCGGCGAACGGCTGCCAAATCTCGCCTGGTACAGCGGGCGGCTCATCGCGCCTGGCGCCGAGCAGCAGGCCGGCTTCCTCGCAGGTCTCGCGGATGGCGGCGAGCGCGAAGGCGCGCGCCAGCTGCCTGCTGGGCTCCTTTACGCGCGCCATCAGCTTTGCTTCGGCGTCGGCATGAAGCTCATTCGCCGCCGGCATCACGCGATCGAGCGTCTCGATGCGGCCGCCGGGGAAAACAAACTTGTCCGGCATGAATTTGTGGTCGCGGTGGCGGCGGCCGAGCAGCACGTTCGGTTCCTTGCCGGCACGATCGATCAGGATCAGGGTTGCGGCGTCGCGCGGTTCGCTGTCGGGAAACGACTGATCGCGTTCGGATTTGGACATGCGTTCGACCAGCAGTTTTGCAAGATCGGTCATCGCGCTTTCCGTTGAGGTCGTCGGTTGGGGTGGCTGGAAGGACGGTGGCGGCGGTGGCCGGCGTGGTGGCGATGCCGCGCTGCGCCGTCATAGCGGCCTTCCGACAAAATCTCAAACCGCAGCGCGCCTGCAACCGGCGCCGCCTCGATCAGCTTCACGGTGACGGCGTCACCCAGCCGATGCATCTCGCCGGTGCGGCGCCCGATCATGGCGTGCGCCTTCTCGTCGAAGCGGAAATAGTCGTCGCCGATGGTGCGTGCGGGCACGAAGCCGTCGGCGCCGGTCTCCGTCAGCTTCACGAACAATCCCGCGCGGGTCACACCGGAAATGCGCCCATGAAACGAGGCGCCGACGCGGTCGGCAAGAAAATGCGCGATCAGCCGGTCGTTGGTCTCGCGCTCGGCCACCATCGCCCGCCGTTCCGTGGCGGAAATTTGCGCGGAAGTTTCCATGAGCTGCTTGTGATCGACGCTCTCCGGCAGACCGTCCGATCCAAGCTTGAGCGCGCGGACAAGACCGCGGTGCACGACGAGATCGGCGTAGCGGCGGATCGGCGAGGTGAAGTGCGCATAGCGGCGGAGGTTAAGGCCGAAGTGCCCATAATTGTCGGCGGAATATTCGGCCTGCGCCTGCGTGCGCAGGACGACTTCGTTGACCAGCGGCTCGGCATCCTTGCCTTTGACGCGCGCGAGAATCCGGTTGAACGCCTCCGGGCGCAGCGCACCGGCCTTCGGAAAGGGGATGTCGAGGGTTGCGAGAAACTCGCGCAGCGCATGCAGCTTCTCGATCGAGGGCTCGTCATGCACGCGATAGATCAACGGCACGCGGGCGCGCTCCAGCGTCTCGGCGGCCGCGACGTTGGCTAGGATCATGAACTCCTCGATGAGCTTGTGCGCCTCCAGGCGCTCTGGCGTGACGACGCGATCGACCGTGCCGTCGCTCTTCAGCAAAATCTTGCGCTCCGGCAGGTCGAGATCGAGCGGCTGGCGCTCCGCGCGAGCGCGGCTGAGCGCGGCATAGGCGGCATAAAGCGGCTTCAGGACCGGCTCGACCAGCGGATCGGTATCGGCATCCGTGCGTCCGCCAATCGCCATTTGCGCCCGCTCGTACGACAGTTTCGCAGCCGAACGCATCAGCACGCGGTGAAATGTATGTGACCGCTTGCGGCCGTCGGCGCCGATCACCATGCGCACGGCGAGGGCGGCACGATCTTCCCGCGGCCGCAGCGAGCAGAGGTCATTCGAAATCCGCTCAGGCAGCATCGGTACCACGCGATCCGGGAAATAGACCGAATTGCCGCGCAGCAGCGCTTCGCGATCGAGCGCCGAGCCCGGCGTCACATAATGGGCGACATCCGCAATGGCGACGCTGAGAACAAAGCCGCCGCGGTTATTTGGCGCCGTGTCGGCCACGGCATGGACGGCGTCGTCATGATCCTTGGCATCGGGCGGATCGATGGTGACGAACGGCACATGGCGCCAGTCCTCACGGCCGACGAGCGTCACTGGCCGCGCCGCTTGCGCTTCGGCCAATGTCTCGCGGTCAAACACATTGGGAATGGAGTGGGCGTGGATCGCGATCATGCTGACCGCGCGCTCGCTCTTGAGGGAGCCGAGCTTTTCCTTTACGCGCGCGTTCGGCGGTCCCAATCGAGCGGGCCGCGCAACCTCGACCGCGACAAGATCGCCGTCTTGCGCATCGGCGGTCGCACCCGCGGGAATGGCCAGCACCCGCCCGAGCATTTTCTTGTCGACCGGCTCGAGCCGCCCCGCTCCGCCGGGAAGCGCCTGAAAGATGCCAAGCACCCGCTGCTTCGTGTGCTCGAGGATTTTGATGATACGGCCGCGGTGGCGGATGCCCTCGTCTTCTTCGCCCTCCTCGACGTGCAGCAAAACCCGGTCGCCAAGACCGGCGGCTTCGCCGGGCCGCACCTTGCGCGGCGTATGAATGCGGATCTTCGGCGCCGGCCCGTGCGCGTCCTCGTCCCACTCGTCGGGCGCGGCGATCAGATCGCCGTCGCTGTCGCGCGCGATGACATCGGCAAGCACCGTCGACGGCAGTGTCCCGGCGTGATGCAGTTTCTTGCGGCGACTTTCGATGCGACCTTCGTCAGCAAGATCGCGGAGCACGCGCTTGAGTTCCGCGCGCATGGCGTTTTTCAACCCGAAGGCCCGGGCGATTTCGCGGGTGCCGACCTTGCCGGCGCGTTCACTGATGAATTGGAGAATTTCCGCCTTGGAAGGCAGGGCAGATGCCTTGTTCGAATGTTTGCTCAAATGCGTTTCCTGCGTCGCGAGGACGCTGCGCTATTGCGCGAATGTAGGGACAGGGGCGCGGCTTCGCCAGCTATTCGGCGGCCTTCATCCTGTGCGCCGTTTTCTTCCTGGCTGCGGCGGCCGCCTTTTTCGGCGCACGGGCCGGCTTTTTGCCCGCGGTCTGGCCGCCGACGGATTGCTTGCGGCCCGCGGCACGCCGTTTGGTCGAGCCGCCGCGCGCCGCGCGCGCATCGAGCAGCACGACCGCTTCGTCGAGCGTCACCGTGTCGGGCGTCTTGTCGGCCGGCAGTGTCGCGTTGACGCCCGCGTGGCTGACGTAAGGCCCGTAGCGGCCGTTCTTCACCACGATGGGCCCACCTTTGTCGGGATGCTCGCCCAGCGTCTTGCCGGGGTCGGCGCCGAAGCGGCGGCCGCGCCCGGGATTGGCCTTCTTTTCCGCAATCAAGGTGACGGCGCGATTGAGCCCAACCGAAAGCACATCTTCGCTGCTCTCGAGGTTGGCGTACGTCTTGCCGTGCTTCACGTAAGGCCCGAAACGGCCGATGCCGGCAACGATAGGCTCGCCGTCTTCCGGATGCCGGCCAACCTCGCGCGGCAGCGCAAGCAGTGCGAGCGCCTTCTCGAGATCGACGTCGTCCGGCGACAAGCCTTTCGGCAGGCCGGCGCGTTTGGGCTTCTCGGCGCCCTTTTCCTTCGATTGCTCGCCAAGCTGAAGGTAGGGGCCAAACCGTCCGGAGCGGAGCGAGACTTCGAGGCCTGTTTCCGGATCCTCGCCGAGAACCTTGGTGCCGTTCATTCCGCCGTTCGCGCCCGGTGTCATCTGCCGGGTGAAATTGCATTCGGGATAATTCGAGCAGCCAATGAACGCGCCGAAACGGCCGAGCTTGAGCGAGAGCTTGCCGGTGCCGCATTGCGGGCAGGCCCGCGGATCGGTGCCGTCGGCGTGCGGCGGGAAGATGTGCGGGGCGAGCAGATCGTTGAGCGCGTCGAGCACCTGCGTGACGCGCAGGTCCTTGATGTCGTTGACCGAGCCGATGAAGTCGATCCAGAAGTCCTGCAGCACCTCGCGCCAGTCGATCTCGTTGTTGGAGATGCGGTCGAGCTGCTCTTCGAGATTGGCTGTGAAGTCGTATTCGACGTAACGCGTGAAGAAGCTTTCGAGGAAACCGACGACGACGCGGCCCTTGTCCTCGGGTATCAGGCGCTTCTTGTCGATGCGCACATAGCCGCGGTCCTGCAGCACTTGCAGGATGGCGGCATAGGTCGACGGCCGTCCGATGCCGAGCTCTTCCATGCGCTTGACCAGCGCCGCTTCCGAATAGCGGGGTGGCGGCTCGGTGAAATGCTGCGACGAGTTGATCGCCTGTTTTGTAAGGGCTTCGCCCCGCGACATCGCCGGCAGACGGCGCGACTCGTCGTCATCTGCCGCTTCATCCTGGCCTTCCTGGTAAAGCGTGAGAAAGCCGTCGAATTTGATGACCTGGCCGCTGGCGCGCAGTTCGATGTTGCGGCTGCCGGCCTTTGCGAGAATGTCGACGGTCGTGCGCTCGAGCTCGGCCGATTCCATCTGGCTCGCGACGGCGCGATTCCAGATCAGCTCGTAGAGGCGCGCCTGATCACGATCGACAAACTTGGCGACATCGGCCGGCGTGCGGCTCGCGCTGGTCGGGCGGATCGCTTCGTGCGCTTCCTGCGCGTTCTTCGATTTGTTGTGATATTCGCGCGGCGAGGAGGGGACGTACTCCTTGCCGTAGTTGCGGCCGAGCATGGCGCGGATGTCGCCGATCGCCTCCGGCGCCATGTCGATGCCGTCGGTGCGCATGTAGGTAATGAGGCCGGTGGTCTCGCCGTTGATTTCGACGCCTTCGTAGAGCCGCTGCGCAAGCCGCATGGTGATTGCGGGCGCGAAGCCGAGCTTGCGGCTTGCTTCCTGCTGCAGGGTCGAGGTCGTGAAGGGCGGTGGCGGATTGCGCCGCGCCGGCTTTGCTTCGACGGAGGTGACCGTGAACGTCGCGTTTTCGAGATCGCGCGTGAAAGCTTCCGCTTCCGCGCCGGAACCAATGTCGAGACGCTGGATCTTCTGGCCGTCGGCACCAACAAGGCGCGCCTCGAATGTTTCCCGCCGCGGCGTCGCGAGCGTGGCCGTGATCGACCAGTATTCCCTGGCGACGAATTTCTCGATCTCAAGCTCGCGGTCGCAGACAAGCCGCAGCGCGACCGACTGCACGCGGCCGGCCGAGCGCGCGCCCGGCAGCTTGCGCCACAGCACCGGCGAGAGCGTGAAGCCGACGAGATAGTCGAGCGCCCGGCGCGCCAAGTAGGCGTCCACCAGCTCCATGTCGATGTCGCGTGGGGCGGCCATGGCCGCCTGCACCGCAGGCTTGGTGA
>DASSRW010000085.1:0-12996 GCA_035701545.1 Pseudolabrys sp.
ACGGCGCCGAAATCGAATGCGGCCTATACCGCGTTCGGCGCCGCCATGCGCACGGCCAAGGACGCCGGCTCGCTGCTGCCGCCCAAGCACATCCTCAACGCGCCGACCAGGCTGATGAAAGAAGAGAATTACGGCCGCGGCTACGCCTACGATCACGACGAGGAGGAGGCGTTCTCCGGCCAGGATTACTTCCCGGAACAACTCGGCCGCCAGCAATTCTACGATCCGCCCGAGCGCGGCTTTGAGCGTGAGATCAGGAAGCGGCTGGAATATTGGGCGAAGCTGCGCAGAGAAAGGGCGGCTCGTGAGTAGAGGCCGCAACGGACCGCGCCAGCCCGGCGGTGGGCGGCAGCAGGCGGGACCGCGGCAGTGGCCGCGAGCCGAAAGCGTTGCCTCTCGCCGTCGTCCTGAGGCGCGAGCCGCGGCAGCGGCGAGCCTCGAAGGACGGCGGCCGTCATCCTTCGAGGCGCGCCAAAGGCGCGCACCTCAGGATGACAGGGCGAGGCTGCCGCCGGAGGTAACCGGCGTGCAAACCGTCGCCGTGACGTCCGACGAAGCCGGCATGCGCCTCGACCGTTTCTTCGAGGCGCGGTTTCCGGGCCTGTCGTTCAGCCACATCCAGCGCATCATCCGCAAGGGTGAGGTGCGGGTGAACGGCAAGCGCACGCAGCCAAAGGCGCGGCTCGAGGCCGGACAGGCGGTGCGCATTCCGCCGCTCAAGCTGGAAGCGCCGAAGCCACGCGATGATGCGCCGCAGGCGCAGAAGGACCGCGCCTTCCTCAAGTCGATCACGCTCTACGAAGATGCCGACGTGCTGGTGCTGAACAAACCGGCCGGCCTCGCGGTGCAGGGCGGTTCGGGCACTGTGCGCCACATCGACGGCATGCTCGAAGCGTTGCGCGCGCCCGGCCCGGATGGGCAACGGCCGCGGCTCGTGCACCGGCTCGACAAGGATACGGCCGGCTGCCTGCTGGTCGCCAAAACGCGCTTTGCCGCCTCGGCGCTCGCCAAGACGTTCCGCACGCGCGCGGCGCGCAAGATTTACTGGGCGCTGGTCGTCGGCGTGCCGAAGCCGAAGCAGGGCCGCATCTCGACATTTCTTGCCAAGCAGGAAGTCGAGGAAGATTCCTACATGCGTATTGCCAAGCATGGCGAGAAGGACGCCGTGCACGCGGTGACGTATTATGCGGTGGTGGAAACGGCAGCGCAGCAGCTCGCCTGGGTCTCGCTCAAGCCCGTGACGGGCCGCACGCATCAGCTGCGCGCGCACATGGCGCACAACGGCAATCCGATCGTCGGCGATCCGAAATACTTCAACAGGGAAAACTGGCAATTGCCCGGCGGCATGCAGAACAGGCTGCATCTGCTGGCGCGGCGCATCGTGGTTCCACATCCGCGCGGCGGAACGATCGACGTCACCGCGCCGTTGCCCGATCACATGCAGCAATCCTGGAACCTGCTCGGCTTCGACGCCAGGCGTTACGACCCGATCGAGCAGGCGCCGGAGGAGTAGCGGAGCGCCCCGTGCGCACCTATGTGGTTGCGATGAGGCGAACACATCTGATCGCTGCCACGCTTTGCCTGGCGCTCGCCGTTCCGGCGTTCGCCGCGGAAACGCACGACGACCTCGGTATCCGCGATATTATGGTGCCGGAATACCCGTCGAAGGCCAAGACGAGGCACAAGAAGATTGAGCGCAGGCCGTCGCGCGAGATTCATCAGCGCGCACCCGAAACGCGCGAGAAGGCCGAGCCAAAGCGCAAGAGTGCGCATGTGAAACGCAGGGCGCGCGGTTCCTCGAGCCCGGTCTATCCGACGCCACTGCCGCCGCCGCTGCACTACAACCCACAGCCGGCGCCCTCCGTCGTCACCAATCCCGCGCCGGTTCCGCCGGCGATCCACGTCCCTCAAACCGGGCGAACGCTTCCCAACCTGCCGACGATCTCCGGCTCAGGCCCGAACGGCAGGGAGACTTACCAGGACCGCGCCACGCGCTGCGTGCATCAGGCCGGCGTCTACGGGCCGGCCGCCGGCAACCGCAACGCCTATATCGGCGCCTGCGTCACCCAATAAGAGCGACGCAAAGCGCGTCTAAATTTCCTCCATCACCTGCGCATACGAGATTAGCGCGAACAACGCCGTTCCGCCGACGATATTGCCGAGCAAAGCGGGCAGCATGAATTGCCAGAGGATCGACCACCAGGGCCAGTCGCCGGATAGCGCCAGCAGATAGGCCTCCATGCTGCCTGCAATGACGTGGGTGAATCCGCCTACGGCGATCAACCATGTCATCAGCGCGATGACATGAAATTTCAGGCTTTCGGCCGCCGGAATCATCCACACCATCGCGGCGATGATAAAGCCCGACGAGACGGCACGGAAAAACATATCCCACCAGCTCATGGTTATGAGACCGCGGCTCACGTGGAGCATCGCCTCGAACAATGCCGGCGGCAGCACCGGCGTGAAACTGCAAAATAGGGCGGCGAACAAAGTGCCGACGAGATTGGCGACGAACACGACCGCCCACAATCGCGCCATGCGCGTCAGATTTCGCAGGCTCGAATCTTTCAGCACCGGCAGCACGACGGTTATCGTGCTCTCCGTGAAGAGCTGCTGGCGGCCGAGAATGACCATCAGAAAACCGACGCTGTAGCCGAACGCGGAAATCAAAATACGCCAGTTCGTATCGGGCAGGTGCATCTCAAGAATGGCCTGCGCCAGCAATGAAAAGCTGATCGAGAGTCCGGCGGCAACGCCCGACCACCACAGCGAGGTGAGCGGACGAGCCATTTCTTCGTCGCCAAGCCGACGCACCACCTCGTAAATGACCGGCGTGCGCGGCGTCGACATCTCCTCGACATCGCGCACCTCCGCTTCGGTAATGCTGCTTTGGCGGGCGCGCTTGGTCGATTGGGCCATATTCGCAATCGCTTTGGGCGGAAAACGCCCCGCCGGCAACGCGGAGCGAAGACGGCAAGTTCCCACTTGACAGGCAACCAAAAGGTTGCATATTGTGGGGCATGACGGACGGCAAAGGCGACAGCCTCGATAGGGTGTTTCGGGCTCTGGCCGATGCCAGCCGCCGTGAGCTGCTCGACCGGCTGCGTGCCGAGAACGGGCAGACACTGAACGATCTCTGCGCGCGCCTCGACATGACGCGCCAGGCGGTCAGCAAGCATCTGGCGATCCTGGAGGACGCCAACCTCGTCAGCACAGTGCGGCGGGGACGGGAGAAGCTGCACTACCTCAATCCGGTGCCGATCCACGAGATCGGCGAGCGCTGGATCGGGAAATTCGAACGCCATCGCCTTCAGGCGCTGGCCGACATGAAACAGGCATTGGAAAACCAGGAGAAAACAGATGAGTAAGCCCGTTTTCGTCTACGTCACCTATATCGCCTCGACGCCTGACAAGGTGTTCAGCGCGCTCACCGACCACGACGCCACCGGCAAATTCTGGTTCGGCAACGCCGCAACATCGGACTGGAAGGTCGGTTCGCCCATCGAATTTCACCGCGAAGGCAAGCTGATCCTCCAGGGCAATATCCTCGAAAACGATCCGCCGCGGCGCCTCTCGTACAGTTTTCGCCCCATGCACGATCCGCAATTTGCCGGCGAGCAGCCTTCGCGCGTCGTCTTCGAACTCGAGCCGCAGAAGGATCAGGTCAAGCTGACGGTCACCCACGACGACTTTGCGGAGGACACCAAGGTCTTCGCCAGCATCAGCAATGGCTGGCCGCTCGTGCTGTCGAGCCTCAAAAGCTATCTCGAAACCAATCGCGTGCTGCGGGCGCCCTGGTACGAGAAGCAGGAAGCCGGGTCGTGCTCGTAGCGCGCTGACGGATTGGAGGAGCAGCGATGATCGACGGAACGAAGTTCAAGCCGAAGACGGTGTACGTCACCTACATCGCCACGACGCCGGAGAAAGTCTGGCAGGCACTGACCGATCCGGCGTTCAGCAAGCAGTATTTCTTCGGCTTTGCGGTTGATCTCGAGCCGAGAGCGGGTGGCGCATTCTTCCTGCGCTACCCGGATGGCCGCGTACACGTGCGCGGCGAAATACTCGATTGGTCGCCGCCACGCCGCTTCGCCTGCACGTGGCTGGTCGAAGGCATGAAGGAATTTGGCGAGCTGCCGGAATGCCTCGTCACCTACGACATCGAGCAGGCGGGCGAGGCGGTCCGCCTCACGATGACGGAATCGCATTCGTGGGACGTGCCCGATGCGATCCTCGCCGGCGGGCGCGCTGGATGGCCGGCAATCCTCTCAAGTCTCAAGAGCGTACTGGAAACCGGCAAGCCGCTGGTCGTGAAGATGGGCCCGCCAGCGGAGATGATGGAAGCGGTCGCGCGGGCCGTGGCGGAGAAGCCGTGGCTAAAATCCCTCCCCTGAAAGGGGAGGGTGGCTCCGAGTGAGCCAACGGGTCCGCGCGCAGCGCGGCCCGATGACAAGCTCAGCGAACGAGAAGACGGGTGGGGTCACGGGATTGTCACCCCCACCCCGGCTCGCTTCGCTCGCCGTCCCTCCCGCGCAAGCGGGAGGGACAAAGCTACCGCAGGCTGGCGTTGAACTTGTCGAGCGCCGCCTGGCCGGGGCACAGCTCCTTCTCGGCGAGCGCGTTGAGGGGCGCGTCGACCGTGCGCAGATGCGCGTGCAAATCCTCCGACTCCTCCTCGACATAAAGCAGGCCGGTCACGATCTGGCCCCTGGCCGCGTGGTGCTGAAGGAAACCGAGCGCGGCGGTGCGGTCGTGAATGTCGTAATCGGCCGCGAGCTTGCGCAGCGCGAGCTTGGAGCCGTCGTGCTGCTCGACCACTTCGACGCTGCCGGGTTCGTACTTCACTTCGATCGGCATGCGGCTGGAGATGAAATCGAGCCGGTTCACCGCCTCGTTGTGCTCGCGCACGAAATCGAAGCTCTTGGTCGAGCCGGCGTGATTGTTGAACGCGACGCATGGGCTGATCACGTCGATGAAGGCCGCGCCCTTGTGCGCGATGGCCGCGGTGATGATCGGCACAAGCTGCTGCTTGTCGCCGGAAAAGGACCGCGCGACGAATGAGGCGCCGAGCTGCAGCGCCATCGCCACCATGTCGATCGAATTGTCGGTGTTGATGACGCCGCGCTTCGATTTCGAGCCGCGGTCGGCGGTGGCCGAGAACTGGCCTTTGGTCAGGCCGTAAACGCCGTTGTTCTCGACGATATAGACCATGTTGACGCCGCGCCGCAGGCAATGCGCGAACTGGCCGAGGCCGATCGATGCTGAGTCGCCGTCGCCGGACACGCCGAGATAGATGAGATCGCGGTTGGCGAGGTTGGCGCCAGTCAGGACCGACGGCATGCGCCCGTGCACCGAATTGAAGCCGTGCGAATTGCCGAGGAAGTAGGTCGGCGTCTTCGACGAGCAGCCGATGCCGGAAATCTTGGCGACGCGGTGCGGCTCGATCGAAAGCTCGAAGCAGGCCTGGATGATGGCGCCGGTGATCGAATCGTGTCCGCAGCCGGCGCACAGCGTCGACACCGCACCTTCATAGTCGCGGTGCGTATAGCCGAGCGCGTTCTTCGGCAGGCTGGGGTGGTGGAATTTCGGTTTGGCGAGGTAGGTCATGGGTTCTCTCCGCTGTCATGCCCGCGAAAGCGGGCATCCAGTACGCCGCAGCAATCGTTGTTGACCTCGGCCTTCGTGATTACTGGATCGTCCGCCTTCGCGGACGATGACGCACAAAAATCACTCACGACACCACCCTCATCGGCTTCACGGTCAGCTTGTCGAGGTGATCGCCGATCGCCTTGGCAATGAAGCGCGCAGTGATCGGCGTGCCGTCGTAGTGCAGGATCGGCACCAGCCGCACGGGGTCGATGCCGCATTCGTTCACGATCAGCGAGCGCAACTGCGCGTCGCGGTTCTGCTCGACCACGAACACGAAATCGTGGCCGGCGACAAAGCTGTTGACCGACGAATGGAAGGGGAAGGCGCGAATGCGCATGCGGTCGAGCGTGTGCCCGCGCGCCTCGATCATGTGGATCGCCTCGTCCATCGCCGGCGCGGTCGAGCCGAAATAGATGACGCCGTATTTGGTCGGCTTGCCGGCGTTTGCCTGCAAGGGCCGCGGCGCCAGGTCCTTGGCGGTGTCGAACTTGCGCAACAGCCGCTGCATGTTGTCGACGTAGGGCGCGCCTTCCTCCGTGTATTTGGCGTAGCGGTCGCGCGAGGTGCCGCGCGTGAAGAACGAGCCCTTGCTCGGGTGCGTGCCGGGATAGGTGCGGTAGGGAATACCGTCGCCGTCGACGTCGAGATAACGGCCGAAGTCCTTGCCGGCCTCGAGTTCTTCCGCCGTCATCACCTTGCCGCGGTCGTATTTCTTCGCGTCGTCCCAGGCGAGCGGGCGGCACATGTGATGGTTCATGCCGATATCGAGATCGAGCATCACGAAGACCGGCGTTTGCAGCCGGTCGGCGAGGTCAAACGCCTGCGCGCCGAAATCGAAGGCTTCCGCCGGGTCTTCCGGAAACAGCAGCACGTGCTTGGTGTCGCCGTGCGAGGCGTAGGCGCAGGAGAGGAGGTCGCATTGCTGCGTCCGCGTCGGCATGCCGGTCGAAGGACCGGCGCGCTGCACGTCGAACAGCACGGCGGGAATCTCCGCGAAATAGGCGAGCCCGATGAATTCCTGCATCAGCGAGATGCCGGGGCCGGAGGTTGCCGTGAAGGCGCGCGCGCCGTTCCAGCCGGCGCCGATCACCATGCCGATCGAGGCAAGCTCGTCCTCGGCCTGGATGATGGCGTACTTGGCTTTTTTGGTTTCCGGATCGACGCGCAGCTTGGCGCAATGGCGCGTGAAGGCGTCCGCGAGCGAGGACGAGGGCGTGATCGGATACCAGGCGCAGACGGTTGCGCCGCCATAGACCGCGCCCAGCGCGGCCGCCGAATTGCCTTCGATGAAAATGCGGTCGCCGACCTTGTCGGCCTTTCTCAGCCGCAAGCCGATCGGGCATTGCAGATTGAGGATCGCGTAATCGCGCCCGATGTGCAGCGCCTTGATGTTGGGCTCGATCAGCTTGTCCTTGCCTTTGTACTGCTCGCCGATCAGCTGCTCGACGACTTTCACATCCATGTCGAGCAACGCCGTGAGCGCGCCGATATAGATGATGTTCTTGAACAGCTGGCGCTGGCGCGGATCGGTGTATTCGCGGTTGCAGATCGCGGTGAGCGGAATGCCGATCACCGTGATGTCGGGCCGGAATTTCGACGCCGGCAGCGCCCTGGTCGAATCGTAGAGCAGGTAGCCGCCGGGCTCGATTCCCGCGATGTCCTTCTCGAAGGTCTGCGGATTCATCGCGACCATCAGGTCGGTGCCGCCGCGCGCGCCGAGGTGGCCTGCCTCCGACACGCGCACCTCGTACCAGGTCGGCAGGCCCTGAATGTTCGAGGGGAAGATGTTGCGCGGCGCGACGGGAATGCCCATGCGCATCACCGCACGGGCGAACATCTCATTGGCGCTCGCCGATCCCGAGCCGTTGACGTTGGCGAAGCGGACGACGAAGTCGTTTACGCTGCTGATCGGGCTGGCGGTCGGCATGAATTCCCCGCGTGAGTCATATCGAGCAAGAATTTCTGCATGTCCCAGGCGCCGGTCGGGCAACGCTCGGCGCACAGGCCGCAATGCAGGCAGACGTCCTCGTCCTTCACCATCACGCGGCCGGTTTTCAGCCCGCCGGCGACGTACAAATCCTGCGTGAGATTGTTTGACGGCGCATTAAGGCGCCCACGCAGGTCGGCTTCCTCGCCGTTCGGCGTGAAACTGATGCAGTCCATCGGGCAGATGTCGACGCAGGCGTCGCATTCGATGCAGAGCTGCGCCGAGAACACCGTCTGCACGTCGCAGTTCAGGCACCGGCCTGCTTCGGCGAACGCCATCTTGTCGTCGAAGCCAAGCTCGACCTCGGCCTTGATGTCCTTGAGCGCAATTACCTTGTCGCGCAGCGGCACCTTGTAGCGGTGATCGGGCATCACCTCGTTTTTGTACGACCACTCGTGGATGCCCATTTTCTGGCTGATCATCTCGACCGCGGGAGCAGGGCGGTCGTTGATGTCCTCGCCGTTGAGCAGCTTGTCGATCGACACCGCCGCCTCGTGCCCATGCGCCACCGCCCAGATGATGTTCTTCGGCCCGAACGCGGCATCTCCGCCGAAGAAAACCTTTGGGTTGGTCGAGACAAACGTTTTCGGATCGACCTTCGGCATGTGCCACTGGTCGAATTCGATGCCGGTGTCCGCCTCGATCCAGGGAAACGCATTCTCCTGGCCGACCGCGACCAGGACGTCATCGCAGGGGAAATGCTGATCGGGCTCGCCCGAAGGGATGAGCTTGCGCCGGCCCTTGGCGTCGTATTCGGCCTTCACCTTCTCGAACAGCACGCCCGTGAGCTTGCCGTTGTCGTGCGTGAACTCCTTCGGCACGAGGTAATTGTGGATCGGAATGCCCTCGTGCATGGCGTCTTCCTTTTCCCAGGGTGACGCCTTCATTTCCTCAAAGCCCGAGCGCACCACGACCTGCACGTCCTCGCCGCCGAGCCGGCGCGAGGAGCGGCAGCAGTCCATCGCGGTGTTGCCGCCGCCGAGCACGACCACGCGCTTGCCGATCTTGTTGATGTGGCCGAACGAGACCGACGAGAGCCAGTCGATGCCGATGTGAATGTTGGCGGCGGCTTCCTTGCGGCCGGGGATGTCGAGCTCGCGCCCGCGCGGCGCACCCGAGCCGACGAAGATTGCGTCCCAGCCTTCGGCCAGCAGCGCCTTCATGGAATCGACGCGCTTGCCGCCGCGGAATTCGACGCCAAGATCGAGGATGTAGCCGCATTCCTCGTCGATGACGTTGTCGGGCAAACGGAATTTCGGAATCTGCGTACGGATCATGCCGCCCGCTTTGGGATCCTGATCGAACACGACGCAGGTGTAGCCGAGCGGAGCCAGATCGCGGGCGACGGTGAGGGAGGCAGGGCCGCCGCCGACAAGAGCAATGCGCTTTCCGTTTTTCTTCGCCGCCGGTTTCGGCAGGCGGTCGCGGATATCGTCCTTGTAGTCGGCCGCCACCCTTTTCAGGCGGCAGATCGCCACCGGCTCCTTCTCGACGCGCACGCGCCGGCACGCGGGTTCACACGGGCGATCGCAGGTGCGCCCGAGCACGCCCGGAAACACGTTGGATTTCCAGTTGATCATGTAGGCGTCGGAGTAACGCCCGGCGGCGATCAGCCGGATGTATTCGGGGACGGGCGTGTGGGCCGGGCACGCCCACTGGCAGTCGACAACTTTATGAAAGTAGTCGGGAGCGCCGATGTCGGTGTTCTTCATTCACTCCTCGAAACGCCCCGCTTGCGCGGAAACACCCGCGATTGTCAGGTCAGGCGCTGGCGGCTGGCACTTCCTGCGGGACCGGCCTTTCGTCGCGGCGAATCCAGCGGCCATTTTATTGGTTCAACGCACGAAACGCCATGGCGCCCAGGCCGATCTTGATTTCTATCAACTGCAAGCCAGCGTTGACTTTTTTCGCTCTTCGAAAGCGGCCTCAGGATGGCACAGGGGCGGCAAAAGATCAGCCCGCGCCGGGGTCGCACTTTGGGATAATGCCCATTACGGTAACGCGGGATGGGTCGCCCATTCCGCGTTGCACAATGAAAGGGCCCAGCCTATCTGCGCTTGAATTCTGCTGTTCGCACTGAACAAGAGCAAAATGCGCGAAATATTTGAAAACATTTTTGAACAGCAGCCGCTCGACCCGACCGAGGCGGCCCGGCGCGCGGTCAGGCCGCAGTTGCGGCGGCGCTTCTACCGGCACGCCGCAACCGGCCCCGAGGCCGAGGGTCTCATTCCCCTGCTGCTCGATGGCAGGCTGGTGCGCACCCCGGCGCGGCGGACGCTCGCCGCTCCCGCCCACGCCCTCGCCGGGGCGATCGCCGCCGAATGGAATGCGCAGGGCGAGAAGATCGATCCGGCGACGATGCCGCTCACCCGGCTCGCCAGCACCATCATCGACGGCGTCGCCGACGCGCCGCGCGCGGTCGCTGACGAGATGGCGAAATATCTCGCGTCGGATTTGCTCTGCTATCGCGCGGACGCGCCGGAAGGTCTCGTCGCGCGCCAGGCGGCGCATTGGGATCCGGTGCTCGCCTGGGCGCGCGAGCGGCTCGGCGCGCGCTTCGTGCCGGTGCAGGGCGTAACCTACGCGGCCCAGCCGGATGAAGCGCTTGCCGCCGCCCGCGCGGCCGTCCCGAACGACACGGCGGATGCGAAACAGATCTGGAAGCTCGGCGCGCTGTCGTCGATCACGAGCCTGACCGGCTCCGCGCTCCTTGCGCTCGCGCTCGCCCACGGCCACCGCGATGCGGACGCGGCGTGGGATGCGGCGCACGTCGATGAAGACTGGCAGATGGCGCAATGGGGCAAAGACGAGCAGGCGCTCGAACGCCGCGCCTTCCGCCGCGCCGAGTTCGACGCGGCGGTGTTGGTGCTGCGGGAAATCTGAACGGCGCGTCACATTCGCGCTTTCCCTCTCCCGCAAGCGGGAGAGGGAAAGAGAGCGGCATGCGCTTGAATGACGCTACGACCCCTGTTTCTCCCCGCGGCTTGCCTCGTAGAGGAACCACACGCGGCGTTCGGCTTCGTCGATGAACGTCTCCAGCAGGCTCGCGCTGGCGACGTCGTCGTGCTCGTCGCACAGCCCGTGCGCCTCGCGCATCGCCGCGACCACGCGCTGATTGTCCTCGCGCAATTCGGCCAGCATGTCCTGCGGGTCGACGTAGGTCTCGTCGTTGTCGGCGAGCCGCTGCCGGCGCGAGATGTCGCCGATCGAGCGCAGCGTGGTGCCGCCGATCTTGCGCACGCGCTCGGCGATCAAATCGGTGGTGGCGAAAATCTGCTCGCCCTGCTCGTCGAACAGCAGGTGGTAGTCGCGGAAATGCGACCCGCTCACGTGCCAGTGGAAGTTCTTCGTCTTCATGTAGAGCGCGAAGGTGTCGGCCAGCACCGCGTTCAGCGCGCCGGCGATCTCGCGGATGGCGCTGCCTTCGAGGTCGGTCGGGGTGGCGAGGCGGGGCTTGGTCTCGCTGGAGGTGGCAAGGCGGGGCTTGGTCGGCATCGGTGGGCTTCCTTTCTGCCGCGCCTGCCGGGAATGCGCCTTGTTCGGTACGGCCGGGCGGCCGATAGCGGTTAAGGCGACCTGACCCCCGTCGCAGTCGCGGGCATGGGTGTGCGGGAGCCAACGCCGGGGCCGCGCCTGCGGTTCCGTGCAAAGTCCTGTGCTGCCATGCTATCTCTCGAGTCGAAAAGGGCCGGGCAGGGGCCGGTTTTTGCAGCATGAAAGACATCCTCGACAGGCTTGAGCAACGGCGCGCGCAGGCGCGCCTGGGCGGCGGCGAGAAGCGCATCGAGGCGCAGCACAGACGCGGCAAGCTCACCGCGCGCGAGCGCATCGAACTGCTGCTCGACAAGGGCTCGTTCGAGGAGTTCGACATGTTCGTCGAGCACCGCTCGGCGGAATTCGGCATGGAGAAGCAGAAGATTCCCGGCGACGGCGTCGTCACCGGCTGGGGCACGATCAACGGCCGCGCTGTCTATCTTTTCTCCAAGGATTTCACGGTTTTCGGCGGAAGCCTTAGCGAGGCGCATGCGCAGAAGATCATCAAGGTGCAGGACATGGCGATGCGGGCGCGCGTGCCCATCATCGGCCTGTTCGACGCCGGCGGCGCGCGCATCCAGGAAGGCGTTGCCGCGCTCGGCGGTTACGGTGAGGTGTTCAAGCGTAACGTGATTTCCTCCGGCGTCATTCCGCAGATTTCCGTCATCATGGGGCCGTGCGCCGGCGGCGATGTCTACTCGCCGGCGATGACCGACTTCATCTTCATGGTGAAGGACACGAGCTACATGTTCGTCACCGGCCCCGACGTGGTGAAGACGGTGACCAACGAGGTCGTCACCGCGGAGGAGCTCGGCGGCGCCTCCGTGCACACGACCAAATCCGGCGTCGCCGACGGCGCGTTCGAAAACGACGTCGAGTGTCTGCTTCAAATGCGGCGGCTGATCGACTTTCTGCCGGCGAACAACGAAAGCGGCGTGCCGACGTGGCCGACGGAAGATGCAAGCGGCCGCGAGGAGAAGTCGCTCGACACGCTCGTCCCCGACAATCCGAACAAGCCCTACGACATCAAGGAGTTGATCCTCAAGGTCGCGGACGAGGGCGACTTCTTCGAGATCGGCGCGGCGCATGCGAAAAACATCGTCACCGGCTTCGGCCGCATCGCAGGCTCAACCGTCGGCTTTGTCGCCAACCAGCCGATGGTGCTCGCCGGCGTGCTCGACTCGGACGCCTCGCGCAAGGCCGCGCGCTTCGTGCGTTTCTGCGACGCGTTTAAAATTCCGATTATCACCTTCGTCGACGTTCCCGGCTTTCTGCCCGGCACCGATCAGGAATACGGCGGCCTCATCAAGCACGGCGCGAAGCTTTTGTTCGCGTACAGCCAGTGCACGGTGCCGCTCGTCACCGTCATCACGCGCAAGGCCTTCGGCGGCGCCTATGACGTGATGGCGTCGAAGCACATCGGCGGCGACATCAACTATGCCTGGCCGACGGCGCAGATCGCGGTGATGGGCGCCAAGGGCGCGGTCGAGATCATCTTCCGAAAGGACTTGGACGATCCCGACAAGATCGCCACGCATACGAAGATGTACGAGGACCGGTTCCTGTCGCCCTTTGTCGCCGCCGAGCGCGGCTATATCGACGACGTGATCATGCCGCACTCGACCCGCCGCCGCATTGCCCGCGCGCTCGCCATGCTGCGCGACAAGCACGTCGAGATGCCGCCGCGCAAGCACGACAATTTGCCGGTTTAATGGGGCGACAACGATCCCAACCTCACGAACGAAATTGGTCAGCGGGGCCGAATCTGCGTCAAAGTCAACTAGGCGATAGCCAAAACGGCGGACCCGTCCATGCGCGGTGATAAT
>DASSRW010000086.1:0-5299 GCA_035701545.1 Pseudolabrys sp.
TGGAGTGACGCCGCTCGCGGCGTCATCACCCGCGAAAGCGGGTGATCCAGTAATCGCCGTGGTCGACTATCATGCTCATTCGAGAATACTGGATGCCCCGCTTTCGCGGGGCATGACAGTGAGTAAGGAAGGAACACGCCAATGATCAAAATGTGGGGGCGCAATACCTCATCCAACGTGCAGAAGGCGATGTGGGCGGTCGGTGAGCTCGGCCTGCCGTGCGAACGCATCGACGTCGGCGGCAAGTTCGGCAAGAACAAGGAAGCGCCTTACCTCTCAATGAACCCGAACGGCCTCGTGCCGACGCTCGAAGAAGAGGACGGCTTCACGCTGTGGGAGTCGAACTCGGTCGTGCGCTACCTCGCGGGCAAATACGACAAGAACAACGTGCTCGAGCCGAAGGATCCCAAGGCGCGCGCGCGGGCGAGCATGTGGATGGACTGGCAGTTGTCGGTCGTCGGCCCCGCCATCTTCGGCGCGTTCTGGGGACTGATCCGCACGCCGCCGGAAAAGCGCGACGAGGCGGCCATCAAGACCTCGCAGGAAAAAACCACGGCGGCGATGCAAATCCTTGACGCGCAACTCGGCAAGACGCAATTCGTCGCCGGCGATTCATTTTCCTACGGCGATATCCCGGTCGGCATCATGTGTTACCGCTATGTGCAGCTGGTGCCCGGGCGTCCGTCGACGCCGAACCTCGACCGCTGGTACGCGGCGATCTCCGGCCGCAAGGCGTTTCAGGACCACGTCGGCAGCATTCCGCTGTCGTAATTTCTTTCTTAATCCCTCCCCTGAAAGGGGAGGGTCGGCGAGAAAAACTCTGACTGTCATGCCCCGCGAAAGCGGGGCATCCAGTAATCGCAAGCCTGTCGATCCTCGCACACGGAGTTTACTGGATCACCCGCTTTCGCGGGTGATGACGTCTGAGTGTCTGGCAATGCCAAATATTACAACCCCTCCCCCCGCAGCAACTTCGGCACCTCGCCGGTGAAACCCGCGGCCTCGCGGATGAACAGGCGTTTGAGCGGCGGCATGCGCTCGACCAGCCCAAGTCCGATATCGCGCGCAAGGCGCAGCACGTCGGAGTGATTGGAGAACAGGCGGTTCAACCCGTCGGTCGCGATGCCCATGGTCATGGTGTCGAAGCGCCGCCAGCGTTGATAGCGCTCCAGAACATCCGCGCCGCCCGGGTCGAGCCCGAGCCGCGCCGCGTCGGCGACAACTTCCGCCAGCGCGGCAACGTCTCGCAGGCCCATGTTGAGCCCCTGCCCCGCGATTGGATGAATGATGTGCGCGGCGTCGCCGACCAGCGCCAGACGTTCGGCGATGAACGAGCGCGCGGTGAAAAGCCCGAGCGGGAACGCGCGCCGTGGACCGACGACTTCGATATCGCCGAGATGCAATCCGAAGCGTTTTTCCAGCTCGGCGTGAAATTCCTCATCGGGCAACGCGAGCAGCCGCGCGGCCTCGCGCTCTTCTTCGGTCCAGACGATCGACGAGCGCTTGCCCGTGAGTGGCAGAATCGCAAAAGGCCCCGCCGGCAGAAAATGCTCTTCGGCACGCCCTTTGTGATCGCGCTCATGCGCGACCGTCGTGACGATGGCCGACTGCCCGTAGTTCCATCCGTGCGTGGCAATCCCGGCCTGCTCGCGAGTGCGCGACTTCGCACCGTCCGCGCCGACCAGCAAACGCGCGGAGATTTCATCGCCATCGGCAAATTCAATATTGACGTGAGTGCTGACCCCCTCCTCATTCGTCCCCCTTCCAGGGGGAGGATGACTGCACCGGGAATGCTCCCTCCCCCTGAAAGGGGGAGGGTCGGGGCGGGGGTCGCTTTCTGCGATGTCGTAGTCGAACGACGCCACAGCCGTCGCGCGCAGATCAACACCTTCTTCGCGCGCGCGCGCCACCAGCGCATCGATCAGATGGCGGTTCTCGATCATGTGCGCGAACGGCTCGCCTTCCTCGACCTCGCCGCCGAACGTCAGCAACGTCGGGCGCACCGCATCGTCGAGCCTGGAGTCGGTGACCACCATGTCGAGGATCGGCTGCGCATCCTGCACGACGGCGTCCCACGCGCCGATGGCCTCGAACAGGCGCCGCGCCGCCGCCGCGATGGCCGAAGCGCGCATGTCTTTCGATTTCTCCGACGCGAGCGTGGGGTCGGCGACAGTGACGCGGAAGCTTCCGCCGAGGCCCTGCCGCAACGCGATGCCGAGCGCCAGCCCGGCAAACCCGGCGCCCGCCACCACCACGTCGGCTCTTTTACGCCCGCCTTCCAGTTCGGCCATTCGCGTTCCTTGTAAATTCGCCGCCAGCATAGCAGGTTGGGCTTCCGTTCGAGCCCTTCCCCCGGATCCTCCGCAATGACGTCCGCCGTCCAGGATCTCCTCAATATCCTCGACCTCGAGCCGCTCGAGATGAACCTGTTCCGCGGCCGCAGTCCGCAGGTCGGCTGGCAGCGCGTGTTTGGCGGTCAGGTGATCGGGCAGGCCCTGGTCGCCGCCGTCCGCACCGTCGAGGGTCGTCCGCCGCATTCCATGCACGCCTACTTCCTGCTGCCGGGAGACCCCAAGGTCCCCATCATCTACGACGTCGACCGCATCCGCGACGGCAAGAGCTTCACGACCCGGCGCGTGACCGCGCGCCAGCACGGGCATCCAATCTTTTCGATGCAGGTCTCGTTCCATGCGGACGAGCCCGGCCTCGACCACCAGGTGAAGATGCCGGATGTACCGCCCCCGGAAAAACTGCCGAGCGAGTCGGAGGTGCGCAAAAACATCTTGCCGCTGATGCCCGATCCGGTGCGGCGCTATTACGAACGCGAACGCCCGATCGAATTGCGGCCGGTGGAATTCGAGCGTTATCTCGGCCGCAAATATCCGGACGGCAAATTCCACATCTGGATTCGCACGACCGGCCGGCTGCCGGACGATCCGGCGCTGCATCAATGCGTGCTCGCCTATGCCTCCGACATGACGCTGCTCGATACCGCGCTGGCATCGCATGGACGCACGCTGTTCGAGCCGGAGTTCATGGCGGCGAGCCTCGATCACGCTTTGTGGCTGCACCGGCCGTTTCGCGCCGACGACTGGCTGCTCTATGCGCAGGATTCGCCCAACCTGCACGCATCGCGCGGCTTTTCGCGCGGCCTGATCTTCACGCGCGGCGGCACGCTGGTTGCCTCCGTCGCGCAGGAAGGCCTGGTGCGGCTGCGGCGGGAATAGGCGGGAATAAGAAGGTAACGTCCGGTATGAGACGAACCGCTGACTTGTGCGCTGTCATTCCGGGGCGCGAGCCAACGGGTCCGCGCGAAGCGCGGCCCGATGGTAAACTTAGCGAGCGAACCCGGAATCCAGATACTCGCTCGATATGCTTTTCCGGATTCCGGGTTCCGGCCTTCGGCCGGCCCCGGAATGACTGTCGTTTTTTTTTGCTGGCCTTAACAGCGTGGATTGCAATGCTGCTGCTTTCAGCGCCGGCTTTCGCGGCTTCCGGCAAGGAGCCCGCGCCGCCCGGCTCGTTTGACGGCGCCCCGCCGCAATACACGCGGTTCTCCGTTCGCGAGCTCTCGCGCGGATTTCTCGCCCTCGCCTTCGGCTCCGACCTCCTGATCGGCAAGCGTCCAAAGGGCATTCGACGCTACGATCATCCCATCAGCATTCGCGTCATCGGCGGCGGCAGCGTCGATCGCAGCGCAATCATGAAAGACATCATTCGCGAATACGCCGAAAAGGTGCCCAGCCTGCGTGTGAGGATCGTGCCCGCGGGCGCGCCTGCCAACATCGAGGTGCGGCTGATCGACGAAAAGCATTTCAATGCCGCGCTGGTCGCGGCGTTCGGCGCCAGGGTTGCGCGGCGGTTCATCGCGCGCACCGACCCGCAGTGCATGACCAGCGTGAAATCGAACGCCGCCGGCGAAATCGTCCATTCGGTATCCTTTGTTATCGTCGATAAGGGCGACGCGGTATTTCTCGATTGCGCCTATCACGAATTGCTGCATGCGTTCGGCCTTTCCAGTCACGACCAGCACAACCCGTGGACGACGCTCAATCAGAACCGGATGGTCGGCTATCTGAGCGTGTACGATCGCGCGCTGCTGACGATCCTGTACGACCCGCGCATGATGCCCGGCACAACGCGCACTCGGGCGCGCAGGCTCTTGCCCTCGATCATCAAGAGCCGCGGTCTTGCCGCTCCGGCCGGCCGATAGGGCAGCGATCTTGACCTGATCTGCCTGCCTCTTCGGCAATCTGCCTGAAATTGGGGCAATTGCCCCGCTTAATTTTCAGCCTCTGTGTCGATAGTGTCGGCACAAATGCCCGCTTCGCTGCGCGCGAAACGGGTTTTGCATTGTGAGGCGGCGTGACGCCCAACCGTCGGGCCGGCCGGGGGAAGTCCATGAAGCTCGTCATTGCCATCATCAAACCATTCAAGCTCGACGAGGTGCGCGACGCGCTGACCCGCATCGGCGTGCACGGCATGACGGTAAGCGAGGTCAAGGGCTACGGGCGGCAGAAGGGGCATACCGAAATCTATCGCGGCGCCGAATACGCAGTGAACTTCCTGCCGAAGGTGCGCATCGAGGTCGCCGTCGCCAGCGAGCAACTCGATCAGGTTGTGGAAGCCGTCGCGGCGGCGGCAAAGACCGGTCAGATCGGCGACGGAAAGATTTTCGTTACGCCGATCGAGCAGGCGATGCGCATCCGCACCGGCGAGACGGACACAAACGCGCTCTGAATCGGGCCGCCCGCCCTTCGAAGGGAGTACGGAGCGGCCTGGATGCCCGCTCGCGCGGGAATGAGCGCAAGAGAAGAGGCCGGCTCAAAGCAAATTCATTCTGGGGGACTTGAGATGAAGTGGGGAAACACGGGCCTGACGGTTACGCCGGCAATCATTGCGACCTTCGTCGCCTCGCCCGCCTTCGCGCAAACGGGGAAAATCGACGGCGGCGACACCGCCTGGATGATCGGCGCCACCGGCCTTGTGCTGATGATGACGATACCTGGCCTTGCGCTTTTCTACTGCGGCATGGTGCGCAAGAAGAACGTGCTCGCGACCATGGCGCAAAGCCTCGCCGCGACGTTTCTCGTCTCGGTGCTGTGGGCGATCGTCGGCTATTCCCTCACCTTCACGGGCGATGGCGCGCTGATCGGCACGCTGCAAAGAATTTTCCTGCGCGGGCTCTCGATGGATTCGATTTCGCCACTGGCGAAAACGATCCCCGAAAGCCTGTTCATGATCTACCAGATGACCTTCGCGATCATCACGGTCGCGCTGGTCGCCGGCTCGGTGGCGG